>NZ_FMXF01000004.1:0-290424 GCF_900103435.1 Sinorhizobium sp. NFACC03
CCCGGCAGCACGCGCTTGCCCTTGAGGTCGATCACCTTGGTGCCCGGGCCGGCCAGCGCCATGATCGTCCGGTCGTCGCCGACGGCCAGGAACTTTCCGTCCTTGATGGCAACGGCGCTTGCCGTCGGGTTGCTGCGGTCGAGCGTGGTGACAAGGCCGTTGTGCAGGATCAGGTCGGGCGTCATCGAGGTGTCTCCAGTCTGTTGGGCGTGTGTCGCGGTTGCCCTGCCCAAGGCTAGGGCGGCAGCGGTTGCGCCGAGAAAATTGCGCCGTGTAGGCATTATGCTGGTTCCTATCTATGGAGTTGCTGCCCGGCGCCCGAATACCTGCGCTTGACGTGGTCGCGGAGCCCAGAAGGAAGATGGCAGGATCGACATGCCGCCGCGCAGCAGATGACGGCGCCAATGTCAGGGGAAGGAGCGGGTAAAATACCTGCGAAGGGGCGCGCCAAGCTGCCCGCAAGGTCACGCGATCAACGAACTGGCTGTCGAGCGGGCAGACGGCGCTAAGGTAGGTGAGATCAGAAGGCTGCGGGACGGTGGCGTAGCTGCCAGGATCATCGGCTTCTCCCAGATCAGTTGCCGGTTGCGGGACTGTTTCTCCAATATTGCTTTTATTCCACTGCAGTTTCTTGTCGGGAATGTCTGCCTTTTGAAGATTCTCACGTTTAAGCAGCGAAATCTAACTCTGTGGACGGTCCGGACGTTTTTCCCTGAACTTATCGCTGGTTGCGCCGCCAAGGTTGAGCCGGGGGCGGAGGCTTGTTCATCGTGCTTACCTTCATGCAGCCAACGGTCGCTCCCGTTTGGCCGATTCAGGTGCGCCGGTCACGCCGGAAACGAGCAGGCGTGATGCCCGCTATCAGGGAAAAGCTTCTGGTCAGATGGCTTTGGTCGGCAAAGCCACAGCGAATGGCGATTTCGGCGATTGGCAGATCCTGGAGCAGCAATTCCTTGGCACGGGCTATGCGGTATTCGGTAAGCCAGCGTAGTGGTGTGCGGCCGAAGCTCGCCTTGAAGGCTTGTATAAAGTAGCTTCGAGACAGCTCGCAGCTTTTCGCGAGCTCCATCATCGATAGGTGCCCGTCGAGCTGCGAGGCCAGGTACTCCAACGCGCGCTTTTCCTGCCAGGGAGCCAGTGTGCCCTTGCGCTCGCCCGGAAAATACAACCCGCCGTATTTCTGCACGAGATGTGTCATGATGGCGAGCGTGACTTGATCGATGAATAGCCGACTGGCCTGTTTTGGCCGCTCCAGCGCGGGCAGCAGCGCGTGGGCGAGGCCGAGAATGACGGTGTCGACTGTACCAGGAGGGCATTCGAAGCCCATGAGGTCGGGCCGCCCGATTTCGGTTGCGAAGTTGCGCACATGCCGAAAGGGAATCCGGAAGCGCACGTTGTCGAAGGGCGATAGATGATGGCAGCGCCATTCCTCGCGCAGGTCCGTGATGGCAAGCGCCCCCTCGGGATGGCCGCCTTCGAAAATCAGCGACTTACCACGCCAAAGCCGATGTAACCGAAAGTCGCGCAATTGCGTGATAATGCTGAAGGCGTCCTCGCGTGCGTTGGCCGGGCTTGGTGCCAAGTCTTCCCGATCGGACTTCAACCGCATTATGGAGATGGGAGACGCATCGATGATCGCTCGGCGTATGGGGTCCGGCTCCTGGGGCTTTTCTGGGGCGGACTCCCTGTACATCGTGCACTCCCAACTAACAGGCGAACGAAAGATTGCCCAACTTTCTTCGTTCAAGCAATTGGACTAATGGAGGCCTCGCCGCCGCCAAACTGAAGGCGTAACGCCAGTTTCACCGACAAATACCCTCTCAAAATGTCCGAGGTCGTCGAATCCGCACGCATGCGCAACGTCCTCCAGCGAGAGGGCATGGATGGCAAGGTGTGATTTCGCCCTGCCGATTTGCGTGGCGATTGGCAGTGGAGTGGTTCCGGGTTCCTCCCGCATAAGAGCCCCTTGCACCTTGCCAACGCTTTCCTCGATCGGCTCGCCATAACGGTGCAGGAGGTGGGCGCAGATGGCGACCGCTACGGGTCGCAGGGGCGCCGGCGCCGTTCCGGTGCCGGCAAAAAATGCAAGCAGCGCGGTACCGAGATTGCGAAGCACCGAATCCGGTTCGCCGCGACGGCAGATCAGGCGTCGTCGTCCGATTTCCGGCGATAGCTCCGCAGTCTCGCTGAAAAGGGCCTTGGGTAGCACAAAGGCCAGCGAGCGCAGCCGACTGTTGAGGCGAATGGCAGCCCCGTCCGCGAGATCCACGAGGCAGATCGTACCGCGCGCGAAGTGGCGAACCTTAGTGCAGGAGCCATCCGCCCGAATGTCGGCGTGTTCGGCGTCCTCCAGATAGAGCATGAGGAAATAGGACTCGGAGACAGGGAGCCGAACGTCGTTTGCTTCATCGGCCCTTGCTTCATCGGCCCTGGGTTCCCGGCAAATACTGGTCACGGAAAAGGTCGCGTCGCGGATTGGTACAGTGGTCAAGCATGGGGCCTCAGGCGTTCCGAAGCAGACGCCCACGCATGCCATGTCTTTGCTATTTAAGTTCAAGGACAATCCCTTGGCGACATTTAAGGAACGATCTTGCAGAAGCAGGTTCTGCGCCCGGACTGTATTCCAGGCTGGGCCAACGTGCAACGCGAAGACCGATTGAACGCGCGTTCAACGAGAATTGTCGAGATCGGCTCCGACGTCTTTCGCCTCGTCTATGTTCGCAGTTTGCCTGCCAGGAACGAGACGAAGCGTCGGACCTTTACCGCGATATGGCGATTGGCCGGATAGACCGCTTGCAACTGTATCGTGCTGATATGCCAATCGGGGAGGAGACGTACCAACCGGCCCTGCCTGAGGTCTTCGCCAACGATAAAGTCGGGCAGGAGGACGATACCGACTCCCAGCAAGGCGGCGTCGCGCAGGCCAAGGCTGTGATTAAGCTCCAGCCGGGGCACGATGGGAATGCGAAACTCCTCATCGTTCCTTCTGAACGGCCAGATCCGCCCCCATCGTAATTCGGCGAAGTGTAGGCAGAAGTGGTGTGCCAGGTCGTGCGGCGTCTTCGGCGCACCATGCTCGGCTAGATAGGCGGGTGACGCGGAAATCACGAGTGACGATGTCGCCAGTTGCCGAGTGATGAGATTGATGTCGACTTCGAGGCGTCCTCGGATTGCAAGGTCGAAGCCATTCTCGACCAGGTTTACGGCCCGATGCGACAGGTCCAGTTCGATGGACACGGCCGGGTTGAGCCTGAGGAACTCCGAAACTGCCGGCACGATCACCAGATGCCCGAGATCGGGCGGCGCCGACACCCGCAACCGTCCGACGGCTTCCTTCTGGAACGAGGTTGCCGTCCGCTCCGCCTCCCTTATCTGCGGCAGGATACCCGAAAGGGCTTCACGGTAAGCGGCGCCCGCCTCGGTAAGAACGATCTTGCGCGTCGATCTCTGAAAGAGGCGGATGCCGAGGCGATCCTCGAGCTGCCTGACCTGGGCTCCCACCGTCGCGCGCGACATGCCCAGTTCGTCCGCAGCCTTGGTGAAGCTGAGATGGGTGGAAACCGTCAGAAAGGCGGCAATCCCGTCAAGCGGATCCAGCGATTTCATGAGCGCGATTATCCGTTCAATGATGTCAATTCATCGCTCTTATCATGAGACGAAGCACAAAGTAATCGATGGGTGTCCTCAAGCAGAAGGAGACCCGACATGAAGACATTCACTTACGCGGCGGTATCGCCGCCGGGACATGGAATGCCGGCAGCGGCGTTCGGCAACCACGTGATACGCATGATGGCCGACAACACAGGCGGCGCGCTGGGCATGCTCGAGGCCATCGTGCCGCCCGGGGAAGGCTCGCCGCTTCACGTGCACGAGCGCGAGGACGAGTTCTTCCGTGTCCTGTCCGGTTGCTTTGGCTTCTGGTGTGGCGGCGACTATGTCGAGCTCGCAGAGGGCGGCTGTATCGCACTGCCGCGCGGCGTGCCGCATCGCTTCCGGAACATCGGAGAAACGGAAGGCCGCCTCATGGTCGTCGTGACGCCGGGCGGGTTCGAGAACTTCTTTCCGATCATCGACCTCTGCAAGCCCGAAACGCCCGAGGAGATCGCCTCAATCGCGATGGGTTTCGGCCTGACCTTCCTGCCTGAGCGCAGTCTCAAGGTCGCCT
The DNA here is from genome assembly GCF_900103435.1 of Sinorhizobium sp. NFACC03. Classification (NCBI taxonomy): domain Bacteria; kingdom Pseudomonadati; phylum Pseudomonadota; class Alphaproteobacteria; order Hyphomicrobiales; family Rhizobiaceae; genus Sinorhizobium; species Sinorhizobium sp. NFACC03. The sequence continues at coordinate 4,166 of NZ_FMXF01000004.1, forward strand.
GATCCGGCGACAGACGCCCAAACACAGTGCCGACTACCTCGACAACGGTCCATCGAAAGGAGACCGAAGGATGACACACGCGCCTTCACACGAATTCGGAATGAGCCTGACCGCCGGCCAGTTGGACGCCTATCTCGCAAGGATCCGGGTCGACCGGCCAGTTTCTCCCGACCTTCAAAGCCTGTCGAAACTTCACCGCGCTCACCTCATGACCTTCACATGGGAGGCGCTGGATGCCTTCATGGGATGGCCGTCCTCGGTCTCCCCGGCATCCGCCTTCGCGAAGATGGTGGAGGGCAGGCGCGGCGGCTGGTGTTACGAGATGAACGGTCTCTTCGGCGCAGCACTTGACGCGCTCGGTTTCCGGGTAACCCGTCTTTGCGGTGCCGTCGACCGCGAAAGGCTGGGCAACATCTCCATCGGCAATCATCTGACCCTGCGTGTCAATCTCGACCGCCCCTATCTTGCCGAGGTCGGCGTGGCCGACGCCATCGTCGAACCTGTGCCGATTGCTGTCGGACCGTTCAGCCAGCGCGGTTTCAATTTTTCGATCATGCCGGCGGAGGACGGCTGGTTGCGCTTCAACAACCATGTGCACGGCATCGCACACAGCTTCGATTTCCGCGCCGATTACAGCTGCGAGGCCGCCATGGCCGCCACGCATTCGTGGTTGATGCGGGACCCCGGGTCGCCATTCACAAACGCGCTGGCAGTGCTGCGTCATACCGCGGACGGTTATGTCGCCCTACAGAATGATCGCTTGCGCACGGTCACGCCGGGCAGCGTTCGCGAACATCGCATCACAAGCGCGGACCATCTCGCGGACACGTTTGAGACCGTTTTCGACCTCGAGATCCCCCGGCCCGAGCGGATCTGGGACAAGGTCCAGGCGATTGGCCGCGGCAAGGCGGCCTGAAGGCGCGGCACCAATATTCTGGGGTTCGAAGAAACGTCTATCCTTCGCGCAGTCTAGCGAATATTGCCGCGCTTTCGCAGGAGCATAGGCACGACCTCGGCAGATCGAGTGGGCTGTTCCATCTCATCGGCGGGCCTGCCGCCGGTGTCCTCGCCGATCGCCGCACTGCCCATACGCTTGTCCCCGGACAAAGCCGGTGACGGCGTGATCATCCGGAGTAATTCCGGACGCAGACCGTCGCCTCGCTGAGGCGATGGAATGCAAAACCTCGCAGCAATGTCATCATGGCTGGTCCCTCCGTTGTGATTTGAAGCGGACTCTTCAGACCGCGTTGATGGTCCTCAGCGTCGTGGAATAGCCCCGGAGTGCCGCGCGCCGTTTTCACGCTGACGGCGGGCGGCGGCGATTTGTTGCCAACCAAGCTCCTGCGCATGGTGGATATGAGAGGCGTCCACTTGCAGCTCCGTCGGATTTGCCAACGACGATACGGCTGCCGCTCGGGCACATGCGCTCCGAATATTGCTTTCAAATCGAAATTGGCCGTTCACACGGGACGAGACGCTGACGACCAGCATTTCGATTTGAAAGCAAGGACCGGAGAGTGGCGCAACGCATCAGCTTCTAGACTCGTTTCACAACGAATGAAGAAGGTAAGACGATGCGTGAAACTATTCGATTTGCATGGGGCGCCAATTCCCTTGGCGACTTTGTTGTCGCCATGTCGAACAAGGGGATTGTGGCGCTTGAATTCAGCTCGATGCGCACTGCGATGGAGGATGCATTGAGTATTCGTTTTGCGGAAGCTGAGCTTGAACGCGCCCAGCAGGAACTTGCCGGCGTGATCGAAACCGTGGCCGGCGCGATCGACGATCCGGCCAAGGTTTGCGATCTGCCACTCGATCTGCGCGGGACGTTGTATGAGGTCCAGGTCTGGCTCATGTTGCGGGAAATTCCTGCTGGCCAGACCACGAATTATGGGGCGCTCGCGGCCAAGCTCGGTTCGCGTGATCCGCGGGATGCAACAGCTGCGATCGCCACGAACCCGATCGCCGTGATCGTGCCGTGCCATCGCGTCATCAAGAAGGATGGTTCGATTTCCGGCTATCGATGGGGCGTCCGACGCAAGCGTGCTCTGCTGGCACGCGAGCAGCGCGTCGTGGGGGAATGAGATGTCGGATGCTCGTTCCGCAGTCTCGCCGTGCGGGCGTATCGCCGAGCCGCTGCAGGTCATCAGGCTGTCGATCGATTCCGTAGATGCGGCCCGTCGGCAATTCCCAGGCTACAGGTTGACGCGGCTGGTGGGGGCGCGGCTTGAGCTGCCCGTGGCGGGTGCGTCGAAGCCGTTCGACCATCATTTGCGCCATGTGATCGCGCTCTACGAGCTTGGGGCTCTGTTTCGCGATGACGGGCACGCGCCCTACCATCATGCGATGGGGCCGACCGGCTACGACTATCATCGAGACGAAGTGAACCCGCACGGCATGGAGCGATGGCGGGCCGACTATCGCGCGATGCCTGATGTCAGGCAAATGATGGCCGCTTCGCTCCTATGGCTCTATCGGGCAGGGAAAGACAATGTCTGGCTGCGGCGGGTGCCTTGCATCTGGCACGCCGCCGAGGCGATTGCCTGCCTGCGCGCCAACGGTGCGTATGAGGATTGGGCGCGGCTCTACGCGCTTTATCCTGGTAGTTGCGGCGATCCGCTCTGGCTGCAGGCCAGGGGCTCCAGAAGGGCGGCCGGCGCTGCGAAAACTGCGGCGCCGGCATCGCGGGCTCATCGCGCGTCGTGGAAAATGATCCCGACGGTGTGACGCATGCCGGATCGGACGCGGCTGACACCGTGGCGCAGGTTCACGCGGTAGTTTCCCTTCGTTCCCTGGACCGGACGATTGTGGACGGCGAAGGCGACGGCGTCGCCCTGTCTGAGCGGCACGACCTCGACGAGGCTTTGCATACGCGGCCGCTGTTCGGTCAGTGCAAATTCGCCACCCGTGAAGTCGCGGCCCGGCTCGGAGAGCAGGATCGCCACCTGGATCGGGAAAGCGAGATCGCCGTAAAGGTCCTGGTGAAGGCAGTTGAAGTCGCCGGCAACATATTGCAGCAGCAGCGGCGTCGGCCGGGTCTGGCCGGCATCGTGGCATTGCTTGAGGAATGCGGCATGCTCGCAGGGGAACCTCTGGTCCAGTCCCATCCGTTCGTTCCACACGTTGGCGACACCGGCAAGGCGCGGGTAGAGCGCGGTGCGCATGCCGCCGATGAGATCGGGCAGCGGATATTTGAAATAGCGATACTCGCCTTTTCCGAAGCCGTGCCGCGCCATGATGATATGGCTGCGGAAATGGCTTTCGTCGGCGTAGAGCGACGCGACGCTGCTGCATTCCTCGGGTGTTAGAAGTTGGGGAAGGACAGCGCAGCCGAAGCCGTCGAGCTCGCAGGCGAGCGCCTTCCAGTCATAGGCAGCAATCCGTGCCGCCGCGGACGCATCCGCAGAGGCCGGTACCATGTTGATCGCAGTCTTGTTCACACCGTGGCTTCCTTCTCTATGAGGGTGCGTTTGCGCTCAAGGCCCCAGCGATAGCTGGCGAGGTCGCCGTCGGTGCGCACGACCCGGTGGCACGGAATGGCGAGCGCAATGGGGTTGGCGGCGCAGGCGCCGGCGACGGCGCGCGGGTTCGCGAGCGGACCAATCCACTTGGCGAGTTCGGTGTAGCTCACCGTCCGGCCGACGGCGATGGCCTTCAGCTTTTCCCAGACGTGGCGCTGAAACGGCGTGCCGCGCATGTCGAGCGTCAGCTGAAGGCCGCCGGAAGGCTTGGCGATAAAGCGCAGGACTTTCGCAACCTCGTTCTTCACCATAGTTTCGCGCGCGATTAGCGTGGAGTGCGGGAAGCGATCGGCAAGATCCGCCTCCAGCTCTTCGGCGTTGTCGCCGAGCAGGATCGCGCATACGCCCTTGGCGCTGCGCGCGACCAGCACCTTGCCGAGTTCGCAGTCGGCGACCGCGTAGGAGAGAACGGCGGCGGCCGTCGAAGGGGAATTCTGCGGCGATTGCAACCGCAGCGCGTCAGTCTTGATAATGAGGTTCATCGTCGTAGCTCCTTGTTCTGTCCTCACGATCGAGACTACTTTTCCGGTCATGCTGCCGAACTCCGATCCTTGCTTTCAAATCGAAACTCTGCTCGCGCTGATGCAAGAGAATGAAGAATGCCGGGCACGGCCGATCAGGCGAGTCTGAGGATGGTGGTTTCTGCGAGAAGATAGGTCTCGCCGGAGGTGAGGCGGGCTTCGACCTCGCCGTGGTCGCACATCTCCAGCTCGGCATAGCCGGCGGCCACGAGTTGGCCGACATACTTCATCACCAGCGCCTTATCCGGGTCGCCTGGAGTAGCGAGCATGTCAATCGCGTCCTGGGTTCCGGGCAGTTTGCGCCGGCTTGCCTTGGCGTCGAATCCGCCCCGCGAAAACATCAGCGTCAGTTCCTTGTCTTAGCCGTTGCGCGTCGGATCGCGAAAATCCGAAAATCGCATATCGACTTTCCGACTAACGACACACTTGGCCATGGGTTCGTTCTGGCGGTTTGTTGTCATCAAACTGAAGAAAGATGAGCTATAACGCTCCCCGGAAAGTGAGATTGATGCGCATCCGTCCGACAGTCTCATGGACGCCATCCTTCAATTCGGGCACGCTGTGATAGAAGAGCCGCGACGGGCCGCCCCAGACCGCCACGTCGCCATGCCGCAGCGCGTACTTCTTCACAGGATCATTCCGCTTCAGGCCGCCGAACTGGAAAGTCGCCGGCAGGCCGAGCGAGACCGACACGATCGGATTGGCGAAGTCGCGTTCGTTTCTGTCCTGGTGCAGCGAGAGGCGGGCGCCCGGCTCGTAGCGGTTGATCAGGCAGGCGTCAGGGCGGAAGTCCGGATAGCCCGCCCGTGTCGCCGCCTCGACAGCCAGATCGAGGAAGCATTCCGGCATGGCCGGCCAGGGACGGCCTGTTTCCGGATCGTTGCGATCGTATCGATAGCCGGTACGATCCGTGACCCAGCCGGCCGTGCCGCAATTCGTCATCGCCACCGACATGGTGAAGCCGCCCGGTGTGACCATATGTCGGAATGGCGACTGGCTGGTGATGTGGCCGAGCGCGGCGAGCAGATCCTTTTCATAGGGAAGTGCTGCGCCGCGAAGCAGCATGGCCCCCTCCGCCATGATCTCGGTTGCGGGATCGGCGGGGGCAAGCATGTCAAACAGATCGGGCATCTTCGGGCCTAATGCGTATGGTGATGATCGATGGGTGAAAGGCGGGCCGGTAGCCTGCAAGGAGCGCCATGACCGTCGATGGTGGTGTCAGAAGCCAATCGGCGTCGTGGAGGATTTTGGGCCTGTCGTAGCCGTCATTGGCCCAGCGATACGCGAGGCCGGCGCGCAGCGTGTAAGCCTCATCCTTGGACACAACGACCGCGCCGTCAGGCAGGTCGGACAACAGAAGGGCGATCGGATGCAAGCGCTTGTGGCCGCGATCGAGGCGCTCGGCATGCAGTACGGAATCCATATGTGTAGCCGAAGGAGGCGCCTCTTTCTTCGCCGACGCCCAGCAGGCCCGGAAGCGTTCCGCGGCTTCGCGCCGGCAGAGGAAGCAGGGACGATGGCCGGCGGCGAACGCCACGGCCTCGTCGAGGAAAAACAGCTCCGTCCAGCTCCGGCGCGCCATCACGTCCCGGCGCCAACCCTTGAATTCGCAGGCGCAGACGAGCCAGGTTTTTGTTGCCCAGCGCCTGGCCAGCAATGTCTTCGTTGCCGGATCGTGGATGATGCCGCGATTGCCGGTAAACAGCCCGCGCTGAGTAATGGCGACGATATCACCGAAGGGCGTGACGCGGTTTTGAAGGGGCATGATGTACTTTCCGGAGCCGTATTTACTTCAACACGTTTCCGCGCTCGCGCGGGATGCGCCACCGATACCAGGCCGCGACCGTGCGATGGGGCGACCAGGCCTTCGAGAGCTCGCGCAACTGTTTCGGTTTCGGTTGCTCAGGCAGCGATTTGAGGACGCGGTAGCCTTCGCGGACACCGAAGTCATCGACGGGCAGGATATCCATCCGCTCCAGAGAATACATCAGCAGCATTTCGACGGTCCAACGGCCGATGCCCTTGATGCCGACCATGCGGTCGATCAGCGCCTCGTCGTCCATGGTGGCGGCGATGTTGCGGGTGGGGATCAGGCCATCCAACGTTCCCTGGGCGATCGCCTTGATGGTGGCGATCTTGCTGGCCGAGAAGCCGCAGGTCCGAAGCTGGTTGAACTCGGCCTCGATTAGGTCTTCCGGACTTGGAAAATCGCGATCATCGAAGAGCCTCTTGAGGCGTCCAATGATGGCATCGCCAGCTTTGGCCGTCAGCTGCTGGTAGGCAATCGCGCGAACGAGCGCCTCGTATGGTTCGCGGGCGGCCTTGGGATCGTGCCGGCAAGGGCCGACCAATTCGATCAATCTGGCCCAGTCGTCATGGCTGGAGAGGAAGGCAACAGATTCATCGTAGCGAGAGGGCAAATTCATAAGGACGCCTTGCATTCGTCGGCAACCGCGAAGCGCGGCCGGTTGTAGGTGGTCAGGATGTGGCCGCGGCGGAGCGGCGGTTGCGGCCGTGACGTCATGCGGTCTGAGGCGATTCCCGATCGAGCAGGGCACGCTTGCGTTCGACGCCCCAGGCATAACCGGAAAGCGCGCCGTCGTTGCGCACAACGCGATGGCAGGGAATGGCGACTGCGATATTGTTTGCGGCGCATGCTCCGGCGACTGCCCGCGTGGCGCTCGGCGATCCGATACGTCGGGCGATTTCAAATAGGACACACGCGCGCCGACAGGGATCTCCTGCAGGACCTGCCATACCCGGCGCTGGAACGCCGTGCCGCGGACGTCGAGCGGCAGATCGAGGCCAACGCTGGGGTTTTCGACGAAGCCACAAACGCGGGCGATCAGAGCCTCGTATTCGCGGTCCATGCCGATCAGGCGCGCCTTCGGAAAACGATCCTGAAGATCGCGAACCAGCTCGTCCGGATCGTCTCCGAGTAGGATCGACGCGACGCCTTTCGTGCTGGACGCCACGAGGATTGCGCCGAGATAGGACTGGCCGACCGCAAACTTGATCTCCTCGTTGGCGCCACCCGCACGGTACTGTGTCGGCGTCATGCCGAGCATACCGGTCGACTTTTCGTAGAAGCGGCCGCTGGAATTGAAGCCGGCGTCATACATCGCCTCGGTGACGCTCGTGCCGGTTTCGAGGCCCGCACGCACTTTCTTCGCGCGGTGGCCGGTGGCATAGGCCTTCGGGGTTAGCCCCGTCGACGTCTTGAACATACGATGGAAATAGCTCGGACTGCGGTCGACAGTAGCCGCCAACTCTTCCAGCGACGGTTCCTCCTCGCTTTCCTCGATGATGCGGCAGGCCTTAGCGATTAGCGCGGCATTCTCGCATTCGAGCGAAGGGCCGTCGGGGTTGCAACGTCGGCACGGACGAAAACCGGTTGCCCGTGCGCTTTCGAGCGTATCGTGCAGCGCGACGTTCTTCGGGTTTGCCGTGCGTGACGGGCAGGAGGGCCTGCAATAGATGCCAGTTGTCGAGACGGAATACCAGAAACGACCGTCGGCAGACTTGTCGCGAGCTACGATCCGCGCCCAGCGGGGGTCGTCCCCCATGAAAGGAGGTGAGGTGTGAAGGGTTGGTGCGGGCCGGATGTTCATGTCCATGGTCTTCTACTCGGATCTGTTCTGGCTCGATCGTGCCTCCGGACCGTCTGGTCACACTCCGATCCTTGTTCTCGAATCGAACAAAACCCACCCGAATCTTGCGCAGGGGGTCGACGGGTCGCCGGGTTCCCGGGGGCACGCACCTTCAGTGCACAGGCAACCAGCGCGAGCAGGAGAGCGTTTTGAGGCTAGGCCGCACGCGTAGCTTCGAGCGGGGCGATGAAACATGCCATCGAGGCTCGCACGGGGAGCTGTGCGAGCCTCGATGGCTTCGATCAGGCCTTCCGGATCAGCCCAAGCTGCATCATCGCGGTCAGACCGTCGTCGAGGCCATGCTCTTCGACGATCATGCCGTCGACCACCTTCAGAACAGTCTTGCCGGTAAAGTGCATCTTGCGGCCGGTCGCCGCAGGTACGCCGCCGAGCAAGAAGTCGTCGAAAGCCGGACCGGTGTGGGTGCCGCCGCCTTCCCACTGGCCGACCACATAGTCGCCCTCGGCAATCAAGTCAGCGGTGCCCCAGAAGTTGAGATCGGGGAACGCGGCGCGAAAGTCGGTCATGAACGCCTTGATGTCTTCGCGGCCACGGCGCGGTTCGTGCAGGGAATATTGCAGGAGCATATCGGGCGCCGCGATCTCATCGATAACAGCAAGATTGGCGTCCTTGCCCCAGAATTCGGTGAACCAGCGAACGACGACGGCCTTGTTGTCTTCTTCGTTGCTCATGGAGATATCCTCTTTTCAAAATCGGGCGACCATCGAAACCGCTCGATGACCTGATGAAAGGGATATGTGAGCTTGCCGGGCGCCAAACTCCGGTTCTTATCTTCGAATTGGAAACGGCGTGCGAGGTGAGCGCTGGCGGTTACCGCATGGGGGAAACGGCCGTGCAGGTGATGGCCGGCGCCTCCATCAAGAGCAGAGATTGAATCATCCGACCCTTCGCGAATATGCCTTGACCCACTAGGCGCAGCACCGCTTTTCATTGGACGCGTGTTCAGCCAGCCACCGGTCTCGAGGCTTGCAGCTCGCGGGGCGGGGCGTCAAACTGACGTGGAGAGCACCGTCTTCCGCGACAGGATCGTTTGCGCAGAACAACTGCATCGGGCGGACTCCATCGCTCACTTCGAAGGTCAGCTTGGCGGAACCGTCAAGACGGACGTGCTCGGAAACCTTGCGGACAATGGCCGAAAATTTGCCGGCCGTCATATGGGTCCGTTCGCCCTCTTCGATGTCCCACAACTGCACGAAGATTTCAGACCAAGCCTCCGGGTTAGCGCCGCAATCGAGCGCGGAGAACTGGCCAGCCTTGACCTCAGTTACATGGTAGCCGGCCTTTACGGGCTTTCCGTCGTAGGCGAACACCAGTGGGAGGTCCGCGGCGTCAGCGATCCTTTCAAGCAACTCTCCGAGCGAGATGTCAGTTTTGTTGGAATGGCTATTGTCGATCCTGCTCATTTGCGTCTATCCTCGATTTCAATGATTAAAGGATTATTGAAATATGGATGATCGTCAAGCCCTCGCGTCCTTTGCGGCACTTTCCCAGGAGACCCGGCTCGCCATCGTAAGAACGCTGGTCGTCGCCGGCCCTGAGGGCCTGGCCGCAGGTGCGATTGCGGAGCGCATGGGCGTTTCTCCATCGAACGTCTCGTTTCACCTCAAGGAACTCGAACGCTCCGGCCTCATCTCCCAGCGCCGCGAGTCGCGTTCGATCGTTTACAGCGCAAGTTATGACACGCTGGCTGACCTGGTGACGTTCCTGATGGAGGACTGCTGCGCAGGACATCCCGAAATCCGCGGCTCGGTCGAGCGATCCGCTCGTTGCTGCCCAAGCGAAGCGTAGACCGCCGAGGAATACGTCATTGCATACGAACAAGGTTCCTGCGGGCATCGTCTCCGCTCTCGGTGTCACGCAGATTATTGGCTACGGCACTCTCTATTACTCCTTCAGCATCCTCGCGCCAGGAATGGCCAAGGACCTGGGCATCAGCCTGGAACGGGTCTTCGCCGTCTTCTCGGTCTCCCTGTTCATTGGAGGTCTTTCCGCTCCGTTCATCGGCAGACATATGGACAAGGTCGGCGCGGCGACGGTGATGACGGTTGGTTCGACCCTTGCGGCGTTCACCCTGGCGCTTTGCGCGTGGTCGCCGTCCGTAGCGTTCTTTGCCCTTGCAATCATCCTGCTGGAGGTGTCCTCCGGCATGGTCCAGTATCAGGCAGCCTTCGCGACGCTGGTCGAGAGCGAACCCCGTTCAGCCTCCCGCAGCATCACCTATCTCACACTGATCGGCGGCTTTGCTTCGACCATCTTCTGGCCGATCGCCGCGACACTGATCAGGTACCTGTCCTGGCGGGAAATCTATCTGCTGTTCGCGGCGCTCAATCTTCTCGTCTGCATGCCACTTCACTACTGGATCATGCGTGCCGGAAAGGTCGGCTCCAAACTGGATGAGACAAGAACCCGCGAAGTCGTCGTCGGCGCACTTGAGCCGCAAGCGCGCCGCCGCGGGATGTTGCTGGTCTCCATTGCCTTCTCGCTTTCGGGGTTCACTCTCGCGGCAATACTCGCCCACATGGTGCCGATGCTGGGCGCGATCGGACTTGGCAGTGCGGCGGTCGTGATCGGATCGCTGTTCGGCCCGGCACAGGTCATGAGCCGCCTGATCAACATGGCCTTCGGAAAGGGCCTGTCGCCGCCCGCGCTTGCGATCGTCTCTGCGGCGCTCATGGTCCTCGGTGCGGTATTACTCGGGGTGTCGGGTGATTGGTTGCCAGGCGCGGTGGCTTTCGCCGTCTGTCTTGGCCTTGGGTCCGGAATCAACAGCATCGCTCAAGGGAGCCTACCACTCTATCTGTTCGGGTCCGCAGGCTACGGAGCGATTACAGGAAAGATGGCTGCGGCCAGACTGGCGGTAGGTGCCGCCGCCCCCTTCGCGTTCGCCACGGCGATGGAGAATCTCGGCATCGCTGCGGCGCTGTTCGTCAATGCCATGCTTGGTGCGCTCGGTATCGCTGCATTCGTCGCAGTGGCCGTCTCTACGCGCAGCCCCACGAAGACTGAGTGACTAAATCGACCTCAACGACACCCGCTTTTCAAGTTCGGCAGCGTTTTCCTTCCGCTCGCTGTAGCGGTCGGTCAGGTAGGCGGAAGCGTCCCTCGTCAGCAGCGTGAACTTGACCAGCTCTTCGCACACGTCCACGACGCGGTCGTAGTAGGAAGACGGCTTCATCCTGCCGTCCGCATCGAACTCCTGGTAGGCCTTGGCGACGGACGACTGGTTCGGTATCGTGATCATCCGCATCCAACGGCCGAGCACGCGCATCTGGTTCAGAGCGTTGAAGGACTGGCTACCCCCGGAAACCTCCATGATCGCCAGCGTCTTTCCCTGCGTCGGGCGGATCGATCCGAGCGACAGGGGAATCCAGTCGATCTGGGCCTTCATGATGCCCGTCATTGCGCCATGGCGCTCGGGGCTGACCCAGACCTGTCCCTCCGACCATTGCGACAGCTCGCGCAGTTCCTGCACTTTCGGATGGCTGGTCGGAGCCGCGTCGGGAAGCGGCAATCCTCTCGGATCGAACATACGCACCTCGCACCCCGAACTCTCGAGAAGTCGTCTGGCTTCGTGCGCGAGCAGCCGGCTGTACGACACCTCCCTGAGCGAGCCGTAGAGGATCAGGATGCGCGGCTTGTGCGTCGAAAAGGCGGGACGCAACGCGTCGAGGTCAGGCTGGCGAAGATGCGGCGACTGCAATGCGGGAAAGGTCTCAGACAATGCGCTTTCCCTCCTGATCGAGGACCTGCTCGCCGTCTTCCTTGAAGAAGGCTCCCTTGAAGGCATCCGGCAGGATGTCGAGAACGACCTCCGAGGGGCGCGCGAGCCTTGTGCCGAGCGGCGAGACGACGAACGGCCGGTTAATGAGGATCGGATCCTTGAGCATGGCATCGAGCAACTGGCCGTCCGTCAACTTCGGATCGTCGAGACCCAGCTCCACGTAAGGCGTACCTTTCTCGCGGATCGCCTGCCGAACGGTCAGCCCGGCGTCGGAGATCATCCTTGCCAGTTCCTCGGGCGAAGGCGGAGACTGGAGATAATCGATGACGGTCGGTTCGATCCCGGCTGCGCGGATCATCTCCAGCGTGTTGCGGGACGTGCCGCAGGCCGGGTTATGATAGATGGTGACGTCCATTGTCATGTCCTTTCGGTGATGGTGTTCCGGGAAACGGCGGGTGCTGCCTCGTACCAGCCCTTGGTGCGGTTCACGGCCCAGACGACCGTGAGCATCACGGGAACCTCGATGAGCACGCCGACGACCGTCGCCAGCGCTGCACCGGACTGGAAGCCGAACAGGCTGATTGCGGCCGCGACCGCGAGTTCGAAGAAATTGCTGGCCCCGATCAGTGCCGAAGGTCCGGCGACGCAATGGCGCTCGCCCGACATCCGGTTCAAGACATAGGCCAGCCCCGAGTTGAAATAGACCTGGATGAGGATGGGGACGGCCAGCAGCGCGATGATCGTCGGCTGGGCGATGATCTGCTCACCCTGGAAGCCGAAGAGGAGGACGAGCGTCGCCAGCAGCGCGACAAGCGAAAGCGGCTGCAGCTTCCCCAGCATGACGTCCAGCGCCCTGGTCGTGCCGTCAACCGTTAGTCGACCTCTCAGAACCTGCGCGATGATGACCGGGACCACGATATAGAGGACGACCGATAGAACGAGCGTGTCCCACGGTACGGTGATGGCCGACAGCCCGAGCAGGAGCCCGACGATCGGCGCGAAGGCGACGACCATGATCGCATCGTTGAGCGCGACCTGGGAAAGCGTGAACAGCGGCTCGCCGCGCGTCAGATTGCTCCAGACGAACACCATCGCGGTACAGGGCGCGGCCGCAAGGATGATCAGGCCGGCGATGTAGGAGTCGATCTGATCGGCGGGCAGATAGGGACGGAACAGCCATCCGATAAACAGCCATCCCAGCAGCGCCATGGAGAACGGCTTTACCGCCCAGTTGATGAACAGGGTCACGCCGATTCCGCGCCAATAGGTGCTCACCTGCGCCAGCGAGCGGAAGTCGATCTTGATGAGCATCGGGATGATCATCAGCCAGATCAGGATGGCGACGGGCAAATTCACCTTGGCGATCTCCGCCGCGCCGATGGCCTGGAAAACACCGGGCATCAGATGACCGAGGGCGACGCCGACGACGATGCAGAGAAAGACCCAGATGGTCAGGTAGCGTTCAAACGTCGACATTAGCGGACTTTCCTTGGCTTGCCGTCGAACCTTCCATCGCGCCGATCTGGCTGAGCTTCGTTTCGAGCGCCAGGTGATCGATCGATGCCAGTGGGAGGCTGACGAACACCATGATCCGGTTCTTGAGGAAGCGGGCGGCTTGCGCGAAGGCGCGCTGGATTTCGACCTCGGTGCCAACAACGGCGGCCGGGTCTTCGACACCCCAATGCGCGGTCATCGGATGTCCGATCCATGCCGGGCAGGCCTCGCCGTGTGCGCTGTCGCAGACGGTGAAGATAAAGTCCATTTCGGGCGCACCAGGCTCGGCAAAGACGTCCCAACTCTTGGAGGAGAAGCCAGTTGCCGGATAGCCGAGCGCTTGCAGTTCCCTCAGAGCATGCGGATTGATCTCGCCTTTGGGCTGGCTGCCCGCGGAGAATGCCCTGAACCGTCCGCCACCCTCTTTGTTGAGGATGGATTCGGCGAGAATGGAACGCGCGGAATTGCCCGTGCACAGGAAGAGCACGTTGTAGGTCTTGTCGGTCATGGTCGTTGTCCGTGGTTAGGTCGGAGGATTGCTGAGTTTCATGATCGTGGCCGATGCCGGGCAAATGCCCGAAAGCTGACGGGTTGCGAGAACGGCGGGCGGCGCATCGGCTCGCTCGACCGCAACGAAACCGAGGCTTTCGAAGAACGGCGCGGCGGTCGTCGTCGCCAGGAAGACTTCCGAGCTTTCTTTGACGGCTTTCAGGGTTTCCCTGGCCAGCGATCTGCCGAATGACTTGCCACGATGCTCGGGCAAAATGACCATCGACCTGAGGAGGACTGCATCGCCGCACGTCTCGATGCCAGCGTAGCCAATCGTGCCGCCATCGGAGGTGACCGCCCTGAAGAACGAGCGTCCCGGCTCTCCGAGGTCCTCGATCGGAAGACCGGAGGCCGATAGCGCCAGCTTCAGTCCGGGATCGCTTCCCGGGACTGGCTCCAGTCTGACGTCGCTCATGACAGCTTCACCTCGGGTCCGCAGCAGGGCGTAAGTTCGGCGATCAGCGGCGCACAGAGTTCGGTCGAGCCGCCACAGCAGTCTTTCAACAGGAAGAGAGTCAGGTTTCGCAGGCCGTGTAGATCGGCTCGATAGATGATCGAGCGGCTCTGCCGTTCGCTTGTCACGAGGCCCGCGCGCGACAGCGTTGCGAGGTGCGCCGACATGGTATTCTGCGGGACGTCGAGAAGGCGGGCAAGTTCGCCGGCAGGCACGCCATCCGGTTCGTGTCGGACGAGAAGCCGGAATGTCTCGAGCCTGGTAGACTGGGCCAGTGCGGCAAGCGCCGCTATTGCGGTAACATTATCCATGTATCCAGAATAATGGATATATTGGATATGTCAATTGCTCCCGACGATCCTGTCCACTATTGTGCAAAGCGGAAGCAGCCCCTGATGCATAGTCCTCCCGGCAACAGCGCTCACGGCTGTGATGACACTTTCTTGCTGGTGTCGCTTGTCTGCGCGGGCCTCGCACCGGAATGGACCAAGGATTTGCCGAACCGCAGATATCATGCAGTCGTGGCGTGCAAGACCGGGTGATGGTCCGTGGGGACGACGGGAAGGGCGCGCTTATGTGCGCTGGCGCGATAGGTTGAGAGTATGCGTTCAGCCGCAGCCGGCTCGACAGTTCTGCCTTCGAGAAAGTCGTCGATCTGGTCGTATGTCACGCCGTAAGCATCCTCGTCCGGTCGCAGAGGTGCATCCGATTCAAGGTCAGCGGTGGGAGTTTTCCAGACGAGCTGTTCCGGCGCCCCCAGTTTCGAGGCCAAGGCGCGAACGCGGCGCTTGTTCAGACCGGCGAGAGGGAGAATGTCCGCTGCGCCATCACCGAATTTCGTGTAGAAGCCCATGAGCGCCTCCGCAGCGTGGTCCGTGCCGATGACGAGACCCGACGATGCCCCGGCGATCGCATATTGTGCGACCATCCTCTGCCGTGCCTTCACGTTCCCGAGGATGAAATGATGACGTGGGGCCGGGTCAACGCCGCCGGCAAGGATTGCGTCCATGAGGCTATCGGCCGCCGGTTTTATATCCACGGTGACGACACGGTCCGGGCGGATCGCAGCGACAGCTGCGGCCGCATCGTGCTCATCCGCTTGCACGCCATAGGGAAGCCGTGCGGCAATGAACGTCGCCGAATAGCCGCTTTCGCGTAACTCCTGAACGGCGCGCTGGGCGAGAAGCCCGGCCGTCAGGGAATCGACCCCGCCGCTGATCCCGAGCACATAGGCGCGCTGTCCGCCCTGCACGAGATAGGCCTTCAGGAATTCAATCCGCGTGCGGATTTCGCTCAGCGCATCGAATTCCGATCGAACGCCAAGCGCCTGAATGATGGCAAGTTGTTCTTTCACTGAATGTCTCCTGCTGACTTCGCCTCGTCGCTCCTGGCGGTCCGTCCCTTCGGGGTGACCGCACCAGATATTTCATCTGAGGATCCGAAGGAGGCAAGGGAATAACCTTCCTGCCTCCTCCTTCTTCCACGTCGAAGGCACGCACGCTAGCGATGCTGGACGTGGTCTTGCAGCAGAATGGCGAGCTGCGGCCGGAGCGGCGATTGCTTTTTTGGCGTGCCGCTGCCAGGCAATGACCTCTGAACCGGATCAGTTGGCGCCCTTTGACCGCGCCAGCACGAAGTCGTGGTTCACTTCCCAGAAGCGATCCGAAAATCCGTAATCCGCGGCGCGGCCCGGGTCCTCAACGCGCCGGAAAGTCGCAAGCAAGCTTTGCTTCACTCCGAACACCGCATCCGAATGGATATACGGATCATCCGGATCGAAGATGTGGGTGATGAGCGTCTCGTACCCGTCGGCCTTGATGATGTAGTGGAGATGGGCCGGGCGGTTGGGGTGACGCCCGAGATGCTCCAACATCCGGCCGACCGGACCGTCGTTCGGGATCGGGTAGTATTTCGGCTTTACCGCCCGGAACCAATATTCGCCGTCTGGCCCGGTGCGGAAGACGCCGCGTAAGTTGAACTCCGGCTGGATGCCCTTCTGCTGAACGTCATAGAAGCCTTCGTCATTGGCCTGCCAGACATCGATCACTGCGTCGGCAATGGGCCTGCCCTCGGTGTCGAGGATGCGACCGCCAACCACCATTTTCTCGCCCTTCTGGTCGAGGCAGATATTGGCCCCCATCTCGAGCTCAGGCGCGTCCTGGACGTGAAACGGCCCAAGCACGGTGCTTTCCGAGGCACCCGACGGCTTGCGATTGTTGATGGCGTCAACCAGCATCGAGACGCCGAGCGTGTCGGACAAAAGGATGAACTCTTGCCGCCATTCGTTACACATCTGTCCGGTGCGTGTGAGGAAGAGGATCGCCTCCATCCACTCCTCCTGCGTCGGCTCGATTTCCCTCACCGCTTCGTGCAGCTTGCGCGTCACGACGTCCATGATCTGTTTCAGTCGTTCGTCCTTGGCATTTTTGTTGCGGCCCGTGACGACCTCAATCGAGTTTTCTTCGGTGAAGAAGCCATTCTCATGCGCTTCCATGGATCATCTCCCAAGCACTGATGTCATGACCCGACGAAGGTCTGCGACGGGATCTGCCGACTGCGCCTCCGAGCGCCAGCAGACGTGATGGTCAGGACGCACGAGAACGATGCCGCTGTCACGCACTTCGCTCAGCCCGGCCCAGTCGCCGGTGAAATCATCCCAATGCTGCCGCGCGCCGATGGCGTGGGCCGCAATATCGACACCAAGCTCATAGCCGACGACCTTCGCCGCTTCGATCCACCCCTGTCCGCCGATCCCGGTCAGGACGGTGAACCGGCCGTGGCCGGAGAGATCGAGCGTCGAGGCCTTCTTCCCATCGCCAGAGAAAACCCACGCATGCGGCAGGCGGGCCCCCGGCCAGGTGGTCTGCTGGAAATGCAGTTCCGGGTCCTTGGCAAAGGCCGGTTCGGGTTGACCGTCGGTGACGATCGCATCCGAACGATAGCGCTGGTTCATCTCGACGCCGTGGGCGTCGAACTCGTAGACCTTGGCGGCGATCGCCTTGCGGATGGCGGAGCGCTGTTCTTCCGCCGCCGGCGTATCGCGGCAGCGCCCATCCATGTTCTGCTGCATCTTCACCGGATCGATGGAATCGAGCAGGCCGAGCGCCTTGAAGATCGGGCCGAACTCTTCAATCGACTTGTTGGCGCGGGTGACGATCTGCTTGGCGACCGGCGCTCGCTCCGTTGTGTAGGTATCAAGCAGCTTTTCGCTCGCTTGGCCCTTCAGCACAAAGGCGAGTTTCCAGGCAAGGTTGAAGGCATCCTGGATCGATGTGTTGGAGCCGAGCCCGTTCGATGGCGGATGGCGGTGCGTGGCGTCGCCCATGCAGAAGACGCGTCCGTTCGACATCGTCGTCGCATACATGTTGTTGACCGTCCAGGTCGAGACCTGCTTGACCGTCACATCCAGATCCTGCACGCCGACCAGGTCGCGCACCACCTTCTTCGCATGGGCTTCGTCAACGGCCGGTGCCGGCTGGTTGATGTCGTATCCCCAGACGATCAGCCATTCGTTCCAGGGGCGGACCATGCGCACGAGGCCCATGCCGATACCGCCGACGTCGGCCCCCGGCTGCAGCACCCAGTAGAGCACCGAAGGACGATGGGCGACATAACGCGACAGGTCGGCCTCAAACAGGATGTTCATTGAGCCGGCAACGCCCATCCGGCCCTCGAAGGTGAGCCCGGCATGCTCCGCGACCTTCGAATTGCCGCCGTCAGCACCGACCAGATACTTCGAGCGAACGGTGATTTCCTTGCCGGTCAACCGGTCGAGACACGTCGTGGTAACGCCTTCGCCGTCCTGCACATGGCTGACATATTCCGTCGACATCCGCGCCTGGGTACCGCGCGAGCAAGCCGTCTTGAACAGGAGCGGCTCCATGAAAGTCTGGGGCAGATCGTTCATCTGGCTCGGCGAGGATAGCTGGTGTTCGGCGCGCGAGACCGGGTGCTTGCCCCAGCTTTTCATGCGCCCGATCTCTTCGCCCGCAAGCGAGGTACAAAAGACGTTCTCGCCCATCAGGTCCTGTTCGGCGGCGAACATATAGACCTCGTCTTCCACGTCCCGGCCGAGATCGCGCAGGACCTCCATCGTGCGCTGGTTTGTAATATGCGCGCGTGGCGTGTTCGCCAGCCAGCGATAGCGGTTGATCACCATGTTTTCGATGCCGTAGCTCGAAAGCAGGGCGGCCGTGGCGGAACCGGCTGGCCCCGTGCCGATGATGAGTACGTCGGTTGTGATATCAGCCATTTGGTCCTCCCTTTGGCATGTGTGCGAGTGGTCCGCCGATCAATTTGCGACGGACCGGAAAGAGCTGGATACCGGTGCGATCGGAGAACAGGCCCCAGAGACCGCGCGGCGAAAAGAGCATGACGAGGATGCCGATGAGGCCAAGGACCAGCAGGTACCAGGAGCCAAAATCGGCGAAGAGCTTTTGCAGCAGGAAGAAAAGCACCACACCGACGATCGGCCCTTCGATGGTGCCGATCCCGCCGATCACCACGATGAAGATGACATAGGCCGTCCAGTCGGTGACGGAGAAAGCCGCGTCCGGCGAAATACGCGCTTTCTGCACGTAGATCAGCGCACCGGCAAGTCCGGTGACGAAGGCCGTCGCCACGTAGACGAGAGCCTTCATGCGGCGGGCGTCGACGCCGACGGCACGGGCGGCCTGCTCGTTGTCGCGCACGGCTGCAAGACCGAGCCCCTGCTTGCTTCGCAACAGGCGGTAGATGAAGCCGATGGTCGCGAGCGCCAGCAGGAGCGCGATCCAATAGGTGAGGGCATCGCTGGCTGCGGCGGCCTTCATGCCGAAGAGGTCGCGCACGATATCGACGCCTGCCATGTCCTTCGTCGCCTCACGCGGCAGCGACGTGCCGGTGCCCCCGCCGAGCGCCTTCCACTGTGCCAGTAGCAGCCGCACCACCTCGGCCACCACCCAGGTGCCGATGGCGAAATAGGGCCCCTGCAGCCGGAAGGTGAAAAAGGCAGTCGGAATGGCGAGAAGCGCCGAAAGAGTGCCGGCAATCAGGATCGCAACGATGGGATCGACGCCCGCCAGAATGACCGCACCGAACATCGCATAGGCGCCGAAGCCGACGAAAACTTGCTGGCCGACCGAGATCAGCCCGGCATAGCCGGCAAGCAGGTTCCAGTTTTGCGCCAGCACCAGCATGGTCAGGATGAAGAAGAGATCCTGCACGACGCTGCGGGACACGATGAGGGGAGCTGCAATCGCAAGCGCGAGCCCGGCGACTGCCGCCAAAGCTGCAAGCGATGAGGTTCCGCTCCGGGTTTCGACCTTGAAGGACGGAATGGCGATGGACATCGGCTTGACCTCAATCGACGGCGCGGGGGAAAAGCCCGCGTGGCTTGATGACGAGAACGGTGAGGAAGGCGAGATGTCCGGCAAGGATCTGCCATTCCGGATTGACGGCCGCCCCAAGCGTCTGCGCAACGCCGAGGATGACCCCGCCGGCAAGCGTTCCCCAGAGCGAGCCGAGGCCGCCGATGATCACGGCTTCGAAGGCGTAGATCAGGCGGGACGGTCCCGATGTCGGATCGAAGTTGGCGCGCGTGCCAAGATAGAGGGCGGCGATCGTCACCACGACCATGGCAAGCCCGGTGGCCATGGCGAAGACGCGTTGCGGGCGAATACCCATCAGCCCGGCCGTCACGATGTCGTCGGAGGTCGCGCGGAAGGCGCGCCCGAGCGCCGTTCGATAGATCAGCTGGTTGAGGCCGAAGATCACGGCGAGCGCCGACAGGAAGGTCATCAACGGCATCAGGCCTATGTTGAGCGAGCCGACGCCGATCGAAGCACTTTCCAGCGCCCCGATGGACACGCGGCGGCTGTCGGCGGAAAACGCTTCGAGCAGGCTATTCTGGAGGACGATGGAGATGCCGAACGTGACGAGCAGCGGCGGCAACACGTCCTTGCCGAGCGTGCGATTGAGCACAAAGTATTGCAGGCCCCAACCTGTCAGGAACATCAGTGGCGCGGCAATGAGCGCTGCCAGGAATGGATTGAGGCCGAGCGCCGAGGTCAGCAAAAGGATCAGGAATGCGGCAAGCACGATCAGGTCGCCATGGGCGAGATTGACGAGCCGCATGATGCCGAAGACCAGGCTCAGGCCGGCGGCAAACAGGGCGTAGAGCCCGCCGAGCAGAACGCCCTGCACGATCGTATCAATGAAGCTCATGGCGCGGCGCTCCGAAATAGGCCTGGTGGATCTGCTCGCGGGTCAGCACTTCCGGACGCCCCGAAAGCGTCACCCGCCCTTCCATCAGGCAATAGACCTGGGTTGCGACCTTCAGTGCCTGGGCGATGTCCTGCTCGACGATGACGATCGAGGCACCGGTCGCGCGGATACGCGGGAAAGCCGCGTAGATGTCGCGAACGACGACCGGCGCCAGGCCGAGGCTGATCTCGTCGCAGAGCAGCACATCCGGGTTGGACATCAGCGCCCGGCCGATCGCCACCATCTGCTGCTGGCCGCCGGAAAGGGCCGTCGCCGGGCCGTTTCGACGCTCGCGCAGGATCGGGAAGAGCTCATAGACGCCCTCGATCGTCCATGGTCCCTGTCCCTTGCGGCCATAGGCGCCGATCAACAGGTTCTCCTCGACGGTCAGCGACGGGAACAGCCGGCGGCCTTCCGGTACCATGGCGATGCCGCGGGCAAGCACGTCGGGTGCTGCCAGCGCGCCGATCGGTTCATCGCGATAGACGACCATGCCCGGCTCGCTTGCGAGCACGCCGGAGATCGCGCGCATCAGGCTGGTCTTGCCCGCGCCATTGGCGCCGATGATCGCAACGGTTTCCCCCTTGGCAACGGCGATATCGACACCGAAAAGGGCCTGGAAGTCGCCGTAGAAGGCCTTGAGCCCTCTGGTTTCAAGCATCGCCGTCATAGCTCGATCCCCAGATAGATCTCCTGGACGGCACGCGACGCCATGAGCTCGTCGGGTTTTCCAATACCGATCACCTTGCCGAAGTTGAGAACCAGAAGCCGTTCGACCACCGAGGTCAGCGCATGAAGCACATGTTCGATCCAGATGACGGCAACGCCCTTTTGCTGGATGGCACTGATGGTCGCGACCAGTTGGTGGCATTCGGCTTCCGTCAAACCGCCGGCGATCTCGTCCAGCAGCAACAGCCGGGGTTCGGTGGCAAGCGCCCTTGCCAGTTCCAGCCGCTTGCGCCGCAGAAGGGTGAGGCCGCCGGCCAGTACATTCGCCTTCTCGAACAGGCCGGTGTCCACCAGGATTTCGGCGCAGCGGTCACAGGCTTCCGCCTCGCGCCGCCGCGTGCCAAAACTGCCCGCGACGAGCAGGTTCTCAAAGACTGTCAGCTTTTCGAAGGGTTGCGGGATCTGGAAGGTCCGCCCCATGCCCGAAAGACAGCGCGCCATCGGCGGCGTTCGGGTGACATCCACGCCGCCGAAGCGGACCGTGCCGCTGTCGGCGGCGATGTTGCCGGTAATCAGATTGAACAGCGTCGACTTGCCGGCGCCGTTTGGCCCGATGATGCCCAGCGCCTCACCCTCGCCGACCGAAAAGCTGATCTCGTCGGCGACGGTCAGCGCGCCGAAGCGCTTCGAGACCCGCTCGAGCTCTAACAGAGACATGCCTGACCCTCCTCGGTCACAGTCCCACGCCATCAGGCGCTTAAACGATCGCTTCCATTTTTCCACCGGCGGGGATGTTCGGCGCCGTCTTGTTGTCGGTAATGACGAGGTCGTAGCCGCCGGCGTCCTTCAGCCGCCACTGACCGCCGACGAGCGGCGTCTTGGCGACGTTGCGGGCAGCAAACGGCGGCAGTCCCTTGCCGTCCCATGCAATGGGACCGACGAGCGTATCGAGTTTTGTGGCGGCGATTGCCTGGGCCACTGCATCGCCGTCCGTCAGGTCGTCGGCCCGCGTTACGGCGTCGACGGCCAATTCGAAGAGGGCGTGGGCAAAGCCGATCGGCTGCGTCCATGGCCGGCCGGTCGCCTTGGTGAAAGCGTCGGCCACTTGAGCGGATGTCTCGCCTGTCAGCGACGAGGCGAAGGGGTGGCTCGGCGACCACCAGACTTCGGACGAGAGATTGTGCCCGGCCTTGCCTAGCGCTTCGACCGCGTGCGGGAACAGCAATGCCTTCCCGATCGAGGCGACCTTCGGCACGAAACCCTGCTGCTTTGCCTGGTTCCAGAAGGTCGTGAAGTCAGGAGGGATGACCACGCCGGTAACGATCTCGCATCCAGCCGATTTGAACGCATTGATCTGGGCAGAGAAATCGTCCGTCCTGTTCTGGTAACGGCCGGGGTCGGTGAGCCCGTAGCCAAGCTTTTCGAGGACCGGCGGGAAACCCACGGTCCCGTCGCCCCAGGCATTGCCGTCACCGTCATTGGGGAAGAGGCCGCCGACTTTGTGGTTCGTCTCGACCTGGGCCCACATATTGGTGAAGACGGCGATCACATCCTCGAGGCCCCAGAAGAAGTGATAGGCATAGTCGAACGGTTTCCACGAAGCGGGATCGCTTGGGTTACCCTGTTGGCCGATGAACCAGGGCTGCCACGGCGCAACCGTCGAAATGCAGGGCATCTGTTCGGCTTCGCAGGTGGTTGCAACAGGGTTCGTGGTTTCGGGTGTCGAGGCGACCAGAACCAGATTGACCTCGTCATCGACGATCAGCTGCTTGGCGACTTCCGCCGCCCGGTTCGGGTTCGACTGGCTGTCCTTGACGACAACCTCGAAGTTTTGGCCCTTGGCCTTGGTCGCCGCCAGAAACGCGTCGATGACGAATTTGTCGGCTTCGCCGAAGGCAGCGAGCGGCCCGGTTTGCGGGCTCACATAACCAAGCTTGATCGCCGTGTCCTTGGCAATCGCCGGCATCGCAAGTCCGGATGAAAAGGCGACTGCGCCACCTGCGGCTGTCGTCTTCAGAAAATCGCGTCTCGTCAGCATGGTTCCTCCTCCCAATGCCCTTCCTCCCGAAGGGTCTCGTCAGTTCGTCGGCTGGTTGCCCTCCCAGGCATCCTGCAGCAGCGCCCGAATGGACTGGCGGTCGATCGGGCGTGGGTTCCAGTAGGGGTTTTCGGTCGCAATCTCGGCGGTCCGATCGAGATCGGCCTCCAAAAGGCCGAGGTCCTTCAAGGCGAGCGGCGCACCGAGCGACTTTGCGAAATCCCACAAGCCGCCGCCAACCGATCCGCCGAAGGTCCGGGCCACAGGTTCAAGCAGCTCAGGCACGGCCGCGGCGTTGTAGGCCGCCGTATGCGGCAGCATGATCGCGTGGGTTTCCGCGTGCGGTGTGTCGAAGGTCCCGCCGAGCGTGTGGCAAATCTTGTGATGCAGCGCCATGCCGACCGCGCCGAGCACGGTGCCCGAGAGCCAGGCGCCGTAAAGCGCTTCGGCCCGCGCCTCGCGATCGCGCGGCGTCCCAATGATCGTCGGCAGGCTCGTCTTGAAGGCTGACAAGCCTTCTTTCGCCATCAGGGAAGAGATCGGGTTACGATCCTGCGCATAAAGCGCTTCGACCGCATGGGCCATGGCGTTGAGCGCGCTGGTAACGCTCATGCCGACCGGCAGGCCCAGCGTCAGCTCGGGATCGTAAATCACCACCTCCGGCAGGATCGAAGGATGCCTGACGGTCGTCTTTCGGCCGCCTTCCGTCTGTCCGAGGATCGGCGTTACTTCCGAACCGGCGTAGGTGGTCGGGATAACGACTTGAGGCAGATCGGTGCGGTAGGCGATCGCCTTGCCGAGCCCGGTGGTGGATCCGCCGCCAAGGGAGACGACACAGTCGGCGCCGCTTTGGTTGACCGCTTCCATCGCCTTTGCCGTGACCTCGACTGGCGTATGCATCACGGCCCCGGCAAAAACGCCTGCGGCAAGTGGCCCGAGCCGCTCCGCCAATGCTTCCGCGTCTGCCCGTTGCTGAGGTGTTGAGAGCACCAACGCTCGGCTGCACCCAAGCTTTTCGACCCAGGCTCCGGCCTCGCGGCTCCTGCCTTCGCCAAAGACGATGTGCGCCGCACTGCCCTGGTAGGTGAAATTGTTCCTCACGACCCAGATCCTTCCCTTGCCCTCGCCATCAGGAACTTGAAGTCCAGCCGCCAGCCGGGCTTGCCGCCGATGTCGGAGCATTTGAATTCGTGCACCAGTTCCGGCTTGACGCCGAAGATCGCGTCCTCGTCGATATGAGGATCGCTGCCGTCGTAGATATGCGTCGTAATCGTCTGGAAACCTGGAGCGGTGACGATGAAATGTAGATGGGCTGGGCGCCGGAGCGAGCAACCCGCCTTGCCAAGGAGCTTGCCCACCGGCCCGTCTTCCGGGACGCTGTAGCCGGCGGGGCGAACCGTCAAGTAGTCGAACCGCCCTTCGCGATCGGTTTTGAAGACGCCGCGCAAGTTGAACTCCGGCTGCAGGTCCGGTTGCTGGTTCTCGTAGAAACCTGCGGCGTTCGCCTGCCAGGTCGTGACTTCCGCGCCCTCGATCGGGTGGCCGTCGAGATCAAGCAATCGCCCGAAGACCGCCAGCCGCTCGCCTACGCCATCGAGCGAGATGTTGCTGCCGGATATGCGTTTCGGCGTGTCGGCGCGAAAGAACGGCCCACGGACCGTATTGGGTGTCGCCTGTTTCGGGCGACGGGAGTTAATCTCATCGACCAGCGCCGAAGCGCCAAGCAGGTCGAACAGCAGACCCCATTCCTGCCTCCGCTCGTCCGTGGTGTGACCAACCTCGGTCAGAAACTCGATCATTTTGCGCCAGTCGGCCGCACTAGGACGCAATTCCCTGATAAGCCCGTGAAGGTGGGTGACGACCGTGCGCAGCACCAGCGGCAGCGAGCCGTCGTCGGCTTTCGAAATTCGCTGTGCGAAAGCCTCGGTGAAGGCTGCTTCATTGGGATTCGAAACCATCGCGCCCCGCATCACACTCCTCCAGACACTTGGCTGAAATGAAAGCTAACACGGGCATCTGGCGCGATTGATGATTTTACTCTGAGTTAATATAATCAATTGTTATGAAGATAGACGAACGCCATCTTGTTCAGCTCGCTGCGGTCGTGAAGGCTGGCGGCGTCACCGAAGGGGCAGCGCTGCTCGGGCTGTCGCAGCCGGCGATCTCGCGCACCATTGCCATGCTCGAAAAGCGCCTGGGCGAACCGCTTTTCGTCAAAGGGCGGCGGCCGCTGCAACCGACACCGCTCGGGCGCGCGCTCGCCGATCATGGCCAGGTCATGCTGTCGGCCTCACGCAAGGCGTCCGATACGATCGAAAGCTTTCGCCTCGGCAAAAGCGGTCTCGTGCGCGTCGGCGGTACGCCATTTTTCATGGACGCCTTGATCGCGCCGATGATCGCAGACTTCCAGGCGCAAAACCCCGACGTCAGGATTGACCAGAGCTACGGCTACATGGCCGATCTGCGCGCTGCCCTGAAGGGCGATCAGATCGATCTTGCTATCTGCCCGCTCGATATTCTTGAGGAGGGATCGGGCTTGGCGTTCCAGAAGGTGCTTCCCGGCCGAAACGTCGTCGCCTGCCGGGTCACGCATCCGCTTCTGTTGAAGCGACGGCCGCAGCCGTCGCAGCTTCTCGAATATCCCTGGGTGGCGCCGCCGCCGGGAAGCCCGCTGCTTGCGGATCTCCACAGCCTGCTGCTCTCCTTCGGGGCGACCGAGATCAAGATACGCTACACAGGCGGCTCGCTGATGAGCCTCGTCAACTATCTGAAGGGTATCGACGCCTTGACTGTGCTTCCGCACAGTGTAGTCTTTGCGCTACGCAACGAAAAATCGATCACGGCACTTCCGGTTTCTGTCCCGCACCCGGAACGCGCTCTTGGGCTTCTGAGGCGCGCGACCTCGGCGCATACCCCGGCCATCGAAAAGTTCTCGCAACATATCCGCCACAGCTTCGACCAGCTTCAGCACCTGATCCATCGACATGAACAAGCGGTGGTTTGGGGTGTTTAGCCGGGTTGCGCCCATGCGAACCGGCAACCGCATTCCGGATCTGTGACGGGACGACCTCGATCGCGACGACGGCGTAGGTTCGTTCGCGCGAATTCAAGTTCAATCCGTGGATCGAATGCAGGTCGGTATCCGCTTGATGCCGCGGGCGTCCGTGAAACCGCTTAGGAGTCGAGGAAAGAGAATGCCGGCGAGTCCGATACGGCAGAAATCGGCGATTTCTCCATTTCTGCCGCGCAAGCACGTGATCGGCGCTTGACGGGTTTTTCCTGTTGACGTCTCCGACATCACGCGAGCACCATTTGCTCCAGAAAATGACGGCTGCAGCGATGCAGATGGCCGAGAAGAAGGTGTGGGCGCATCGGTCGTAGCGAGTTGCGATGCGGCGCCAGTCCTTGAGTTTTGCGAACAGGTTCTCGACCTTGTGGCGCTGACGGTAAAGGGCCGTGTCGCAGGCGTATGGGACTTTGCGGCTTCGGCTCGAGGGGTTGCACGGCTCGATGCCTCGTGCTTCCAGTTCCTCGCGGAACCAGGCGCTGTCGTAGCCGCGGTCGGCGATCAGATGAGAGGCCGGCGGCAAGGCGTCGAGCACGAGACGGGCGCCTTTGTGGTCGCTCATCTGGCCTTCCGATAGGAGCAGGAGC
Source organism: Sinorhizobium sp. NFACC03 (assembly GCF_900103435.1). NCBI lineage: Bacteria > Pseudomonadati > Pseudomonadota > Alphaproteobacteria > Hyphomicrobiales > Rhizobiaceae > Sinorhizobium > Sinorhizobium sp. NFACC03. Next base: position 30,701 of record NZ_FMXF01000004.1, read on the forward strand.
GCCAAATCGATCAGCTCCTCCAGCCGTTCTGCCGCCTCCTCGACCTCAATCAATATCTTCATCGGCTTGCCTACCAAACCCGTTCATGCAGCACTGCATCGAAAGCGCCGTCGACGGAAACAAACGTGCTATGTTCCAGCCGCGTCTGGGCGGCAAGAAGTCGGTCCCACGGGTCGCGGTGGTCCCAGTCGAAGCTTGCGGCCAGCTCGGCATGCAGATCAGTGATGGCGAGGGTCTGCAAACCGCTGGCTGTGACTGCGGCGCGCAACTCCTGTGGCTTCAGATCAAGCTTTTTCAGCCGAATCTTGTTGTCGAGCTCGTAGAATGAGACGGCGCTGACGAGGATGGTGTTGGCCTTGTCCTCGATCAGCGATCGCGCTCTCAGGGAGAGGCGGTCGCTGCCGATCGTCCACCAGTAGACGGCGTGGCTATCGAGTAGAACCTTCATTTGGAGGTGTAACGGTTGCTGGATTTGCCCTGCCAGACGCCGACATCGTCATTCCAGTCACCGGCGTCGATCGCGGTTTGTTCAGCGTCGACGTCGTCGAAAAGGTCGTCAGGCAGGCCACGCTGGCGTAAGAGGCCAAACGGGCGCTTGCCGCCGTTGGCCGGGCCGATACGTGCGTAGACTTCGTTGCCGCGCATGATGATGATTTCCTCGCCGTGGTTGGCGCGTTCGAGTACCTCGGCGAAATGCTTGCGGGCTTCGCTGATCTTGTACAGGGTCTGGGGCATCGCGACCTCCGGTAGTTTTCAAGCGTTGAGACAGAATATCATTGGTTTCACGCGCGTACAAGTGGAGTGTACGTGTCACTATCGATACTTGAAACCGACCGCATTGGCCCCCTCGGCATCCGCCGCATCGTTTGTCGCGGCGGCGGGCAGGGAGGCAATCGCTGGCATGGTCAGGCGAACAGAGATCCGCATTGCCCCCGAGACATCCGGCCGCCTCGCCAGCGTTGCCGTAAAACCCGGACAGAAGGTGCGCAAAAGGCGAGATAATCGCGGTGTTGGACAATCCAGATCTGTAGGCGCTTGTCGGAGAGGCGAGGGCTGCGGCTGCGAGCGCGGAAGCGGAGCGCGACCGCATCTATCCCGGGGTGAGGCGCGAACAAGTCGACATTGCAGTGGAGGCCGTGCGCACCGCCGAGGCCAACCTGGTCCTTGCGCAACACGAGAACGACCGGGCGACCGCACTTGCGGCCAAAAGTTTCGCAAGTCGGCAAAAGGCCGACGAAGCCGCTGCCACTCTCGCTAAGGGCGAGGCAGATCTTGAGGTAAAGCGCGCCCAGGCAGAGGCAGCGATGCGGGGCCCACCTTTGAAGAGCGGGCGCTCGCGGATGCCAGGGTCGCATTTGCCGAGGCGACGGTGGCGAGTATTCAAGCCAGGCTCGACGAGACAAAGCTCGTTGCGCCAGCCGATGGCGCGATCAACATCCGCGTCGCCGAACTTGGAGAGATCATCGGGCCGGGAAAACCTGTCGCAACGATGGACGTCGATGACCGGTCGTGGTTCGTCTTCATCGTGCGGGAGAACGATCTCCTCGGCACGACGGTCGGGACCCCGTAACGGTTTCGACGCCGAACGGGCTGTCCGTCCCCGCACATGTGACGGAACTTCGGCCGTTGGGCGAGTTCGCAACATGGCGAGCGGCGCGGGCTGTCGGAGACCACGATCTCAACAGCCTTCGCGTTCGATTGGAGGCGGATGTGCCCACGAGCGATCTCGAGCCTGGCATGACGGTACTGCTTGCTTGTCCCTAGAGTTCGGCGGTTACGCGGGTGTCATTGGATGGGAAAGGCTCCTTGGTCCTGCTGAGACAGGCTTGAGAGCCGGGGATAATGGACGCTGGACGTTGCAGACAACTTTGCGGGGACCGGCGTCTTACCTTCGGGATGCCCGCAGGCAAGGAAAGCAGTAAAAGTGCCGTCTGCACCTGTGCCCATCTGAAGGCGGTACTCTGCGATTTTCGCTGTCGATCGAGCGCGCAGCCCCCGAACGGCGCTGCGTTCGGGGGCTGGATTTGTTTCTCCTGCGATGAGGTCAATCGACGCCGTTGGCCGCGTCCTCGATGATCTTGGCGACGGCTGCGGGCTTGGAAACGCAGATGGCATGGCTGCCTGCCTCGTCGACGGTTGTCGCGCCGGCGCGCTTGGCCATCATGCGCTGGGCGCCGACCGGGATCATGTGGTCCTCGGTGGCGACGAGATACCAGCTCGGCTTTTCCTTCCAGGCGGGCCTGCTCACCTCGCCCTGAAACGCCTCGACGCCCCAGGGAACCTGGCTGTCGGCCATGAAGGCGGCGAGACCGGGCTCGACGTCTGCGGCAAAGGCGGGAGCGAACTTCTGCTAGTCGTGGAAGAGGAAACCGTCTTGTGGCGGCAGGATCGGCGGAACGGGTGCGCCTTCCGGCGGGTTGGCGATGAGCTTGGATGGATTCGCCCTGGTCGGGTGCGAACGCCGTGATGTAGACGACTATCAAGCCGGGCCCGCACCAAAGCGCTTCGCGCAGTGTCTGGATCCATCCGGTTGGGGTCGTGATAGTCCACGGCCCGTGATTGATGTCTTTAGCAAGGCCGTTGCCTGCGCAACTCATCGTCTAGAGTGCGCGGCTTTCGTAGCCGGCGGCCCTCAAGGCGTCGGCGATCGGGCCCGCGCCGGCAACGGTCTCGACGCTGACTTCCCTGTTGCCGAGATCGACCTTGATCGTCGCCTGTGGATCGACGCTCAGGATCGCCTTCTGGACGGCACCGGCGCAGTGACCGCAGGTCATGTTGTCGATCTTGTAGGTCTGCATGCTTGTCTCCTTCGTTTCGGTGTGAGAGAAACATGGCGGTTCCCACCGTTGGAAGGTCAAGAGGGCCTTTCAACATATTTTTTCGAGGGATTATTATTATTATTCCTCCTCCTCCGGGCCCTTCGTATGGTGGTGAACACGCGAAAGGCGCCGTTTCGGCGCCGACAAATGCTCCGAAAATTTTGAAAGTCTTTCCTCATCGATCCCGGGAATGGACGGCTAGCGGTCCGGCTCCGGAAGTCGCACAATCCCAAGGCTGTGCAAGAGGCATTCGCATCGTCTGAAAGAGGGCGGACGATCGCCAGCCGGCGCGGAGCCCTAAATCGGTTTCGTGAAGCGATCGTCCCGGGAACCTCCGGGCTTTCGAAATGCGTGGTCGGGAACTGGAGGAGAACGGTTTCCCGGTCACTGTCGTTCGGCTGCGTCGTGGTGACGCCGCCAAGGGAGGAAAGATGTTTGAACGACTATTCAAGCTGAAAGAGCATCAGACGACGGCGCGCACCGAGGTGATCGCCGGTATCACGACATTCCTGACGATGTCCTACATCATCTTCGTCAACCCCGACATCCTGTCGAGCACGGGCATGGATAGGGATGCCGTCTTTGTCGCAACCTGCATTGCCGCCGCACTCGGCTCCGCCGTCATGGCGCTCGTCGCCAACTGGCCGATCGGCATGGCGCCCGGCATGGGCCTCAACGCCTTTTTCGCCTTCACCGTCGTTGCCGCCCTCGGCTTCACCTGGCAACAGGCGCTTGGTGCGGTCTTCATTTCGGGTGTGATCTTCCTGATCCTCACCGTGACCGGTGTGCGAAGCTGGCTGATTGCCGGCATTCCGCATTCGCTGAGAAGCGCGATTGCCACCGGTATCGGCCTCTTCCTCGGCATCATCGCCTTGAAGAACGCCGGCGTCGTCGTCGACAATCCGGCAACGCTCGTCGGCCTCGGCGATCTCAAGCAGACCGGACCGCTGCTCGCGATCCTCGGCTTCTTCGTGATCGCCGTGCTCGATGCGCTGAAAGTCCGCGGCTCGATCCTGATCGGTATTCTGGTCGTCACGGTTCTGTCGATGATCCTCGGCGTCAGCGAGTTCAAGGGCATCGTCTCGGCGCCGCCGAGCATTGCTCCGACCTTCCTGCAGCTCGACATCATGGGCGCTCTGCATGGCGGCCTGCTGCACGTCATTCTCGTCTTCGTGCTCGTCGAAGTCTTCGACGCCACCGGCACGCTGATCGGTGTCGCCAAGCGCGCCAAGCTGGTCGAAGAGGGCAAGCCGAACCGTCTCGGCCGCGCGCTTCTCGCCGACAGCACCGCGATCGTCGCCGGCTCGCTGATCGGCACCAGCAGCACCACCGCCTATGTCGAAAGCGCCTCGGGCGTCCAGGCCGGCGGCCGCACGGGTCTGACCGCGCTTACCGTCTGCGTGCTGTTCCTGGCAGCGCTGTTCTTCTCGCCGCTGGCAGCGGCCGTCCCGTCCTATGCGACGGCACCGGCTCTGCTCTATGTCGCCGGCCTGATGATGCGCGAACTGACGGAAGTCGACTGGGACGACCTGACGGAAGCGGCACCGGCTGCGCTCACCGCGCTTGCCATGCCCTTCACCTACTCGATCGCCAACGGCCTCGCCTTCGGCTTCGTGAGCTACGTCGTGTTGAAGGTCTGCACCGGAAAGTGGAGCGTCATCCACCCGGCCACCCAGATCGTCGCCGCCCTGTTCATCGCGCGCTTCGCGTTCTTTGCCGAGTAATACGAAATTTGGCCGGGGCATCGTCGCCTCGGCCAATCAGAACTTCCCCGTAAGTGCTGGCCGGAGCAACGAAAATGTTGCCCCGGCCTTTTTCTGATCTCAGTATTGCCCGGCCGGCAGATGCACCACCAGGCCATCCAGATCGGCCGAGACCGTGATCTGACAGCTCAGGCGGCTGCGCTCGTTGGGATTGACCACGCACTCGATCATGTCCTGCTCCTGGAAATCGGGCGCCGGCAATCGTTCGGCCCATTCGCCGTCGATGTAACAGTGGCAGGTGCCGCAGGCGCAGGAACCGCCGCATTCGGCGGCAATGGCATCGATGCCGTTTTGCACCGCCGCGGACATCAGCGATTGGCCGACCTCCGCCTGCACTTCTTTGGTCGTGCCGTCCGCGTCGATGAAGACGATCTTGGGCATGGGTATTCTCCGGTTCTTAGAATGTCGGTTTCAGTGCGGGTCAGGCTTGCCGGATGGCAATCTTCAGCTGCTTGGGGCCGCGCACCGAAAGGCCGCGCTTGTATTCCGGTTCCCGGTCCACGAGTTCGATGGTCGGGAAGCGGCGAAGCAGGGTGCTGAAGATGATATCCATGTCGAGCCGCGCGAGGTGGTTGCCGAGACAGAAGTGCACGCCGCCGCCGAAGGCGAGGTGCCGGTTGGGCGTGCGGCCGATGTCGAAGGTGTCGGCGTTGTCGAACTGCTTCGGGTCGCGGTTGGCCGCACCGTAGAGCAGGCCGAACTTGGTGCCGCGCTCGAAGCGCCGGCCGCAGATCTCGACGTCCTCGACGCAATGGCGGTGGAAGAAGGGAAGCGGGGATTCGTACCGGAACATCTCCTGGACACCGGTCTGGATCAGGCCGGGTTCGTTCCTCAGCCGCGCCATCTGCTCGGGAAAGCGCAAGAGCGCATGCATGCCGCTGCCGAGCACGTCGATCGTCGAGCCGTGGCCCGCCATGAGGATCAGCATGCAGGTCGAGATGAATTCGTCGAAGTTCATTGCGCCGGAGCGCTCAGCCTCGATCAGCACCGAGATGAGATCATCTTTCGGCGCGCGCTCGCGCTCGGCCTTCAGCGCCGTCAGATACTCGTAGAACTCGGTGGTGTTGTCTTCGGCGATCTTCTTGCGCGCGTCGGAACGGTCGACGTCGAAGAACTGCACGATGTTTTCCGACCAGATGCGGAGCTGCGGACAGTCTTCGTCCGGCACGCCGAGCAGGCGGCCGATGATATGGCCGGGAACGTGGGCGGCGAGGTCGTCGACGAAATCGATCTCGCCGCGATCGGCAAGGCTGTCAATCAGGCGGTCGACATAGGCCTGGATCTGGTCGCGCAGCTTGGCGATCATGGCCGGCGTGAACAGCTTGAACACCTGCTTGCGCAGCCGGTCGTGCACGGCGCCATCGCTGTCGAGCAGGCTGAACTGCACGAAGCGCTCGTGGTGCGGCATGTCATGCCAGTTGGCCGCACGCTGCAGATTTGCAAGCTCCTCGGCGGTCGCGATGTCGTCGAGCGAGCGCACCATGCGCTTGTCCATGACGATTGCCGAGACATCCTCGAAGCGCGAAGCCAGCCAGATGTCGAAGTCTGCAAAATAATGCAGCCCTTCCTTCTCACGCAAGGCGCGGTAGGTCGGATAGGGATCGCGGGCAAAATCCGGGGAGAGCGGCGCGAAGGTCAGCTTCGCGGCTTCGCCGTTCGGCGTGGCTTCGGTCATGGGCAACACTCCGTGCATGAAGCTGCATGATAGCGTCGCCACAGTCTCGTTGGGAATGGTACACTGTCGCAAGATGATGGACAAAACTCGCATTGGCTGACAAAAACGCGGATGCTGTCTGAAAACGAAGAGATCCATTTCCATACGCCGGCGAAATTTGCCGATGCGTTTCCCTATCTGGCGCTGGTCGCCGGAAGCCGGACCGCCCATCCTGAGGAAGCGCCGATCCGCAAGCGGTTCCACCAGCATGTCTTTGTCTACACCACCGGCGGCTGCGGGCTGATCGAGGTGCGCGGTCAAGGGTTCCTGGCCGAAACGGGCAGCGTCGCCTGGCTCGATACCGCGCAGGCCTATGCGCACAGCTGCGCGCCCGACAGCGAAAACTGGCGCTATCTCTGGATGGGGATCGAGGGGCACGGTCTCGATGCGCTCTACCAGTTCCTGGGTGTCCAGCAGTCGCCATTGTTCGCGCCGAGGGATACGCAGACGGCACGCGCTGCCTTTGAGGCCGTGAGCGGGTTTCTTGCGGAACGCTCGCCTGCGACCGATGCCTTGGCGAGTGCGGCTATCTCCGGGCTGATCGTGGACATGATCGGTCCGCGTCTGACCGGCAGTGAGCCGGGCGAGGATGCACCGGGCGAGGATCGTTTGTTGGCTGTGCTTTCAGCGATGCGTGACGATCTCGCCCGCGCCTGGAAGATCGATGATCTCGCGGCCCTAGCGCGGCTTAGCCAGTCGCAACTCTTTCGCCGCTTTCGCGATATGGTGGGCACGACGCCGATGGACTGGCTGCGCCACGAGCGCATCAACCAGGCGAAGCGCCTGCTGGTCGGCCGCGATGCGAAGGTTTCCGCGGTGGCGGCTATATGCGGCTACCAGGATCCCTATCATTTCTCGCGCGATTTCCGCCGGGTGACGGGATACACGCCGACGAAGTTCCGTCGGGATGGCGGCTACTGATGTCGATTGATGGGCATCAGGCAAACAGTTGACGCCCCGTGACCCACGCACCGATGACCCGGTCAGTTGACCGGGCCATTCGTTCATTCATACAATCAGGAACGGCTCCTTGAAGAAGTGTTCCTCCAGATTGACGCCTTCGCCGCCGCGGTCGACAACCGCGAAATCCGAGACATCTTCGAGTGGTGTCAGGATGCCGTGCCAGACATTGCGGGCGATGTTCACGCCTTGGCCCGGTGTGGTCTTGAAGGCGATCGGTTCACTCGGGCCTTCGTCGGTTTCCCGGGAGACGACGACGAGGAACGGATTGTCGCTCAAGGGAATGAAAGCCTGGCTGCCGAGCGGATGTCGCTCGACCATGGTGAGCTTGAGCGGCAGCGGATAGGGTTCACCGCGCACCAGGCTGATCATCGGCCGGGCCTTCTCGCCCGTCGTTTCGATCTTGGCGAGATCGTGATAGCGGGTGCATTTGCCGCCGTTAATGGGGAAGTTGTGGGCGTTCTCCGTTTCGATTACGTCGCCGTAGGGCGCAAAGGCCTCCCGGGTCAGTGGCTGTATGACGATCTCCTTCATGCGACGCTCCTCCGTGCAATGTTGATCGATGGCAGCAATTCCGGGGAAAGCGCTTCCCTGGAACTTGCGGTTCAGGTCCGATCATTTCGTTTCCTCTGCGAAACGATCTAGGGGCTGCCGGCTTTCGCAATACGCCCGAAGACACGCAGCCGGCTGATGCCGCCATCGGGGAAGATGTTGAAACGCACATGGGTTACAGGGCCCGGCGCTTTGAACTCGTTTGCACCGTAGGTGTGCAGGCTGTCGGCCGAGAGCTTCTGCTGCGGCAGAACCTCGCGCCAGAACATCGACGATGCGGTGATCGAGGCAGCCAGCTCGCACGTGGCTGCGCTGAGGTCGGCTGCCTGCAGCGAACAGGCATCCGGGTAGTTTCCCTTGAAGTGGGCGGTGTCGACCACGATCCGCTCGACCGCACCGCGCGCGGCAAGTTTCACCACGATCCAGTCGTTGCCGGGCTCGCGCCGGCGGCGCGTCTCCCAGCCGTCGCCCATGTTGATGCCGCGTCCGGGCGCAAGCAGCCGCTGGTGGCCGTAGTGTCCGTTCGAATACGCGATGATGCGGCCGCCGAGCAGCGACGAGGCGAGATCGACTGCCGTGTCGCCGATCGCCGCCCGGTCCAGGGCGGGCGTGCCGTAAACCTTGAGGCGGGCGATGCCGCCATCGGGATAGATGCGCAGGCGGACATGGCTCCAGACAGCTTCCGACCTGGCCTCGAAATGACGAAGCGCACTCGGCCCGAGCGGCTGCGCGCAGACAAGTTCCGTCCAGACCGTGTGCTCATCCGGTCCATCGGGCGCCAGACAGGCGTCGATGGCGCAGGCGCTCGGATAGTTGCCGGTGAAATGCGCCGTATCGACCTCGAAGCCGCGGATACGACCGTTTGCGGCAAGCGCGATGATGGCATGATCGTTGCCGGGGCCGCGGCGACGCCGCGTCTCCCAGCCGTCCATCCACTTGCCGTTCTCGTCATAGACACCGGGATGATAGACCGGCGGCGCGTCCTGAAGCATGCGCTCGAGCGGCGCGAAGAACTCGTCGGTTGCGAAGACCGGCCTCGCGCCGAGAGCGGCGGAGGCGAGGTTGATCGCGTTTAGCGCGAATTCGGGCGGGCTCAAGCCGTCGGTCGTCATCGCGAGGCCCTCAGCGCGGCAACATGTCCTTGAGGCGCAGATAGGCGATCCGCTCCACCTGCCGGCACGCCGTCTCGAATTCCGTCTCGCGGTCGTTTTCGACCCGGCTTTCGAAGGCCGCAAGGATTTCGCCCTTGGTGCGTCCCTTGACCGCCAGGATGAAGGGGAAGCCGAACTTCTCGACATAAGCCGTGTTGAGCGTGGTGAAGCGCTCGCGCTCTGCGTCGGTCAGCGCATCGAGCCCGGCGGATGCCTGTTCGTTGGTCGAGCTTTCGGTGAGGCGTTTCGCCTGCGCCAGCTTGCCGGCGAGATCCGGGTGGGCGATCAGAACGGCAAGCCGCTCCTCGGGGGAGGCTTCGCGGAAGACGGCGGAGAGTGCGGCTGTAAGACCGAGCGCCGTGTCGTTGGCGGGTGAAAGCTCGCCCTGGAAGGCGCGCTTAGCGATCCACTTCGAATGTTCGAAGACGCCGCCGAATTTGGTGACAAAGGCCTCTTCGCTAAGCCGCGACGCGCGATCGTCCCAGGCCTTGAACGGATAGGTCTCTGTCCAGTAGCGAGCGATGTCGACGCGCTTTGCAAGCCAGACCTTTTCATGGCTCTGCACATAGTCGAGGAAACGGGCCAGTGCTGCGGCGCGGCCGGGCCGGCCGACGAGCCGGCAGTGCAGCCCGATGCTCAGCATTTTCGGCGCGCCGGCCGTGCCTTCGGCGTAAAGCACGTCGAAGCTGTCTTTCAGATAGCTGAAGAACTGGTCACCGCTGTTGAAGCCCTGTGGCGTCGCAAACCGCATGTCGTTGCTGTCGAGCGTATAGGGGATCACCAGCTGGTGGCGGCCGGCATGTTCATGCCAGTAGGGCAGGTCGTCGGCATAGGCATCCGACACATAGTCGAAGCCGCCGGCTTCGGTGACGAGGTCGAGGGTGTTGTCGGAGCAGCGCCCCGTGTACCAGCCGCGCGGCCGCTCACCGGTGACGATGGTGTGCAGGCGGATCGCCTCGGCGATTTCCTGGCGCTCGCGCTCTGGCGAGAAATCCTTGTGTTCGATCCATTTCAGGCCGTGCGAGGCGATTTCCCAGCCGGCATCCTGCATGGCGGCGACCTGTTCCGGCGAGCGCTTCAGCGCGGTGGCGACGCCATAAACGGTCGCCGGCACGCCGCGTTCGGTGAACATGCGGTGCAGCCGCCAGAATCCGGCCCGAGCGCCATATTCGTAGATCGATTCCATGTTCCAGTGGCGCTGGCCCTGCCAGGCCTGCGCACCGACGATTTCCGACAGGAATGCTTCGGAGGCCGCGTCGCCATGCAGCACGCAGTTCTCTCCGCCTTCCTCGTAGTTGATGACGAATTGTACGGCGATCCGGGCGCCGCCGGGCCATGTGATCTTGAAGTTCGGGCCGTGGCCGTGAAGATCGCGGGGGTATCTCATCAAAGCAGCTCCTCCAGACATTTTCGTCTCTGCATCAAATTTCTAACGGCATTTGTTTCCAGCCATTCCCCCCAAAAATTTTGAAAGTCTCGAATGATCCGCTCGCTACCAAGCGGGCCGGAATGCCGGAATACTGCGAGGTGGAAAGCTGACTTCGGGAGGAGCGAAAAGAATGCAATCTCATGGTGGAAACGCCGGTCGCCTGACGACGCACGTGTTGGATACGGCAAGCGGCAAGCCGGCCGAGGGGCTGCGCATCGAGCTCTACCGGGTCGATAGCGATCGCCAGACGCACATCAAATCGGTCAAGACCAACGACGATGGTCGCTGCGACGAGCCGCTGTTGAGTGGCGAGCGCATGCAGACGGGCACCTACGAACTGCATTTCCATGCCGGCGACTATCTCGGCGGTCAGAGCAAGCGCGGCGAGAACCCGTTCCTCGACGTGATCCCGATCCGCTTCGGCATCGATAACCAGGGCGCGCACTACCACGTGCCGCTGCTGCTTTCGCCCTATGGCTACTCCACCTACCGCGGGAGCTAAGCGATGACGATCCAGATCCGTAACACCATTCGTTTCCTGTTGAACCACCGCCTGGTGGAGCTCGCGGACGTCTCAGCGGTCGAGACCCTGCTCGATTTCCTGCGCATCGACCGCAATCTGAAGGGCACCAAGGAAGGCTGCGCCGAGGGCGACTGCGGTGCCTGCACGGTGCTCGTCGGACGCTTGCTCGACGGCAAGCTTAAGTATGAATCCGTCAATGCCTGCATCCGTTTCGTCGGTTCGCTCGACGGCTGTCATATCGTCACGGTGGATTCGCTGGCACAACCAACTGGTCCGCTGCATCCGGTGCAGCAGGCGATGGTCAACACCCACGCTTCGCAATGCGGCTTCTGCACGCCGGGTTTCGTGATGTCGCTCTATGGCCTGTGGATGGAAAACCCGAAGCCGTCCATCACCGAGATTGAGAAGGCGCTGCAGGGCAATCTGTGTCGCTGCACCGGCTATGCCGCAATCATCCGTGCGGCCGAAGCAATCTCGACGATCGGTGATGTCGGCAAGGATCCGCTGGTCGTCGAGCGCGACCGCATCGCCAAGGAGCTGGCTTCGCTTCAGGATGGCCGTCGAGTCGAGATCGGTACCGAGCTGGAGCGCTTCATCCTGCCGGGTTCGGTCGACGATTTCGCTGCCGTGTTCGAAGCCAACCCCAAGGCGACGATCGTTGCCGGCTCGACCGACGTCGGGCTGTGGGTCACGAAGTTCATGCGCGACATCTCGCCGGTCATTCACCTGACCCATCTCGAAGAGTTGCGGCGGATCACGGTCGATGCCGATGGCGTTACCCTTGGCGCCGGCGTCAGCTATGCCGAGGCCTATCCCGCTATCGTCGAGCATTTCCCGGAACTGACGGAGCTCTGGGACCGCATCGGCGGCCAGCAGGTCCGCAACATGGGCACCGTCGGCGGCAACATCGCCAACGGCTCGCCGATTGGCGACACGCCGCCGGCCCTGATCGCGCTTGGCGCTTCGATCACGCTGCGCAAGGGCGCTCGCCGTCGTACCGTCGCGCTCGAGGATTTCTTCATCGCCTATGGCAAACAGGACCGTGAGCCCGGCGAATTCGTGGAAGCCGTGCGCATCCCGTTCGTCTCGGATAATGCCCGTGTCGCTGTCTACAAAGTGACGAAGCGTCTGGACGAGGACATCACCGCCGTCTGCGGCGCCTTCCGCATCGCCTTCAATGCCGGTCGGGTGACCGACGTAGTGATTGCCTTCGGCGGCATGGCCGGCACGCCGAAGCGAGCCTCCAATGTCGAGGCCGCACTCAAGGGCGCGGAGTGGAACGAGGACACGATCGAGCGCGCCGTAGCGGCATTTGACGAGGATTTCACGCCGCTCACCGACTGGCGCGCCTCGGCCGAGTACCGCCAGTTGGTGGCGAAGAACCTGCTTCGCCGCTTCTATCTTGAAACGCAGTCGAGCGGCCAGATCCGCCTCGATCGCACCATTGCTGTCGCGGTTTAAGGGAGGAAGCCATGAACGTGATGCAGCCCATCGACCGCATCCGCGGCGGCGTGCACGAAAAGGAACGGCACGAATCCGGCCACAAGCATGTGTCGGGTACGGCCGAATATATCGACGACATCCCGGAACCCCAGGGCACGTTGCACGGCTATCTTGGCCTGTCGCAGCGCGCGCACGCCGATATCCTCGCGATCGACTTCGAAGCGGTAAATAGCAGCGAAGGCGTGATCGGCGTGCTGACGGCGGCCGACATTCCCGGCGAAAACGACATCAGCCCGGCCCACAAGCACGATGAGCCGATCTTCGTCACCGACAGGGTGGAGTTCCACGGCCAGCCGATCTTTGCCGTCATCGCCACCTCCCGTGAGGCGGCCCGCCGCGCGGCGGCCAAGGTCAAGATCGAGTACCGCGACCTGCCGCATGTGACCGACGTGCTGGAAGCGGCGGCCGCCAACTATCCGCTGGTCATCGATCCGCTCAAGCTCGAGCGGGGCGACATCGAAGCCGGCTTCGCCAAGGCGAAGAACATCCTCGAAGGCGAGATGCGTATCGGCGGCCAGGATCACTTCTATCTGGAAGGGCAGATCTCTTTCGCCATCCCCGGCGAGGACGACGAAGTTCTCGTCTACTCCTCAACGCAGCATCCGGCTGAGACGCAGCACATGGTCGCGACCGTGCTCGGCGTGCCGTCGAATGCGGTCACGGTCAACGTGCGCCGCATGGGCGGTGGCTTCGGCGGCAAGGAAACCCAGGCCAACATTTTCGCAGCCGTTGCAGCGGTTGCTGCCAAGAAATACCGCTGCCCGGTCAAGGTCAGGCCGGATCGCGACGACGACATGAGCGCGACCGGCAAGCGTCACGACTTCCATGTGGACTACAAGCTCGGCTTCGATGACGAAGGTCGTATCGAGGCGGTGGACGCGGTCTTTTCGGCGCGCTGCGGCTATTCGGCCGATCTCTCCGGTCCGGTCACCGACCGCGCCCTGTTCCACGCCGACAATTGCTACTTCTATCCGAACGTGCGCCTGCGCTCGCGGCCGCTGAAGACCAATACCGTCTCCAACACTGCATTCCGCGGTTTCGGCGGTCCGCAGGGCATGGTCGGCGGCGAACGCATGATCGAGGAGATCGCCTATGCCGTCGGCAAGGATCCGCTCGAAATCCGCAAGCTGAACTTCTACGGCGGCGAGGGGCGAAACCTCACGCCCTATCACCAGACCGTGGAAGACAACATCATCGGCCGGATCATCGACGAACTGGAAACCTCAGCCGACTATGCCAAGCGTCGTGAGGCGGTGATCGCCTTCAACCGCGAAAACCATGTGGTCAAGCGCGGCATCGCGCTGACACCGGTGAAGTTCGGCATCTCCTTCACCAAGACCGAATACAACCAGGCCGGCGCGCTGGTGCACGTCTATACGGATGGCTCGATCCATCTGAACCACGGCGGCACCGAGATGGGGCAGGGGCTCTACACCAAGGTCGCCCAGGTGGTTGCCGATGAATTCCAGGTCAACCTCGACCGGATCAAGGTGACGGCGACGACGACCGGCAAAGTGCCGAACACGTCGGCGACGGCTGCTTCGTCGGGCTCCGATCTCAACGGCATGGCGGCCGCCAACGCCGCCCAGCAGATCAAGGAGAGGCTCGTGCGCTTTGCCGCTGAGCGCTGGAACGTTGCTGAGGCCGACGTCGCTTTCGAGCCGAACACGGTTCGCATCGGCGCCGAACGCCTTGGTTTCAACGAGTTCATCAAGATCGCCTATGGCGCCCGCATCCAGCTTTCGGCTGCCGGTTTCTACAAGACGCCGAAGATACACTGGAACCGCGCGGAAGGCCGGGGCCGGCCGTTCTTCTACTATGCCTATGGCGCCTCTTGCTCCGAAGTCAGCGTCGACACACTGACTGGCGAATACCAGGTGGATCGCACCGACATCCTGCACGACGTCGGCCGGTCGCTGAACCCGGCGCTCGACCTCGGCCAGGTGGAGGGCGCCTTTGTTCAGGGCATGGGCTGGCTGACGACGGAAGAACTCTGGTGGGATGCCAAGGGTCGGCTGCGCACGCACGCGCCTTCGACCTACAAGATCCCGCTTGCGTCGGATCGGCCACGCGTCTTCAACACACGGCTTGCCGAATGGTCGGTCAACCGTGAGGAAACCATCCGCCGTTCGAAGGCGGTCGGGGAACCGCCGTTCATGCTCGGCATTTCCGTTCTGGAGGCCTTGTCGATGGCGGCGGCCAGTGTTGCGGAGTATCGTATAGCACCGCGCCTTGATGCGCCGGCGACGCCGGAACGGGTGTTGATGGCGATCGAGCGGCTGCGGGCGGCCGCGAGGCAGAAAGGGTAACAGGGGCTGATTGTCATGGTGGCGAGCCGCGAGGATATCAGGGACTTTCTGCGACGCGAGCCGGATTGCGTGCTCGTGGAAGTGACGGGTGCGGCCGGCTCGACGCCGCGCGACACCGATGCCTGGATGCTCGTCGCCACCGATAGCCTCTTAGGCACGATCGGCGGCGGCCAGCTCGAATACATGGCGATCGACCATGGCCGGCGGGCGCTGAAGCGCGGCGACGCGCCGGAGGCAATGACCATCCCGCTTGGTCCGGAGATCGGCCAGTGTTGCGGCGGGCGCGTGGCGCTCGACTTCACACGCATCGATCGGGAGAAAGCCGCCATGCTGATTGAACGCAGCGACCTGGAAATCGCCAGCCGGCCGCATGTCTATGTCTTCGGCGCCGGCCATGTCGGCGATGCGCTGGCCATGGCGCTGTCCCTGGTTCCGGTCCGCACCGTGCTCGTCGATACCCGCGAGAACGAGCTTTCGGCTGTCGCCGACATTCCCGGCATCGAGACCTGCCTGACCGCCATGCCGGAGGCGGTCGTGCGCGACGCGCCTCCCGGCAGCGCCTTCGTGATCCTGACGCACGACCACGCGCTCGACTTCCTGATCGCCGCCGAGGCGCTTCGCCGCGACGACGCATCCTATGTCGGCATGATCGGCTCGAAGACGAAACGCGGGACCTTCAAGAACTGGTTGTCGCGTGAGATCGGCCGCCCGGATCTTTTCGACCGGCTCGTCTGCCCGATCGGCGGCACGACGGTTAAGGACAAGCGGCCGGCCGTCATCGCAGCGCTTGCCGCCGCGGAAGTCATGGCGGCGGCGCTGAATTTCCGGCAGCCGGCCCAACCCGATAGCCCGCGTCGTCCGGCTGTCGCGAAGTTTGCACGCTAACGGCTCAGGCGCTATTGCCCTGGTGTATCGCACCGTTCAGGTGAAGCGCAAAGCCGCGCGCTTATCCGGACGCAGTTCAAGGGTCGGGATCAGGTAGTCGCCGCCATTCTGCCGGCGATAGGGAATAGGCGGCGTGGTTGATAGCGTGCGCATCCTTTGCCTCAGCCGCTCGGCCGTCGCTTCGAAACCGGCTTCGTCAAGACCGTCGACCCGGTAGGCGACAAAAGGCGGAAGTACATCGTAGCCGGGATAATAGAGCACGCCGTGATTGATCGGGAAAAGTAGGTCGTCGATCGGTCCATTGACACCGCGTGGGGAATAGTGCTCCTCCCAACCGCCAGTCGTCACCACCAGCATGGCGCGTTTTCCTGCGAGCATTCCTTCGCCGAACCGCTTGCCCCAGTATTTGTCGCTGTGTTCGCCGACGCCATAGGCGAAGCCGTAGGCATAGACGCGATCGACCCAGCCTTTCAGGATCGCCGGCATCGAGTACCACCACAGCGGAAACTGCAGGATCAGGGTATCGGCCCATAGCAGCTTTTCCTGCTCGGCCCTGACATCAGCGGTCAGGGTATTGGTCGCGAAGGCTTCCTTCGAGGCACGGCTTGGCTTGAACCGGGCATCCGGAATGAGCGCGGGGAAGTCGGCGCGGTCGATCTCGGATTTCCATCCCTCGGCATAGAGGTCGGTGACGCGCACCTCGTGTCCCTCGGCTTCCAACGCCTTGACGGCGACATCGCGCAGCGTCCCGTTCAGCGAACGCGGTTCGGGATGGGCATAGACAAGCAGAACTGTAAAAAGCAGCGTAGTTTGGCCTAACGCATTTATAAGGCATTGAATCTATTTATCAATGGGAGAGCTTTGGCAATGTGGTTTGTCCCGAGGTGAACTCAATAATGGCCCGGATAGAGCGCTCGTCGACCTTCTAAAGGCACAAAAAAACCGGGCTGCGCCCGGTCGATATTTGGTTCACTGGGGAAATCTAAACGGCCGTTGGCCCGGTCTCACTGGCAATCGGCGTCGTGTGGGAGGTGAGGCTCGAGTTTCCGCGCGACAAAGCCGGGTTCAGCCCTCGTTGAGCTCCGGCTCTTGCTTTTGTCGCTATCCGGTAAAAGCATGTCACCATGTTCTTCCTGCACCAAAATCTGGTGCGATCGAACCATTTTTTGGTGCAGGTGCGGTACAATGATACAACCGAGTTGATCGATCACTCCCTTCCGCCGCCCGTGTCGTAGACGTAGGCTGAGAGCGCGCTGCGATCTCCGAATTTTATGTTGGGTGCGACATGCCCATCCGTTGTGATCGTCCCGCTCATTCCGAAGGTGCAAACTCTCTAGAGAGTGATCGAGGACTGTTGGAAGATGCTACCTAGAAGCTATTTTCTCGCCGACCTCGGCGGCATCGACAAGGAGCGCTTCACATCTCCAGCCGACTGTCACGAGTTTGCCCTCAAACAGGAGGTTGATGACGTCTTTGACCGTACAGCCCGCTCTCTTGGCAGCGTCGCCGATACTCGTCATCCGGGGCGAGACGAGATCCACCGTAACGCGATCTCTCAGCTCTGTTTGGAAGCGTTCTAGCTCGATCCTCGTGAAATACGGGACCACATGACCGCCGTCACGAAGGCTGAGCAGCGGCTTGAGCCAGCCCAAATCGATGACCGCCCGGAGATGCTCGATATTCATGTGAAGGCAATCCCTTGCCTGTCCAAATGAAAGTGCGGACTTAACGTTCTCAAGCAGTGCGTCAGCGGAGGATGCTTCGACGAGAGCATACTTCTGATCGTCTCCAGGTTTCATGGGAAGAAGCCCGCCGGCGCGAAACAGCGTGCGCACCTCTGTCATCTTCAGCCCATGCGTCTTTGCTGCAGTGCTGACGCTGTGCCATTTGCGTTCGGAAACAGGCCCGAACACCTCGTCGCCTGAACCACAGGGGAGACGGTTGATCGCCTCGTCACGGAAGATGTCGCGGATGCTCTCGAAGCCTGGATCGCGTTCACGCGACTTTACGACCCGATAGAGCTTCCCGAATACGGTTGCCGGATGCACGGAAACCCTGCTTGCGAAGTACTCTGAGCATAGGGACGCGATGAAGTTTCGAAAGCCGCTCTCGCCCCCGCACATAATTTCAAATCCCGCCTTTCCCGCCTGGTGCCATTATGCATCGGAGACGTAAGCCAACTCATAAAATTCGACGCAAGACGGCTCTCGTCTGGGCTCAAAGGCCACCTCCCGTCCCGGACCATTCGCCTCGGCCCTCCCAGCGGCGTTGCGACAGTTGTGCGTCTGATGCGTGTTGCGCCTTTCAGGCAATGATGATCTGATTTGCGTAGTGGACGAGGATAATAAGTTGCCCCAATTTATGAACAGAGCAGCTGTCGATAGCTGGGTTGGTGCCGGAGGCTCGGTAAAATCTCGGCTTGAGCAGATTTTTTCGGAAAGTGGTCTCGGCGCTGAAACTGTTAAAGCCTGGACGGACGATATTATCCGAAACACTTTCGAGGCAGCTCCAGAGCCGAGGTCTCTTGAACGACCGAAAGTCGAAATCCGATAATATCCGTTAAGGGCGACCGGTTTGGGCAGTCTCAAGGTATTGAGACCTGTCCCGACTTCGAGACCTTTAAAGCCAGAGGCTCCAACAACTTGGGGCCTCTTTACTTTCCATGCGCTCAGCCTTCATCGCTTCGCGCATGTCCTGTTAATCCGCCCTCTGCAGGAATTACACTGCGGATACCCATCGTGCAAAGTTTGGCGGTATTTTCCGGGATATTCTGGTGTATGTCAGCTATTCCCGAGGTGGTTGCTTCGACGAAGCCGTCAGCGCCCGGGGATGGCGGCACGCACTTCGACAAATCTGAAAATTCGACCGAACAGCGCTCCCATGAGGAGATAGATTGTTCCTGCGATGAGGAAGGTCTCGAAAGGCGCATAGGTGCGGGCGACGAAGATACGGGCCGCGCCAGTCATTTCCATGACCGTCACTGCACTCGCGAGCGTGGATCCCTTCATGACCAGAACGAGCTCGTTGCCGATGGCGGGGATAACCGCGCGATAGGCCTGAGGGAGGATAATCTTCATCAGCAGCACCCATTTGCGAATTCCGAGAGCACGTCCTGCTTCCCACTGGCCGCGGGGCAATTGCCGGATTGCACCCGCAAGCAGCTCGGCCGAATAGGCCGCGGAGTTCAGGCCGATCGCCAAAATGGCGCAGTAGACGGGGCTCCGTAGGACCGGCCAAAGGACGCTGTTACGCACTGCCTCGATCTGGCCCAGCCCATAATAGATGATGAAGAGTTGAACAAGCAGCGGGCTGCCGCGCACAAGGAACGTGTAGGTCGACGCAGGAAGGCGCAGAGAACACCGTTCCGAGGTCAGAGCGAGCGAAATCGGAAGAGCCAGAATCTGCCCGAGCCCGAAACTTGCGAGCGTTATCGACACGGTGAGCAGGAAGCCGTTTTTTACCGCCATGAAGGCGGGTTCGAGAAGATCCAAGGACAGCATATGTCACCTCAAATGTGACGTGAGGCGGAACTCGTACGTCTTCAATAGAAGCGTCGAGAAACCGGTGATCGTGACGTAGAAAGCGGCAGCAGCCAGGTAGAATGCGAGCGGTTGGTGCGTCGCGCCGGCTGCGACAACTGACTTGCGCATGAGCTCTTCAAGGCCCACGACAGAAACCAGAGCACTTTCCTTGAGGATTACAAGCCACTGGTTTCCAAGCCCGGGAAGCGCGCGGGACATCATCTGTGGCAAGACGACAAGGCGGAAAGCGCGCGTTCGCCGGAAACCCAGAGCAAGTGCGGCTTCCCATTGACCGGCGGGAACGCTGAGCAACGCGCCACGAAGGATTTCGGTCAGATATGCCGCGGCGACGATCGAAAGGGACGCGATGCCGGCACTCAAGGCATCCACTTCAACGTAGCTACCTGCAATATTTGTGAGGAAGACTGTGCCGCCATAAAATATGAGGAATATGACCAGAAGCTCCGGCAGGCCACGCACAAGTCCGACGTAACCCATGATCACACGACGAATGCTCGGGCGGCCGTAAATTGCGAGGGGCGCAAGGATGACGGCGATCAGCGAGCCGCCAAGGAAGCTACCCACTGCGACGTAGAGTGTCGTAAGAAACCCCTGTAATAGCTGTCCGTGGTATTGATAGATCGCCTCAAGCATCGACCTTGACCCTTGGTACCTGCACGGCTCGTTCGCAGAGCTCGGCAAAGAAATCCGCGGAGAACCCGATCATGTTTTCGAAGTGTTCGATCAGGATGTTTTCGTCTGGCGAATGCAGCATCGCGCCGTGATGGGTGAGGCCGGCTCCGAACAACGTCGCGCCAAATTTGTGGACAAACGGGTGGGCTAGACCCGAGGCGGCGGAGCTGGGTTGGATCACGGTCGGACGCCCGAACCACTTCTCAAGCAGCCTGGCGCCCAATTCGACGCCGAAGTGTGATGGATTGCTGCGTACCCCGAGCACTTCGGCGTCCAAAATTTTCAGCTCGATGTCGGCGAACCCATTTTTGTCGAGTTGCCGTCTGAGCAGCTCGGCAATCCTGACAGGGTGTTGACCAGGCGCGAGGCGGAAATCTAGTTTTGCGTGTCCGAAACACGGGAGAACGGTCTTAGCTCCTTCACCGCCATAGCCCCCATGGAAGCCGTTCACATTCAGGCAAGGCTCGAAGTTGAGGTGTTCGTAGAAGGTTGAAGCATCGATGCCATTGAGAAGTCTCCCGGCGCCGGTCTCGTCTTGAAGGTCTTCAAGGGCAAACGGGGGCCAAGCAGCAAGCCTGGAGCTACGCGCATCGGGCGCGATTACACCGTCGTAAAATCCCTCAATCAGAACCCGCCCTGAAGCATCACGAAGAGAAGACACCGCGGCCGACAGCCGCCAGAGCGGATTGTCGAAAATAGCGCCCAGGCTGGAATGAAGATCTGCCTTGGCTGTTCGGCATTGCAGTTCGACTGCGAGAATGCCTTTGAACCCCATGAGGACGATTGGTCGTCCCGACTTGTCGACCTCGCCAAATTCCCACCAGCACAGATCCGCTTTGGTGTCAGGGAACCTGTACTCCAGAAAGCGCATGAGGGAAGGGCTGCCAATTTCCTCCTCCCCCTCGACAATCCAGATGATTTTGAAAGGAAGAGGCCCCGCATGTTCAGACCAGAACAGTCGCCATCCTGCCAGGCGGCTTACAAATTCGCCTTTGTCGTCGGCGGATCCACGTCCGTAGAGACGGCCCACACGCTCTGTGAGTTCGAATGGTTGCGCCGACCATAAATCAATCGGGTCCTCTGGCTGGACGTCGTAGTGATTGTATATGACCAGCGTGAAGGGACCGCCACCAACCTCACCGACGACAAACGGCCCCACGTCTCCTGAATGTTGACCAGTCTTGAAGCCGGCCTCGGACAGAAGTCGTTCGACTTTACACGCAGCTTTTTCGAGGCTCTCGCCTCGGGCGCTTACGGAAGGAATCGCGACAAGGTCAGACAGATCCCTCCTTGCAGCGGCTAAAACTTCGAGGGAAGGACGCATGTTTTCTCCTGGAAATGGGAGGCGACAATCCGCCTCCCGATAAACGTCACTTCTTGGAGACGTCGTAGCCGAACCATTTCTCGGAAATGGTCTTGATGGTTCCGTCCTGCAGCATCGCTTGAACCGCCCCGTCGATCTTTTCCTTGAGCTCGGTCCTGCCCTTGCCCATCGCGACGCCCTGGCCCTTGCCGAATTCGGGGAAATCGGCGCTTGTCAGGAGTGGGCCCGCGTAGATGAGTTTGTCCGAGCCACGATCCTTGACGAGGGGCTCCCAAGCGGAACGCTCCATAAGGCCGGCATCGATCCGTCCTGCAATCAAATCGTCGGCAACCTGGTCTGGACGGTCATAAACACGGATGTCGGCGTCGGGAAAGTTTGCCCGGAGAACCTGTTCGTGGGTGGTCCCGGTCTGTACGCCGATTGCTGCTTTTGCCAGCGAGTTCTTCAGGTCAGACGAGGACTTCGCATCCGCTGCGCGATTTCCTGCCCCAACGGCGATCGAGTTTGGCGCGTCTGCATAGGCCGCCGAAAAATCGACTTTCTGCGAGCGTTCGTCGTTAATCGAAATGCCCGAAATGACGAGATCGAATTTCCCAACCTGCAGGCCCGGCAAGAGGCCGTCATAGGCCTGGTTCTGCCATGCGCAGGCGGTTGCGATCCGCTTGCAGATCTCGTCGCCGACGTCTTTGTCAAAACCTACGATGTTTCCGCTGCCGTCGACAGATTCCCACGGCGGGTAGTCGGCGCTGGTGCCGATGCGAAGATCTTCCGCGGATGCGGCGGTTGCCAGGAGAGAGAGGCCAAGTGCGATGGTCAGTCGTTTCATGAGATTCCCCTTTTGTTAGAAACGAAAGCACCCTCCGCCCCCAACGAGGGCGGCAGGAATATCTTGGATCTGATGAGATCAGGCGGCCGACGCGACAGTTTCTTTCAGAAACTCCGAAATCCGCATCAGGCCTTCGCGGAGGATGTCTTTTCCGTTGGCATAACCAATGCGGAGGTACCCCTCCATGTCCATCGCACTGCCTGGAGTGAGCATCACGCCAGTCTTTTCGAGAAGACGGATGCAAAACTCCTCGGAGGAAATCGGAAGCTCGTACTTCAGGAGCGCAGTCGTTCCGGACTTTGGCTTGACCCAAGAGATCAGCGGTTCGGCATCTACCCAATCGGAAACGATCGCTAGGTTGGACCGGGTGATGCGGTGACTACGCTCGAGGATCTTGTCCTTGCTCTCCAATGCAATGGCCGCGAAGTGGTCATCCAGCATTCCTACGGAAATCGTGTTGTAGTCCCGATGGATCGATACCGCGTGGATCAGCTCTGCAGGCGCTACGATCCATCCTAGCCGAAGGCCAGCCAGAGAGAATGTCTTGGACATGCTGCCCGTACTGATGCCTTTCTCATAGAGATCGGCGACCGAAGCGGTCATTCCGGAATCGCTCTCTTGGTCGGTGCCACGATAGACCTCGTCGCAGAGGATCCACGCGCCGCAAGCGCGGGCTATCTCGACAATCTGTTCGAGATAGGCACGGTCCATGAGGGAACCCGTCGGATTGTTCGGGTTGTTGATCGCGATCAACTTCGTTCCCGGGATGGCAAGCTTCTTCAGTTCTACCAAATCCGGGAGGAAGCCCGTCTTTTCCGTCAGTTTCAAAATCTGCGTGTCGGCGCCGAAGCTCTCGGGAATGGAATAATGCTGCTGATAGGTGGGAAGAACGGAGATCACACGATCTCCCGGCTCCACAAGAGTCTGGTGTACCAGGGCGTTAGCACCGATCGCTCCATGGGTCGTTATGACGTTCTCGATCTTCTGGTTCTCATACAGCTTTGCGATAAGAGTCCGGAGGCGCACGCTTCCTTCGATTTCGCCGTAGGTCAGCTTCAGGGGCAGGAGCTGTTGGGAGATGTCGTTGGTCCCGGCCATTTCCAGCAGTTCGGCGACGGTGAGTGAGTCGACGCACGTCTCTGCGAGGTTTAGCTGGCACTTCGTCTCATATTTGTTCATCCAAATCTCGACGCCGAAGTTCCGAATTTTCATGTCAGGCTCCTCGTGTGATAATTCACGCGCGCGCGGCGGCGAGCAGCGCTACAGCGGCGGCAACGTCTTCCAGGCCGAGGCCGATGGAACGGAAAAGGGCAGGGCGTTCGCGGCTCGGGGGCTTGGCGCGGCCCGTCAACAGCTCTGGAAGGTCGCCACAGAGGGCATCCGCGCTCCAAAACCCGGCAGCCGTGGCCAGCTTCATTTCACCTGCTGCAGCGGGAGTGGTTGCCCTGTAGTCGCAATAAACATCGAAGTCCCGTAGTGCCGCAGGATCGACTTCGTGGGCGTTGGCGACGTTCGTGCTGATCGATGTGACAACTGCCGCTTTGGACAGTGCCTTCGCGTCGATTACTGGCGTTCCTGACGAGGTACACAGCAAAACGACATCCGCGCCTTCGATTGCTTCATTGGCATTTGTCGATTTCGAAACTGAGATCCCGCTGGAGAGCGTGCGAGGGACTTCGCAGTTCTCGACGTCAGGAGAGGCGATCCTGATTTCCTTCCAATGGCGCATGCCTTCCGCATACCGGAGATGCGCAAGCCCCATCGGTCCCGAGCCGACGATCGTCAGTACAGAGGATTGCGGAGCTGCGAGTAAGTCAGCCGCGATGATGGAAGCCGCTGCAGTCCGCTCCGTCGTCAGCTTCTTTGCGTCACAGAGGAGTATCGGCGTACCCGTCTCCATCGACATCAGCAAGGTCCAGGCTGTCACCAGGGCATTGCCGTCACCAGGGATGTATGGAGAGAGCTTGGCGCCAAATACCTTTTCATCGGCCAGCACTCCAAGGTACGTGATGAAGTCGCCCGTGTCGGCTGGAAAGAGGCTCAGTGTCTGGGGAGGTTGCACGGCGTTCCCGTCTGCCAAGGAGCGAAACATGCGCTCTAAGACGGCGCGGATATCGACTTGCGGCAGGAGCGTTGCGATCTCTGATTCACTGAGAACGATCGGTTGCGTCATGGAGTACCTCGCCATTACATGGGGCAGCACCGAACGCACGTTATCGTTCGCGCGTTTGAATGAACGCGCGGTGGATTTCGCTGTTGAACAGTCTGCCCGTTAGAAGTAGAAGGACCATATGAGCAATATACTGCACAGTCAAGAGCGAGGCGACGTATTGGCGCATGTTTCCGGGAATCTACGTAAGCTTAGGCAGTCCGCGGGCTTGAGCCAGATCGCGCTCGCGAAAGCGTCGGGCGTCAGCAGGAGAATGATCGTGGCCGTGGAGTCGGGCGACGCGAACATCAGCCTTTCCAGTTTAGACAAGCTCGCGGCCGCGATGGGAGTTGGCTTCGTCGATCTCGTCCGGGATCCAGCACGACAGTCACTTACTGACATCAACGAAGTGACGTGGCGCGGGATTGGCCCTGCCAGCAAAGGCGTCCTTCTCGGAAGCGCGCCGGCGGGCCATGATACGCAGATGTGGATTTGGTCGCTGGATACAGGGGAGCAGTATGATGCGGAACCGGACCCGGAGGGCTGGCACGAAATGCTCTTCGTCATAGAGGGTGTACTCACGCTCGTCTTGAGCGGAACAGAGAAGGAGTATCCCGCTGGGACATTCGCGATTTACAGTTCGGCGCAGGAGTACTCTTATGCCAATAGGCATAGCGAGATGGTGAGGTTCGTGCGAAACGTGGTTTCGTAGTCGGACGTGGTTCTGCGAATAGCCCTCGCTCGAACTGCGCCCCGCTTTATGAGAGCATGGGATTCGATCTGAAACGTTAGGGCTGAACAGCCCTCACATCCACGCAATCGAAAATCGCCGCCTCCACCGCTGAAGGCTGCATCGCCGCGACAGAAAGTGTTTCGGCCGCGGCGATGCAGGATGTCTATAACTTCGTCGCCGACCCCATGCTCTCGTTGGACCTTCCGGATCTGACCTCGGCCAAGTCCACGATCACAGGTCCCGCTGGTCGTACGGATAGGCGTAGCATGTGTACCAGATGCTCCCCTGACCGAGCAAAACGAACAGTTGCTCGAGAGGCGTCATCCGGTATTCGCATTTCCGCGTAGGTAGAGTCGTAGGCATGTTTCTGGCATCCTCCCAATGCATGTCAGGTGAGTTTGGGAGCGGCCTCCCATTATCCTCGTGCCGCCACGAACCGCTCACCTCACATTCGATCTTATGACGGATCGAACCCAAAAAACACGCACATAATGCCAAAGAGCGCTTTCGGGATTCTCGTTGAAACAATTCCGCTCCACTCTTCAATGTTAGGGATCGCACGGTTCGTTTCCCTTTCACGGCTAGGCGGAAGGTGCCTTTCATAAGCTCCAGAAAATCATCGGAGGACGGCGGCGTCGCCTGAGCCAGGAGGCAAAGAAAATGACCGCGGAGCCCAGGCCCCGCGGTCATGAGAGAAAAGTGGCCTTCAGCGCCTCGTGGCAGGCAAACCGCAGCTCTTCACGCGCGGCCTTTGCGCTTAGAGATGGGTAGGCGGCGCGATCAGGCTGTACTCGTCGTAAATGCCGTGGCGGGTTCAGATTGAACGGCAGCCCTTCGCCCGCCAGCACCTCTGCGACCGCACCGCCAAGTACTCCAAGCACACTGTGTTCTTCGACCTTCAAGATCCGTGAACTTTGAGCCGCGGCTTCCAGTATGGTGTCCCGGTCGATCGGTTCTGTCGTCGCCAGTCGAGAAAGCCGACGCGCGCCCGGCTGCCCGCAATGCGCGGGTCGGTTCGAGGGCAGGGCGGACGGTGGAGCCGGCGATACTGTCAGACTCGGGAAGGAACTTTCTTGGAAACGAAGGTATGGTATTTGGGCGTTCCAGCGTGTGGACGCCCAAATACCATCACATGTTGCTGCAGGCGATCCACGCTTTTACAATTCGACCACCTGGCGAACCGCGCTACCGTCGTGCAGGCGGTCGAAACCCTCGTTGATTTCCTCGAGCTTCAGCCGATGGCTCAGCAAGCGGTCGACGGGAAGGCGGTCTTCGCGGTAAAGCTCAATAAACCTCGGAATATCGCGCACTGGAACAGATGTGCCGATGTAACTTCCCTTGAGGGTCCGCTCTTCTCCAACGAGTTGCACCACGTTGACCGCCAACGATACACCCGGTGGCGGGAGACCGGCCGTAACGGTGACGCCGCCGCGCTTGGTCATGGCGAAGGCGTTTTCGAGAGCGAGAACGGAGCCAGCCATCTCGAAGGTGTAATCGGCACCTCCAGATGTAATCTCACGCACTTGCTCTGTCGCGTTTCCCTCGCGCCCGTTGATGGTGTGGGTGGCCCCAAGTTCCTTTGCGAGCGCGAGTTTGTCCGGGGAAAAATCAATCGCCACTATCTTGCTGGAACCTGCCGCTCGCGCACCGAGGACAGCTGCGAGCCCGACCCCGCCCAGCCCGATGATGGCGGTAGTTGCGCCTGTCCGTACTTGGGCGGTGTTGACGACCGCGCCCACCCCGGTCAGCACTGCGCACCCAAATAGCGCCGCTTCCACGAAAGGGAGGTCGCGAGGAACTTTGACAAGAGAATGCCGGGACACGATGGCGTACTCGGCGAATGCCGAAACCCCCAGGTGGTGATGGACGGCTTTACCTCGGTAGTTCAGCCTAGTAGCTCCGCTCAGAAGGGATCCCGCCGCATTCGCAGCGGCACCGGGCTCGCACAGTGCCGGCCGCCCCTCGGCGCAGGGTAGGCAATGGCCGCAGCTCGGCATGAAGACCATGACTACATGGTCCCCGGGTTCAAGGTCTCGAACGCCTTCTCCTAAAACTTCGACAACGCCGGCCGCCTCGTGACCCAGGGCCATGGGCATCGGCCTCGGCCTGTCGCCATTGATTACCGACAGATCGGAATGGCAGAGTCCAGCCGCACGAATTTTGACCAGTACCTCCCCGGGTCCCGGAGGGGCCAATTCAACGTGTTTGATCGAAAGTGGCTTACTCGTCGCGTAAGGGCGAGGCATTTTCGTCTCGCTAATCACCGCAGCCTTGACCAACATCCCAAGTCTCCATTCAAGTTTCGCGCCCAACCTAAACACGAGTGTTGGTGGTCGATAAGGCCTTCCGCCGCCTCAACTGTATTGAATGAAATTCACAGACCTCTGCAGCCGCGCAGCTCTTGCTGCCAACCCATATCTGTTCAGCGGATTCTCAAGTCTTGTTCAGCGAGACCCGCTAATGGTCCGTGTGACTGTCTCCTACTTTGCTGCCTTCAACATCCCGAGCGAAGGAACACTTGATCATGAGACCGGAGTTAAGACGCAGGAAACTCGTTGAAGCAGGCCCACACGCCAGGTTCAAACTTGAGGAGATCGTAAAAAGCTTCCCTGAGAATGCCGAGACATTGCTCGTGGACACGCGCCTCACCGATGAGGATGAGGCAAGCGCGCGGGTGTTTCGCGTCTACAAGCCGACACCGGCGCACTATCACGCGACCTGCGACGAGTATCTGTTGGTCCTATCAGGACGCGGTCGCTTCTTCATGGGTGGCGCAGAGCCTTTCGAGGTGGGGCCGGGCGATATGCTGTTTTTCAAGAAGGGCACGATTCACGGTATGCCCGAGATCCTCGAACACCCTGTGTTTATGGTGTCCGTTGACACGCCCCGTCGTGACCCCTCGGATATCGTGTTCGTGGACCCTGCGTTGGGAACGCCGGATAGCTTCGTGAAGGCTAATCAATGAACGCAGAACTCCAAATTCTTGCTACTTTCCTGCATGAGCGTCCTGGCAATCCCACAGTGACCCGCAACGGCAAGCAGTTGGTCTCGATTTCTGGCGTTGCTTCGCCGGAGTTCGCGGTGCGCGCTATTGCGGAAGACGGCAGCCAACGTCCTTATCCGGATGAAAGCTGGGCAGGCAGACCGTCCCCGGACGGCCGGGGCATGAGCGGGGTCATCGGCATTCGAGCAGACAAGGACGACGTCGTATGGATGCTCGACATGGGTGATGCAGCCAATCAGCCTAAACTGGTCGCTTGGAACGATGGGGAGCATCGGCTCCACCGAGTTATCGTTTTGCCCCAATGTGTCCTGCGCCCGAGCTCGTTCACCCAGGACTTCGTGGTAGATAGCTCCCGGGAGCAGATCTATATTGCCGACATGACGCTCAATCCGGCCGGGGTCAGCGACTTTCCTGCGATTGTCGTTGTCGACATTGCTACCGGGCTTTCGAGGCGGGTCCTTGAGAACCATCCTGCATTGCGGCCCGGCGATGAACTCGTGGTCATCGACGGCAGGCTGGTGACAAGGGCGACCGCAGACGGGTCGAGTGTAGATTATCGTTATGGGCTCAACCCAATCGCGATTGATCCCTCGGGCCGCTGGGTCTACTTCGGAGCTTTGTCGGGGAAATCAGTTCATAGGATCAGCGCTGAAATGCTCGCTGACGAACGCGTACATCCCAATACCTTGGCTGACGAGGTGACTTTTTGGTGCGCCAAGCCGCCCTGCGATGGTTTCGACGTAGATGCCGCTGGCAATATTTACGTCACCGACATTTGCCGGAGCGCGATCGGACTGGCATCGCCAAGCGGCTATCGCATTTTGGTCGAAGATCGGGAGCTGCTCGGTTGGCCCGATGGAGTAGAACTCGATGCCCAAGGGCATTGGTTATACATCACCAGCAACCAGTTGAATCGTCACCCGCTGCTCAACAACGGCGTTGACGACAGTCGCCCACCTTATCATCTGCTGCGACTTCGTGTGGACGCCCCGATGTCGGTGTAGGCGAGCAAGGGGTCTCGGCGCTTGGGCGCAATATGTCCGGCTACGACCTGCTCACCCAATTGGATCAGACGGGCGCGGAGTCGCCCGTACTTGGCTGCTACGGGGCTCAACGTAGAGCTCTCGCGAGACGAGCAGACTGGCGGATACCTTGCTCGTCTCACCTCCGGGGTGCTCGAAGGAACTTGAATCAAAAATGTCTGTCCTAAAATTGGTCGGCCTCGTCGGCAGCTTCAACCGTCCCTCGAAGTCATTTACTCTCGTTGAGAGAGTCGCATGCCTTGCCGGAGAGAAGTACGGGTTCACCAGCACGATCTATAACCTGGCTGATTTCGGACCCTCGCTTGGTCATGCGCGACGACGCGAGGACTTGGATCATCGAGCCAAAGTAATCGTAGATGAGATCGTCGGTGCCGATGTACTCGTCGTGGGGACCCCCACCTTTAAAGGCAGTTATCCGGGCATGTTCAAGCATTTGGTCGACCTGATTGACCCGCATGAGTTACACGCCAAGCCGATCGTTCTTTCCGGCACGGGGGGCGGTGAACGGCATGCGCTGATACAGCACCAGCTTCGACCGCTCTTCGGTTTCTTCACGGCGCATACGCTACCGACCGCCGTGTATGCTTCAGACCGCGATTTCACGGACTACCGTGTTACTTCCGAACCGCTGTTGAAGCGCATTGCGCAGGTGATTGGTGAGCTCTCAGCATTCTTCCCAGAACGCGGCCCTCGGACAATACGTAGTGAAGCTCAGCTCGCTTGCGCCGAAGCAGAGAGCTTGACTCTGCCTAACGCGCGGCGGTGAAGACGCCCCACCGACAAAGCGTCGTGAAGGTGGCGGTCGAGCGTGTTGCTACAGGGCTTCACCCATTCGCACTGTTGAGAAACTAGGTGAAGTCTCGCCGCTAAATAATGGGCCCGCTGCAAGGTATTCATCCGCCTAAGCGGGAAACCAATTCCCCTGTGAATCGCGGGCCTGCGGCTGCTGGTTTGTGAAACTGCTTCAAAGGTTCTTATCAGCGCCCGCGGATTATCACTCTCGGCTTCCTTCGCCATATTGCCATGCAGCACTCCTTCCACCGACAGCGCCGCTGTCCAAGCTACCTCACGCGGGCGTGAGGCGAGAGGATTTTTCTATGCCCTTAGCTATCTTTGCGTTGACGATTGCGGCGTACGCAATCGGAACAACTGAATTCGTAATCGTCGGCCTTTTGCCGACCGTTGCTACCGATCTCAACATTACCCTCCCGCTCGCCGGCTTGATCGTCAGCGTCTACGCACTGGGCGTCACCTTCGGCGCGCCGATCCTCACCGCTCTGACGGGGAAGGTGGAGAGGAAACCGCTCTTGCTCGGGCTGATGGCTTTGTTTGTAGTCGGCAACACGATCGCGGCGCTTTCGCCGAGCTATGAGCTCCTGCTCGTCGCCCGCGTGCTCGCAGCCTTCGCGCACGGCGTCTTCTTCTCCGTGGGATCCACCATCGCCGCAGATCTAGTGCCAGAAAACCGTCGGGCATCAGCCATTGCCATGATGTTCATGGGACTGACTGTTGCCATCGTTACCGGAGTTCCGCTCGGAACGTACATCGGTCAGCTGTTGGGCTGGCGCGCGACGTTCTGGGCCGTTGCCGCGCTGGGCGTCGTTGCTTTCCTCGGGATCGCTGCTCTTCTGCCGAACAACCTGAAAAAGGCGCCTCCGGCGAGCCTGCTTGATCAGGTGCGTGTTCTCGGTTCCGGTCGCTTGCTGATTGTCTTCGCCATGACCGCCCTCGGATATGGCGGCACATTCGTGGCGTTCACCTTCCTCGCTCCTATCCTCCAGGAAATCACCGGCTTCTCCGAGCAAAGTGTGAGCCTGATCCTCGTGCTCTATGGTATCGCCATCGCCATCGGCAACATCGCCGGCGGCAAGATTGCCAACAGCAATCCCGTCAAGGCGCTGGTCGGTATGTTCAGCCTTCAAGCGGCCGTGCTGGTGGTCCTGACCTTCACCGCTGGTTCTCCAATCCTCGCGATCATCACGCTCGTTGCCCTCGGCTTCCTTCAGTTCGGCAACGTTCCTGGCCTCCAGCTCTATGTGGTGAAGCTAGCCAAGGAACACCGCCCGGGCGCTGTCGACGTCGCGTCGGCACTTAATATCGCCGCTTTCAATCTCGGCATTGCCATAGGTGCTTGGCTCGGCGGTTTGGTAGTCGAGTCTCCGCTAGGGCTTGGTGCGACCCCCTGGGTCGGGGCGATCCTCGTCGTTGTGGCTTTGCTGTTGACGATGTGGAGTGGCGCATTGGACCGGCGTGCGGCTCCCCTCCTCAAGGCTGTGTGATCTTCGTCACGCCCGGCGCGAGAAGTGCCGGGCGTTTCTTCTCGAACCTCATTCCGGAGAATCCAATGTCTACTTCAAATGCTGGTCAGTTCCTTGCGCTTGACCGGATCCGCAAGCCTGGCGGTGGCCTGACCCTTGGCATCGAACTGCCCCTCGACAACGACTGGTCACCGGAAAGGGAGGAACAGCGCATCGCCGAAGCTCGCCCTTTTGGGGTTCCCGACCTAACCCGATATCCCGATCTGGTGCGGCAGGTCGATCGCTCAGGCTTCGCAGCCGTCTGGATGCGCGATGTACCAGTCTTCGATCCCAATAATTTCGGAGATGCCGGGTCTGTATACGACCCCTTTGTCAACCTGGGGTTCCTCGCGGGTATTACGAAGAATGTTGCCCTCGGTACGGCGGCAGTCGTCTTGCCGTTGCGCCATCCAATGATGGTAGCCAAGGCTGCTGCTTCCGTCGACAGTTTGTCAGGTGGGCGGCTGATCCTCGGCGTTGCCTCCGGCGATCGGCCGGTGGAATATCCGCTGCTCGGTCTCGATTTCGAAAGCCGCGGAGAAGCCTTCCAAAGCGCTGTCTCGTATCTTCGCGACGCGTGGAAAAACGACGGGTTGCCGATCGGGGACGGGAGGGTTGAACCGAACCTTGATCTGCTCCCCAAACCCCATCAACCGCAAATCCCAATGGTGATCGCCGGTCAGGGCAGGCAGAGCCCGGATTGGATCGCAGCGAACATGCAGGGGCGGTTCGTTTATCCGAACGGTCTGGAGCGGCTGGCCCTCCAGGCGCGAGAGTGGACCAACGCTCGCAGCGGCCTCGGTTTGCCCCGCGGTGCATTCATCAGCGCCTTCCATCTCGATCTCGCCGATGATCCGGACGAGCAACCGACTCCGCGCCGCTTCGGCGCACGCACCGGACGAAAAGCCTTCATAGAACATCTTAGTGCGCTTGAGGACGCGGGCGTCGACCATATGGCCCTGTTGTTGCGCCCGTCCCGCCGTCCCCTCGACGAGGTGATCGATGAGTTGGCTCGCGATGTCCTACCTGCCTTCAATTCACAATCTCTCGCGACGAACGCCGCTGCGGAATAACCTCGGAGAAGAACCTATGCACAATGTCACAGCTAACGGCGCCAGCATTCCGGCTCTCGGCTTCGGCACTTTCCGGATGCCTGGTCCGGACGTCCTGAAAATAGTTCCCCACGCTCTGAGTGTCGGCTTTCGTCATGTCGACACGGCGCAAATCTATGGCAACGAGGCGGAAGTTGGCCAGGCGATCGTCGATTCAGGCGTTGATCGTGGCGAAATCTTCCTGACGACCAAGGTGTGGGTCGAGAACTACAAACATGATGACTTCATCAAATCGGTCGACGAGAGCCTCAAGAAGCTCAAGACGGACTATGTGGACCTGCTTCTCTTGCACTGGCCGAACGACGTCGTTTCTCTTGCCGAGCAGATCGTGGCGTTGAATGAGGTCAAAGAAGCCGGCAGGGTGCGCCATATCGGCGTTTCCAATTTCAACACACGACTAATGGCCGAAGCGGTCAAGCTTTCCAAGGCTCCGCTCGTCACAAACCAGATCGAGTACCACCCGTACCTTAACCAGGACGTGGTGATCGCGGCTGCGTCGGCTGCGGGTATGTCGGTAACAGGGTATTACGGTATGGCCGACGGCAAGGTCTTCGCCGATCCCGTGCTTAATGACATCGGCGCAAAGCACAATAAGTCGGTCGCACAGATCGTTTTGCGTTGGCTCGTCCAGCAACCAGGCATCGTGGCGCTGTCCAAGACAGTAGGCGAAGCCCGCGCTGCCGAAAATTTTGCGGTCTTTGATTTCGAGCTTTCCGCCGCCGAAATGTCCGCCATTCACGCACTAGCCAAGCCTGACGGCCGGATCGTCTCTCCAGAGGGTCTCGCTCCGGCCTGGGACATGGCTGCCTGAAGCCGGGGAGGGACTGGTCATTCGGGAATAGTTGCGCGGCGTTGATTTCGAACGCGGCAACCCCGGGGAGCCAACGCACACCGTCGGACCTCGATCTATGCTGGCTTCGGGCACCCATGAAGTGCTTGGAGTCAGCATAGCGGTCACGCCTGCCAGTAGAAACTGTGCCACCTAACGGCGGCCGGCCAGGAGAAGCTGTGAGCGCCTTTCGGCAGAAGCAGCCGATTCGCGCCAATGCGCTTGCTGTCGGCTTGCTTGCACTTCCGCTCGTTGCGCTCACCGTCGCGGCGGTCGCGGGTGTACTCCATTTCTTCGCCGGCCTGCCTTGGGATGTTGCACTGGTTGCTGGAGCCATTCTCGGCCCCACGGATCCTGTCGCCTTTCTCACAGTCGCGCGCCGATTGGGCGTCTCTCCTCGCCTGGTCGGCCTGCTCGACGGGGAGAATCTTCTGAATGATTTTACGCCTTTGGTGATCTATGCTCTAGAGCTCTTGATGCGGTGTTATCGGGCACATTCTCGATTGCCGACGCCCCGTTGACGCTGATGACGACTGCGGTCGGCGGCATCGCGATTGGATTGCTCGTCGGCTATCTGGTGTCGATCATCAATAGCCGGGTGTCTCACGCACTCGTCGCTCCGATAGTTACCCTATCCGGTGCGTACCTCGCGTTCCTACCTGCGGAGGCCTTGCACGTGTCCGCTATTCTGGCGGCAGGGGTCGCCGGCCGTGTGGCAGGGGCCAGATCGGCGGTTGTTGACGAACCACAATCCCGTTTGGTTGGGTACGGCTTCTGGAACACATTGATCTTTTTGCTAACCGCGATCCTCTTTGTACTCGTGGGACTACAACTGCCTCTTGCTGTTCAAGGAACGGCTGCGGACCTCGGGGTTCTGCAGGTATGCGTGCTGGTCACCGCGGCTGTTGTTCTGACGCGGTTGCTTTTCGCCCTGGCAATCGGATTATCGTTGCCAAATGTCGCACGTCGGATGAGTAAAGCAGGCTATAGATGGCCGTGGGCGGAGAGCCTTGTTGCCGGGTGGTCGGGCATGCGGGGGGCGCTGTCGCTGATCATGGTGATGACACTGCCCGGTGACTTCCCCTATCAAGCTCGCCGCAGAAGC
This sequence comes from Sinorhizobium sp. NFACC03, assembly GCF_900103435.1. Classification (NCBI taxonomy): domain Bacteria; kingdom Pseudomonadati; phylum Pseudomonadota; class Alphaproteobacteria; order Hyphomicrobiales; family Rhizobiaceae; genus Sinorhizobium; species Sinorhizobium sp. NFACC03. Next base: position 64,945 of record NZ_FMXF01000004.1, read on the forward strand.
ACGTGTGGCGAGCGAAGATCATTTTGATGAGCGGCGATGATCTTGGGACCGTCGCGATCATGGAGGCGACTGGCAAATCCAAGACCTGCGTCTGGCGCTGGCAGGAGCGCTTCATGGCCGAAGGTGTGGATGGTCTGTTGCGCGACAAGAGCCGACCACCCGGCATTGCGCCCCTCGATACCGAGTTGGTCGATCGGGTGGTGGCGCTGACGCTGGAAGCGCCGCAGCAGGAAGCCACGCACTGGACCGTTCGTGCTATGGCCAAGGCGGTCGGGATTGCGGCCTCTTCCGTCGTCAAGATCTGGCACGAGCATGGTCTTGCGCCGCACCGCTGGCGCAGATTCAAACTATCGAATGACAAGGCTTTTGCCGAGAAGCTACATGACGTCGTCGGGCTATACGTCTCGCCGCCAGCCCATGCCATTGTCCTGTCCGTCGATGAAAAAAGCCAGATCCAGGCACTTGATCGGACACAGCCGGGCCTGCCCATCAAGAAAGGGCGCGGCGGCACGATGACCCATGATTACAAGCGCCACGGCACCACCACCCTGTTTGCGGCTCTCAACATCCTCGACGGCTCGGTGATTGGCCGCTACATGCAGCGTCATCGCCTCAGGAGTTCATCCGCTTTCTCAACGCCATCGAGGCGGAGCTGCCGAAGGACAAGGCCGTCCACGTCATTCTCGACAACTATGCCGCCCATAAGCAGCCAAAGGTCCGCGCCTGGCTGACAAGGCATCCACGATGGACCTTCCACTTCGTCCCAACATCCTGCTCATGGCTCAACGCAGTCGAGGGCTTCTTTGCAAAACTCACACGCCGACGATTGAAATACGGCGTCTTTCATTCCGTCGTTGACCTTCAAACAGCCATCAACCGCTTCATCAAAGAGCACAATCAAGAGCCGCGACCATTCGTGTGGAAAGCCGACCCAGACGAAATCATTGCCGCAGTCAAACGTGGGCACCAAGCGTTGGAATCAATACACTAGCTACTCTTGAAAAATGCACGGTTTCGAAGCCGCCGCCGACATTTTTCATCGAGCCACGGGAGCGAAGGCCGCCATTGCGCGGCCTTCGCCAGTTATGTGGCGTCTCAAGTCCTGCGTCCAGATTCACAAGTGATGTGAAGCTTGTCCGGATTATCAAGAAAATATTTTCCGACAGAATACATGGCGTCGTCATCGTAAAACATAAGTGACGTGACGGCACTTAATGTATTGACTTAAATATTACAAGGAGATGCCAATGCATACGAAAGATAAAAAATGGCAGACACTGTTCGCCGCTGCCATCATCGCCCTCCCGCTCGGTCTTTCAGGCGTTAGCCCTGCGGCTGCTGAAGGGGCTTCTGAAGATTACATCGTCTTCAATGCCCCTGAAGTGGCAAGAGACTTTCCTTCCACGGCCGACACCGTTGTGGTCGACAAGCGCCTGGTGGAGCAGCCCACATCGGGTCTGCGCGTTGAGCGCGTGTATCAAACAATTCCGGCGCACAAGCACGAACGCAGCGACGTCTACAACTACCTGGTTTCCGGCCGTGCAAAGTTTGCGGTTGGTGACCAGCCCGCTCAGGAAATCGGTCCGGGCACGACGATTTTCGTCAAGAAGGGGACGGTGCACTCGTTTCCGGAACTGATCGAAGGGCCGCTTGTCTTCGTAACGATAGAAACGCCCCCGCGGGACCCGTCTGACGTCGTCTTCGTCGGCGAGGGTGCTGACAAGTCCTTCATCTCCACAGAGCAGCCGAAATAGTCGGCGTGCGTCGACAAAATTCATCCTCAAACGATGTCGGAGAATCCAATGACCACTGAACATGGACAGGGGGGTGGCGTAACTCGACGCCACCTGGCGAAAGGCCTCGGCGCGGGAGCGCTATTGACCGCGGCTTTCACGGCGTCCGCCAACGCGCAGACTGCTGCAGGCACCGTCCGGCCTTTCGAACTTCCGCGAGGCGCAGTGACAGTCGTCGCCTACCTTCAGGCGAGCGGAGGACGGGAAAACAAACTCGCGGAAATCAGCAGTCACTTGATGGGTGAAGTTCGCAAAAACGAACCCGGAAACCTTCTCTTTCAGACCCATCGGGGCGCTGACGTGCCGGGTCTCATACTCTTCTACGAGATCTTCGCCACTGAAGAAGCATTCCAGGCGCACAAGGATGCCGAGCACACCAAACGCTGGTTTCGCGAGATCGAGCCACTGGTCGCGAGTCCGATCCAAGTTTCCGTGCTTCGTGCCGTTTGAACCCTACAACAGAAAGGTAGTATCATGAGTTCCCCATTGAAAATGGCGTTGGCTGCCGCTGCCGTTGCAGCAGGCGCGCTGACTTTCATCGCGGTCGCGTCGGCTGGCGAACTCGAAACCATTGCGAAATTCTCCGATTTTAGGCCGGGTAATCCGGCGATCAGCGATGATGGTAGATTGTTCGTGACGATGTCGGCATTGGGCGGATCAAAACTCAACGTCGTCGAAATTCTCAAGGACGGAACCACCAAGCCGTTCCCGGACAAGGCTTGGTCAGGCAAGCCCGGCCCGCGGGACGTGGTGGGTATCAATTCAACGATCGGAATCCAGGCGACGTCCGACGGGACCCTGTGGGTCCTTGACATGGGAAATCGCTCGGCCACGCCCGCTCAGCCGCCGAAGCTCGTCGGCTGGGACCTAGACAGCGGACAGTTGAAGAAAGTGTTCTTCATCCCCGATCCGGTATTGCGTGACAACTCCTTCTTGCAGGACTTCGCCGTCGATGTGAAGCGTGGCGTGGCGATCCTTGCGGACATGACTCAGCCCTTCGCAAGCGACGAAGGGCCGGCACCGAGCAATCCAGCGTTCGTCATCGTCGATCTCAAAACCGGAATGACGCGCCGCGTCCTCGAGAACGACCCGAGCTTCAGCCCGAGCGGCGAGCCTATAGTCATCGACGGCACAACCGTCCTGCACAAACCGAAAAACGGTCCGTCTTTTCCGCCGACGTACCCGCTGAATCCTGTTTCGATCGATCCCGATTTCAATTGGATCTACTTTGGGGCGATGGGCAATAAAGTCGTCTACCGCATCCCGGCGGAAGTGATCGCAGATTCATCACTGGACGATGGCGCGCTATCCAAGCGGATCGAACGCTACGCCGACAAGCCGGAGACCGACGGCTTTGACGTGGATGGCAAGGGGCGGGTCTACGTGACAGATGTCGAGAACTTCGCCGTCGGCGTGACTTCGCCAGCAGGCTACAAGATACTTGCGCAAGACAAAGAAAAACTGACTTGGCCGGACGGCGTTTCAGTTTCGAAGGACGGGTGGCTATACATCGTCTCCAACGAATTGAACACGTTGGCGGCGTTGAACAACGGAGAAGACGTTTCATCTCCTCCCTACTACGTCCACAGGCTGAAGTTGAATGACAAGGAATAGCGATTCCTAGATTGCGTGAAGACAAGGGCGGCTCGAAAGAGCCGCCCTTGTCTCGTTTCCGTGCTCCGCGGAAGCACCGGAAGTTGCGCCGCTAATCAGGGCTAAGATAGTCCCGACATAAAGGTCTGAAGTCGTGGCACCATGAAATCAAGAAAGAGCCGAACGCGCTGCGGGACGTTTTGGCCGCCCAGGAAAATTGCATGCACTTCCTCGGTGTCCTGACCGGTATCGGCCAGGATCTCGACCAAGTTCCCGGCGGCCAAATCGGCGTGAACGTGAAAGTCAGCAAGTCGGGCTATTCCGGCCCCGGCGACGGCAAGCCGTCGGACCGTCTCGCCGTTGTTGGCAAGAAGGTTGCCGTGGACCAGACGGTCAACGATGCGGCCTCCTTGACTAAGGGGCCAGACTGGCTTTGAGCGTCGGAAATTGAACCCGAGACAGTTGTGGTCATCGAGGTCTTCGATGGCTGTCGGGGTACCGTGTTCTTTCAGATACGCCGGTGAGGCGACCATTCGCCGGCGCGCTAGCCCGATGCGTCGCGCCGTTAAAGAGGAATCGGTCAAGGCGCCCACTCGAAAGGCGATGTCAGTGCGGTCCAAGTAGAGATCAATGATCTCGTCTGATAGCGAGAGATTGACGACAATGTTCGGATGTGTGTTCCAGAATTCCATAAGCAGCGGCTCGATCCCGAAGGTCCCAAAAGCGACCGACGCATTTACGCGGATCGTACCGCGGGCGGTACGCGCGTCGCGGGTCAATGAGCCCTCGATCTCCTCGAGTTCAGCAAGCAGTTGACTGCTTCGCTCATAGTACAGGCGTCCTTCATCCGTCATCACTAACTTGCGCGTGGATCGTTCGAGCAGCCGAACGCCGAGCCGCTGTTCAATGCGTTGGACAAGCCTGCTTACGGTGGACGGCGTCATCAACAGCAGTCGCGCCGCCTCGGAGAAGCTACCGGCTTCCACAACCCTCACGAACACCAACATTTCACCGGCTCTATTGTCCATCCGCTTTCCTCTCCAATGCGATCCGGTTGCCCTCCCCAATGCGGTTGGGTGGCCGATAAGAAGCAAGCTAGGCCAGTTCCTATCGGCTGGCCTAACAGTTCGTTCCCCGGCGTTGTGGTTGCAATAAGACAGTCTCTGGAACCGTAGTTCAGCGATAGATGGCGCAATTTCCAATGTTGGCCGAGGGGGCTTTGGTAGTCAGAGTCCCGCTCGCCATACGCCACGAGCGAAGAGGCGTCGTGCATAAAGGGGAACGACGGCCACTTCGGTTTTCGATGCTAAATCGCGACGACACGATTGCCGGGGTTCGGACCGGCCTTGAGCCGACTGAGCGCGTTCGGGAGATCGCTGAATTGAGCAGTTTCAATGATTTGCGGATCGAAAACGCCCTTTGAAATGCCTTGGGCGATCTTGCTCCCCGCCGCTACCAGCCGCCCCCATTGGCGGTCACAAGCGTGCAAGTGCATAGCGTTGAGGCCGACCTCGTGGAGCGAGATGGTCGTGGAAAATGCGGGAAGAGGTGCGGTTTCTTGCCTGTCTTGAATGCAAACCAAGTGGCCGTTTGCCGTTAGGAGCGGGGCGAGGCTCGCTGCGTGAGTGCCGCTGACCATATCAAATACGGCTTGGAGCGGCTGCAGTTTAGCTCGCCGAGCCCAGTCGTCCTTCCATCCCTCTTGGTGATAGTCCGTGACCGTCGCCGCGCCAAGCCTCTGGAGGCGGTCGAATTGTGGGGACGAACCAACCGCGTGGACGATCCAACCCTGGCAGTGAGCCAATTGCAGCAGGGCTCCACCCACCGCACCGGAGGCGCCCGTAACGAGCACATGGGAACCGGGCTCAAGATTCACCTTCTCGATTGCCTGATGCGCGGTAAGCCAAGGGCAGGGGATTGCTGCAGCCGCCGCAAACGGTAGAGCATTCGGTAATGGAATGGCCGATCGAGCCGGGATCACTGTATACTCTGCGAACGACCCGGGCTTAAGCAAGTCGTTGTGATAGGCGATACGCGCGCCGGCTTCGATGTGGCATACGCCTTCTCCGACCGCTTCTACGACACCGGCGCCGTCGACACCGGGAATATGGGGCCATTCCCATGCGTCATGGCCCCAGAGGATGAATTTCCAGTCAACCGGATTAAGACCGATAGCCCGGTTGCGGATGAGCAGTTCGTTCCGCCCCGGGCTGGGTGTCGGTCTATCGCGCAGTTGCAATACGTTCGGATCGCCCGTCTCATCGTGAACCCAAGCTTTCATGTCATATTCCCTTTAACAAACAGAGTAGCCGCCATCTACAGGGATCATCGCGCCTGTCACGTAACCAGCGTCTTGGGAGAGGAGGAAACGCACCACAGATGCCACTTCGGCAGGTTTCGCCCAGCGTCCCATGGGGATTCGGCTGCCGATGCGTTGCGCGCGTTCGGCGTCGTTGCGTGCCTTTTCGGATATGCGCGTTTCAACCCAGCCCGGCGCGACGGAATTGACCCGCACTCCACGGCTTGCCCAGGCAACGGCCTGGGAACGCGTCACGGCGGCGACAGCGCCTTTACTCGCGGTGTAGGCCGGCGCGCCGGGGGAGCCGAAGATCGCCCACATGGACGCGACGTTGACCACGGCGCCGCCTGCGGCCTCCAGGCGTTCGACTAACGCGTTCGCTAAGGCGAATCCGGCGGTGACGTTGACGCGCATCACTTCTTCGAACGCGTCCGTTTGCCATTCCTGCTGGTGGCGCAGCATCCCGGCACAATTTACGAGGCCTGCGAGGGGGCCCTCTGGCAACGCCGCAATGCTTGCTGCGGTATCGGTGATATCGGCTTGTCGGAAAAGCACCCGCCCGTTCAAATCCGGGTCGCGATCAAGGCCAATAGCCACCACCTCGTAGCCGCTTTCGACGAGAAGCTCTGACACCGCACGCCCGATGCCTGTTCCTCCTCCGGTGACGACCGCCAGGGGCCGTTCGAGGTTGTTCTTGGACATAGTTGTCTCCTGTTTCCTATGAATTTGGATCTCGCTAGGCGGCCTCGGCCTCAACGGCCAACATCGCATCCACCAGGCATTCTGTCGTAACGGGTCGGGGAAAATTCAGCATGTGCGGCACCGAAACCGAGGCCTCAGCGACGCTTCTAAGGTCCTGTCGATTCAAGGGGCCGTTGGCCAGAGAGCTAAGGCTTCGGGGCAGACCCGTATGGCGATATATAGCTTGAAGGTCCGCGGGCACTGCATCGCCCATCAACTGGTGATGGACCAGAAGCCCGTATGCCACCTGAAATCCGTGAGGTCGGGCAGCGACGCCCGGAACACGCGGTAGACCGCGCGTCAATGCATGAGGAACAGAAAGGCCACCGCTTTCAAAGCCGAGCCCTGCCATCAGTATCATCGCCTCGACGGCTGCGTCAAAATCGTCCGTCGGAATTCCGGAACCCGCAGTGTCATATGCCGCCATGCCGCTTGTCATCAACGTTTCATAACAAAGTGAAGCGATCATGCCGGCAAGCCGCGTCGGACGCGCGCGGAACATGTTTACGCCGCTTCCAGCCGCACAGGCGAGAGCCTCCGCCTTCTTTGACAACGCGTCACCGAGGCCTGCCGCGAACATCGCCTTTGGCGCTCCGGCCAGTAACTCGGTATCGACAACGACGAAGTCCGGGTTTCTTGCGAGGTGCCTGACTTCGACGAGAACCTCGTGTTCGTCGTAAAGTACGTAGTTCTTGCTGGTGGGCGCGTCGTTGGAGGCGACTGTGGGCAGAGTGATAAGGCGTAGATTGCGGGTGTCAGCCAACGCCTTTCCGGCGTCTATAGCGCGGCCACCTCCGGCTGCTATGACGATCTCTGGAGTGTAGTCACCCATCTCCCTGGATAACCTCTGCGCTGTTTCGACACCAAGGATCCCGGAGAATGGGAGGACCTGCAGCGCCAACCCAGCCTTTGTGCAGGATTGCCGCAACGTGTCCTCGACGAGCGGTAGGATATGGAAATCCGCGACGAGGACGGCGCTCTTTCCGATTTGAGCGGCAAACGAGCCAGTTCGGTTAAGAATGCCGCGACCCTGGACGTAGCGGGACGGCGCACCGAAAACCTTGAGGTCGGAGTCGAAAATATTCAGTGGGGAGGTCATTTTTGCCCTCATTGATACGTCATATATGATATATAATTGTTGACGGCGCGCAAGCGTCTAAAGTGTCTCGTTGAGGAAAAACCGATGATTTCTGGAAAAACGCGTTTCGTTCCGCTTCTCGCCCATCCCTGTCGACATGTGCGCACTCCACCTCTTTTCAACGCCGAATGCGAAAGGCAAGGGGTGGACATGGTTATGGTGCCGTTGGATGTGCGGCCGGACATGCTTGAACAAACCGTGGCCAGCCTTCAGGCGGTGGAAAACGTCGCGGGCATGGTGATCACCATTCCGCACAAAGGGTCGATGGCCGCACTGTGCGACCGCAAGGTCGGAGCTGCGGAACTGGTCGGGGCGTGCAATGTGGTCCGCAAAGAGGCGGATGGACGTTTGACGGGGGGGATGCTGGATGGAGAGGGCTTCGTGGCGGGACTTCGGCACGAAGGACGCGATCCCGCCGGGCGTCGGACCTTGCTTGTTGGCGCAGGCGGTGCCGCCAGCGGTGTGGCTCACGCTTTGCTCCAAGCCGGCGTCGCTGATCTGACGATCGCCAACCGGTCCTCCGAGAAGGCGGAGTATCTAGCACGGCAGCTCGCTGGTTTCTTTCCGCATGCACGGGTCGTGGCGGGTTCGGCGCATCCTGGCGGATACGATTTGGTTGTGAACGGAACGGCGCTCGGCATGCACGATGGGGATCCCCTGCCGGTGAACCCGCTTGAACTGGATGAGGGCTCAGTCGTAGCCGAGGTGGTCATGCAGCCGGACATGACCCCATTGTTGATCGCGGCAGAAGCACGCGGGTGCCATATCCATAAGGGAATCCATATGATCGAGCAGCAAGTCCAACTGCTGGTGGATTTCCTCAAGTAAAAAAAAGGGTCCGCATCGGGTAACGATGCGGACCAGGCTTGCGGCTGGGAGGAGTTCAGACGCGTCTCGTCGCTCTAGCGCCAATGCCTTGCATGAGTACCGCTAGAATGATGATGACACCTTTGATGATTTGCTGCGGATAGGCCGGTACGCTCATCAGATTCATGATGTTGCCGATCAGTCCGAGGATCAGAACGCCTATCATCGTGTTCGTGAGGCTGCCCTTGCCACCTGAAAGCAGGGCGCCGCCGATGACGCAGGCAGCAATGGCATCCAGCTCAAGCCCGACACCCGTGATCGGCGTTCCGACGGCCGTGCGGGCAGTCACGAAAACACCGGCAAGCGCCGAAAGGGCACCGCAGATAACGAACGCGAGGAACTTGTATCGCCACACCGGAAGGCCGGCTAGGCGCACTGCATTCTCGTTACTGCCGGTTGCGACGGTGAGCCGCCCCCAGTTTGTCTGGCGGAGCAGAAACACGAATAGCGCGATCACGAGCAGCACGGACAACACAGGCCACGGTAAGTTGACGCCGGGAATACCTTTGCTGCCGAACTCCGTCAGGACCTGGGCGGTAGACAGGTCGCGCGGAAAGCGCACAGGCTGACCATTCGACAGCATGTAGGCGAGGCCGCGGGCCATGGTCATCATCGCGAGTGTGGCGACAAATGACGCCATCCCGAAACCGGCCACAAGTATTCCGTTTACAGCACCCAGCAAGCTGCCGAAAAGCACCGCGCCCAGAATGCATACGAGGAGCGCTGATCCTCCTTCGAAGGGCAACATCGGCATGGCCATGGCTACGCCCATACCGCCGATCGCCGCGACCGAACCGACAGAGAGATCGATCCCACCCGTCAGGATCACCAGCAGCATGCCGATAGAAACGAGCGCCAGCGGCGCAAGTTGCCGCAGCAGATTGGAGATATTCTGCAGAGTCAGAAAGTGCTCCGACAACATCGCGGAGACAGCCAGAAGTGCCGCCAGCATGATGTAGATGTTGTAATTTATCAACGTGGAAACGAGGCCGGTGGCCCTTCGATTACTGGACATTTTCAGGCCCCATTGCCAATTCTATGATTGCCTCTTCCGTTATGAGATCGCCGCAGAGCTCGCCGGCGACGCGCCCAGAGTGCATGACGACCACTCGATCGCACATGCCGATCAGCTCGAGCATTTCGGAGGAGACCATGACGATGGCGGCTCCGTTGGCCGCCAGTTCGTTGATGACGCGATAGATTTCAACTTTGGCGCCTACGTCTACGCCGCGCGTGGGCTCGTCGAGGAGAAGTACATCGCATCCGGAAACCAGCCATTTCATCAGGACAACCTTTTGCTGGTTGCCCCCCGATAAAGTGCCGGCTTCCGCATCGATGCTCGCCGTCTTCAGGTTGAGCCCCTTCCGTAGCGCCTCGGTAACGGCTCGCTCCTTACGCCCCCGAAGCAATCCCAAGAACCCGAGATGGGGGTTGACCGGAGTCATCATCGCGTTCGTAAGAATCGGCAGGTTCAGGAGACATCCTTCGCGTTTTCGATCCTCCGGCACCAGCCCGATCCCGGCGCGGACTGCCTCACCCGGTCGGCGGATGCTCAAGGCCCGCCCCTGCAGGCGAACTTCGCCATCAGAGAGCGGATCGGCACCGAAAATCGCACGGAGAACCTCCGTTCGGCCGGCTCCGACGAGACCGCCTATCCCGAGTACCTCGCCGCGTCTGACATTGAATGTGACGCCGGAGACGAGCGCTCCCGTTGCCAGGTTCTCAACCTCCATGGCGATGGGACCGAGGGTTGCCTCTCGCTGCGGGAAAAAATCCGTCAGCTCACGGCCGATCATTAGATTGACGAGGCTTTTGTGATCGAGGGCGGCCGTCTCCCAAGTTCCGACGGTCGCGCCATCTTTGAGCACGGTCACCCGATCGCACAGGCTAAAGATCTCGTCCAGGCGGTGAGAGATGTAGATGATACAGACGCCCCGGTCACGCAGTTGCCGCACGAGCTTGAACAGCTTCTCAGTTTCGTGGTTGGTAAGTACGGCAGTCGGTTCATCCAGTATCAGGATCGAGCACTCTCGGGAGAGAGCCTTGCAGATCTCGACGACCTGCTGGTGGGCGACCGTGAGATTGCCGACGATTTCATCGGGATCGATATCGTCAAAGCCCATCCCGGAAAGAAGCGCAGCGGCGCGCGCCCTCATAGCTTTCCTGTTGATAACGAAGCCGTGCCCCAACGATTCGACCAGAATGTTCTCGGCAACTGTCAGATGCTGAGCGAGGGAGAATTCCTGGTAGATGATCGATATGCCGCGGCGCATCGCATCGTGGGGACTGGCAATGCTGACTGGCTCACCGTCGATGCGTATCTCGCCTCTGTCATGCTGGTAAGCGCCCGCGAGAACCTTCATAAAAGTCGATTTGCCGGCGCCATTTTCGCCCATAAGGGCGTGCACTTCGCCGGACCGGGCGGAAAACTGAGCATCGTCAAGAGCGGCGATGCCGCCGAACTCCTTGGAAACCCCCCGCATTTCTAGGCGGTCCATCATAACCTCCTGTCTGATGGGGCGGGCCGGACAGGCCCGCCGTATTTGGCCCTCAGCCGTTGAGATCGTCGATCGACTTGAACTGCGGAACCGTGTAGCGGAAGAAGGGGTTCGACGTATCCGGATCGATGTACTCGTCGACGTTTTTCTCCGTCACGATCTGCGACGGGTAGTACGAACCCAGCGGCAGGTTTCTAGCGTCGAAGCCCTTATCGAAGATCTGGTTGATCAACGTCATGACGCCTTCGCCGGTATGCGAGCCAGAGCAAAGGCCCGTGACCAGCATGTCACCAGACTTCACCAGCTCGAGGGCGGTGCGAAAACCGTCCGCCGCGCTCGCTACCGCGATCTTGCCCTTTAGCCCCTGGTTGTCGATGGCGCGCAGCGCGCCCATGCCCATGAAATCGTTCTCCGCGAGAATGATGTCGAGCTTCGACGAATGGGCGGTGAGAATGTCTTCGGCAGCATCGAGGCCGCCTTCCTCGGTCCAGAGTCCGACGCCCATGGAGACGACGCTTAGTTTCGCTTCGGGGTAGTCGAAGGAACCGCTCGTTTTCAGTTGCAGAAACTTGTTGAACCCGGCGAGCATCGCGTCTTCTTTGGAGAGACCGAGGCCAAGTTGCTGAGAGCGTTCGTAGATGATGCCCGTGATCATGCCGTTGACGCGGCTTTCCGAGGTGGAGTTGCCGACGGTACCAAGGATGGCGGCAGCGGTGATTTGCTTATCGGCACCGTAATGTTGCGCGACATACCGGCCCGCCTCGAAGCCGTTGCCATAGGGGTTGAAGAGAACTGTGGTGAGGATCGGGCTTTCATCCGGCACCGTTCCCAGTGCGATCACGGGAATGCCAGCGTCGACCGCGCGTTGAGCGTCCGCGGCTGCGGCGGCCAGATCAGTCGGATCCATAACGATCACGTCGACTTTCTTTGCGATGAACGCGTCGATCTGGGCGGACGTTTTTGCTGGATCTCCGTCAGCGACCTGCACATCGAGCTCGTAGCCATACTCATTGGCTTTGGCCTTGGCAGTGTCCACGACGCTGACAAACCAGGGGTTTCCGAGAGTGATCTCAGTCCAGCCAATCACCAGTTTCTTGCTCTTGTCGCGCGGACCGGTCGGCAGCCCTTTGGGCATTTCTGAACGGTCGGCCAATTTGGGTTCGATGACGCCAGACAGCGCAGAATTTGGTAAAAGCTTGTAGATTTCGTGCTTGTCGGCGGCCGTGGCCGTCGTCGTGACGAATGCCAACGCGGCCGTGCACAGCATCAGCGATGCGGATTTCAGGAACGTCATAGTCTCTCTCCCTCTGTTGAAGTTCGATGTGATGACCGATCCGCAACGCGGACCGGAAACCGCGCACCCTCCCGGTGCGCGGTGGCGGTTGTCAGCGGATGATCTCGCGGACAACCGATTCGATCCCGGCCTCGTCGAGCCGGTAGTGAGCGTAGAGATGTGTCGGCGGAGCGATCAGCGCGTATTCGTCGCGTATGCCGTGTCGCACGAGTTTAGCGGGGCTTCCCTCTTCCGCGAGGACCTCGGCAACTGCAGCGCCCAGCCCGCCGAGGATGTTGTGCTCTTCGATCGTCAGGATGACCTTCGAACGGGCGGCCGCCGCAAGAATGGCATCGCGGTCGATCGGCTTGACCGTCGCCATGTCGATGACACCCACGCTACGGCCCTCGGCCTTCAGCTTTTTGGCCACTTGAACGGAGGGATGTACCGGGAGTCCGCAGGCGATGATCGTCACCTCTTCGCCCTGCGCGTGTTCGATAGCCTTTCCGAACGTAAACGCGGCTGTGGGATCGTAGAGGTCCGGCTCGCGACCGCGGCCGGTGCGGAAGTAAATGGGTCGGTCGTGGTCTGCCGATGCACGGATTGCAGCTTCGAGCTGCGGTCCGTCAGCGGTGGAGACGACTGTAAGGTCCGCAATCGAGCGCATCGTGCCGATGTCTTCGGTTGCGTGATGCGACGTGCCGTAGAAGCCCATCGAGATTCCGGTGTGGTGGCCGATCAGACGCACGGGAAGGGCGCAATAGGCAACATCCATGCGGATCTGCTCGCAGGTCAGCAGGCCGAGGAAAGAGGCGAAGGTCGCAACATAGGGCATCGTGCCTGTTGTCGCGATGCCTGCGGCCGCCGACACCATGTTCTGCTCGGAGATGCCGAATCCGAAGTAGCGATCGGGGAAGCGGGAAGCGAAGCGATTGAGGCCGTTGGAGTATTGAAGATCCGCAGAGCCGGCGACGACGTCACGCCCGTCCTCGACTAGGGAGATGAGCCCGTTGGACAGGTGGTCCAGGCCGGGGTTCTTCATGTTCAGTTCACGATAGTGCCAGGAGTTTGGCGAGGTCGGCCGGAGGTTGGCAGTGCTCATGTCAGATCACCTTGGAGAGAATTTCTTGGCGGGCTGCTTCCGCGTCGGAAGGATCGAGGTAGCCGAGGTGCCAACCGGGCTCGGTCTCCATGTAGGAAACGCCCTTGCCCTTGAGTGTGCGCGCAATGATGCAGCACGGCTTTCCGCGGGTGCTGTCGGCTTTCACGCGACGCAGCAGCGAAGTCAGCTCGGCGATGTCATGGCCATCGACGACGTGTACCTCCCAGCCGAAGGCGCGCCATTTTTCATCCAGCGGCTCAATGCCCATAACATCGTCGACGGCACCGTCGAGCTGGTATCCGTTGCGGTCGACGATCGCGACGAGGCGGGAGAGCTTGTGGTGTGCCGCACCGATGGCCGCTTCCCAGACTTGACCCTCCTGCATTTCACCGTCGCCGAGCATGACGAAGGTGGTAAAGTCGCGACCCTGACGGCGCCCGTTGAGCGCCATGCCGAGACCGTTCGATAGCGCGTGTCCGATTGAACCGGAGGAAAAGTCGACGCCCGGCACCTTGCGCATGTCGGGATGGTCGCCAAGAGGATTCCCGAGCCTGGTATAGCCGTTCAGAACTTCGGTCGGGATGTAGCCGAGTTCTGCGAGGATCGGAAAAAGACCAACTGCGGCGTGCCCCTTGCCCATGAGGAATCGGTCACGATCCGGCCACTTCGGATCCGGCGAGAGCCGCATCACGTCGTAGTAGAGCGCCGCGAAAATCTCTGCCGCCGAAAAGACGGACGTGTAGTGCCCAACCTTTGCGATCTCGATGAGTCTGATTGTTTCAAGACGCACGAACTGCGCGCGATCTCGTAGCCGCGCTATCTCGGCTTCCGTTGGTCTGAAATCATTTCTGATTGGCTGCGTCACACGCCTCTCCTTCATTTTCCGATCGCGAACGTCGGTAATAACTGCCTTGCGATGCGGTGATCTAACATGATATATGATATATTGTCACGAACAAAATGGAGGAGATTGTGAATCTCACGCTGACAAAAACAGAAATCGCGGCCATCCGCAGTCGGATCGCAATCAAGGGGCAGGCGTTTATCGACGGGCGCTTCGTCGACGCGGCTTCCGGGCAAATGTTTGAAGATATTTCACCGCGCGATGGCCAGGTGATCGCCCGAGTCGCTGCTTGCGATGCCCAAGATGTCGATCGTGCCGTAGCGGCGGCGCGCCGGGCATTCGAGACAGGTGTGTGGCGCGACAGGACACCAAAAGAGCGTAAGAAGGTGCTGCAACGCTTTGCGGCGTTGTTCGAGAAGCACATGGACGAGCTTGCTGTCCTCGAGACGCTCGATATGGGAAAGCCTGTTCAAGAAAGCCGCAATATCGATGTGAATGTCGTGCTGGACACGCTGCAATGGTATGCGGAATGCCCGGACAAGCTGTATGACGAGATCGCGCCCACGGGGCCTAACCAGTTAGCGACGATCACCCGCGAGCCCATCGGCGTCGTTGGCGCCGTGGTCCCTTGGAACTTCCCGATGCTGATGGCCACCTGGAAATTCGCTCCGGCGCTCGCCATGGGCAATTCGGTCGTTCTGAAGCCGGCCGAGCAATCCCCTCTTACAGCGATCCGGCTGGCGGAACTCGCCGCGGAAGCTGGGATTCCGGAGGGAGTTTTCAACGTCGTCCCCGGTTTCGGTCCCACGGCCGGCAAGGCGCTCGGGATGCACATGGATGTCGACTGCCTCGCATTTACAGGCTCCGGCGAAGTCGGCAAGCTATTCTTGCAGTATGCCGGACAATCCAACATGAAGCGCGTCTATCTGGAGTGCGGTGGAAAATCGCCCAATATCATTCTCGATGACGTGCCCGAGCTCCGCGCTGCTGCAGAGCGCGCTGCCACGGCAATCTGCTTCAATCAAGGGGAGGTGTGCGTTGCGCCTTCGCGGCTGATCCTTTCGGAGCGCATTCAGGACCAGTTCCTTGAGATCGTCGTTGACACCGTCAAGTCGATCCGGCCGGGCGATCCGCTTGACCCGGCGACGAAACTCGGCGCTCTCGTCGAGAGCAGCCACCGGGATCGCGTAGAAGGATATATCGCGAAGGGCAAGGCGGAAGGGGCGCGGCTCGTGTACGGCGGAGACCGGCCACAGGACACGCCGGATGGCTACTATGTAAACCCGACGATTTTCGCGAATGTCACCAACGACATGACCATCGCGCGGGAAGAAATATTCGGCCCGGTCCTTTCGACCATAACCGTCGCGGATGACGAGGAGGCCGTGCGCGTCGCCAATGACAGCTCATATGGTCTGGCCGCGGCCGTTTGGACACGCGATCTGTCGCGTGCCCACCGGATCGCTCGCAAGCTCCGTGCGGGTACGGTTTGGGTGAACTGCTACGATCACGGGGATGCGACGGTACCGTTTGGGGGATTCAAGCAGTCGGGTAACGGCCGTGACAAGTCGTTGCACGCGCTCGATAAATACACCGAGCTGAAGACGACTTGGATCGAACTGTGATCGTCAGGAGGCGGCTTCGGCCGCCTCCTTTGCCTCGAGCCATTCAACCATGACGGTACCGACGCCGATATCAGCCTGAATGGCGCGTCGCGCCGCCTCGGGGTCACGCACGGCGAGAGCGCGGAGTACGTCATAATGACCGTGCGTTCCGCTCACCAGAACGCGGGTCGGCGTATTGAGGTGGTATAGATGGATAAGCGGACCCATTTGCGCCCACATGCTTTCGATGGTCGCGTAAAGCAGCGGCATCTCCGCGGCGTCTGCGAGCTTGAAATGAAACTCGCGATTGACGCGTGAAGCTTCGAGCGGGTCGCTCGCTGCCGCGTTTGTGAAATCGGTCTGCAGGACTTCCAGCCGCGTGAGATCTTTCCGGGATATTTTCAAGGCGGCCTGGGCGGCTGCCTCCCCTTCGAGAAGGTGCCGTATTAGCTGTATCTCCCGCAATTCGGGAGGAGTCAGGCTCCGGACTTGTATCGAGGTGGCGGCGCGCATTTCCAAAGCGCGCTCAGTCACGAGGCGGAAAATCGCCTCGCGGACCGGTGTGATCGATACGCCGAGTTGCTCTGCCAAACTTGCGATTGTCAACCGCTCGCCGGGCTCATAACGGCCGTCCATTAGGGATGCGCGGATGGTGCCATAGACCTGCTCGGAAAGGTTCCCTTTATTGAGTTTTGGCAGTTGGCTCATCTGAAGATCCGCGGCGCGTCCTGGTTTGACGTTGAAAGTCCTAGCACAGCATTGCAACATCACGCGTTCGATGGCGCAAGCGGTTGCAGTCCTCTTATGAGGTCTGACGCCTTTTCTCCGATCATTATCGCGGTTGCGTTCGTATTGCCGGAGATAAGTGTCGGCATGATCGAGTTGTCCACAACTCGGAGGTTCCGCAAGCCGCGAACCCGAAGCTCGGGATCAACGACTGCCATGTCGTCGTGTCCGATTCGACACGTGCCAGCTGGATGGTAGACGGTTTTGCCCTTGGAGCGCACGTAAGCTGCGAGGGCTTCGTCGTCCTCAATCGCCTGTCCTGGATACGCCTCCGTCTTTTCGACGTACGCTGCAAACGAAGATTGGGCCAGAATCTCCCGCGCGAGCTTCAATGCCTTCACAGACAGCCGCATGTCCTCCGGCGCAGTCAAATACCTTGGATCCACGATGGGGTGATCTGCGGGGCTGGCGGAGCGCAACCGAATCTCTCCGCGGCTTTCCGGGCGCAGCACGCATGGGTTTACGGTGGCGCCTGCGCGTTTGACCGACTCCTGATCGCTGTCCATGAAGACGATCGGAACGAAGTGCATCTGGATGTTCGGTTCAGCTTCCATGTCGTCCACGTTCACGAAGGCGCAAGCCTCCGTCACGTTGGACATCACGGGTCCCGACTTAAAGAAGAGATACTGTAGGCCGTTGCGAATGGACCGGAAGAAGGTGTCTTCCCCGTAGTAGCCATACCGCCCGGTGCAGTAGCGAATGGCGGGAAACTCGAGGTGATCCTGAAGGTTCTGACCCACGCCGTCCAGTCGATGTTTAACGGCGATGCCGTGTCGCCGCAGTTCGTCTTCCGGGCCGACGCCAGAGAGCATAAGCAGCTTTGGCGTTTGAACCGCTCCGCCCGACAGGATCACTTCCTTGTCTGCGTGAACCGTCTCAACCTTTCCTTGGCGAATGTATTCGACGCCCGTCGCTCGATCTCCCTCGAAGAGAATCCGTGTCACGTGGCAGTTGGTACGGATCTCAAGATTTCCGGTCTTCATCGCCGGGCGCAGATAACCGACCGCCGCGCTGCAGCGACGGCCATTGCGGGTCGTCGTTTGATTGAAGCCGACGCCGCGTTGGCGCGCGCCGTTGAAATCGGACGTGAACGGAATACCAGCTTCTTGAGCGCTTCGAACAAATGCGCGGGTGAGGTCGGTAATCTGCCTGAGATCGGAAACGCCGAGCGGTCCGTTCGTGCCGTGGTAGGCATCGGAAAGCCGATCGTTATCCTCCGCCCGCCGAAAATACGGCAGGACGTCGCTGTAGCCCCAACCATCTGCGCCGAGGCGGGCCCAATCGTCGTAGTCGCGGCGCTGGCCTCGGACGTAGATAGCCGCATTGACCGAGCCTCCGCCACCAAGCACCGCGCCTTGCGGCATCACTGGCGAACGGCCGTTCAGAGCTGCTTGTCGTTCGGTCTTGTAGTGGTAGAGGAGGTCCGTATCCAGGAGCTTCACGAAGCCCGCGGGTATGTGGATGAGTGGATTTGAATCTCGTGGACCGGCCTCTATGACCAACACTTTGCCAGCATCTGCGAGTGCCAGACGGCCCGCGAGGGCGCTTCCAGCGGAACCGCCCCCGACAACTATGTAATCCACCATTAATTCCTCCCGAGATAGAACGATAATATATCATATATTCTATTTGATGCCAGCGCAGTTCGTCAACTGCCTGGCGCGGCCGCGCTGCGAGGCCTTATACTGGTTCGAGTACCTCCTGTTGCAATTGGCTCATGGACGAAAGGGTCCTCACGCCCGCCGGTGCGGCGCTATGGCTGTGAGGCACAAAGACCGTCTCGATGCCGGCGGAAAGGGCCGCGGCCGCGCCGCTGGCGCTGTCTTCGACGATCAAGCACTCGCGGGGCTCGACGCCTAGCAGGTATGCGGCTCTCAGATATCCTTCCGGGTCCGGTTTTCCCCGCAGAACGTCGTTGCGCGCGACCGTGACAAGGCCCGGACGTGCAAGGCCGGCAACGCGCAGGTTTACGTCAACGATAGCGCGGTCGCTGTTTGAGACTACCGCCTGGCGAATGTTCGCTGCGTCCAGTCGGTGCCATGTCAACACTGCATCGTCATAGCCTCTGAGCTGGTCGGCTGCGCGGAAGTAAAAGTGGTGCTTGCGCCGCTCCCATTCCAAAGGGCTCGCGCGCAGCCCGAAGGTATTGACCATGTCTCGGTAAATTTCGTCTGCCGAGCGTCCGACTACGCGTTGCATGAGGTCCGTCGGAGGCGTCAATCCTTCCTCCTCCATAGCGAGGGCAAGGGCCGAAACCGCAATGCCTTCGCTGTCAACCAATGTGCCATCCATGTCCCACAAGACTGCCTTGATCATTGTCGTTCCGCGCTGTTTGAGATTGAGGTCATGCCTCTTTCACCGGGGCTTACACGAGTTCCGCGTGCCGCGAGCTGAGGCGCAAACGGGTTTCGCCCGTCGCGAAAAATAAAAATCAATTTTTTTAGTGTTGCGCAATAACAAATTTCATTCTATCAATCATGCACGGTAACGAATTCGATTGGAGGAAGCGATGAAGTCAACCGCCGCCGACGTCTCCGCACGTATTTCTGCTGCAGGCATTCTGCCCGTGGTGGTTTTGGATGCTCCGGCCGACGCCATTCCGCTTGCGACGGCTCTGCTCGAAGGAGGCTTGGCCGTGGCGGAAATTACCTTCCGCACGGCGGCGGCCGCGGGCGCGATTTCTCTTATCCGCGACAGGCTGCCGGAGATGTTGGTAGGGGCGGGCACCGTCCTGACGAAGGACCAGTTGGCCGCAGCCGGTGGCGCTGGCGCTCAGTTCATCGTTACGCCGGGGTTCAATCCCGTAATCGTCGAAGCTTCGCTAGAGGCTGCGCTTCCGATCGTTCCGGGCGTCAACAACCCGACGGGCGTCGAGCAAGCGATGGGCTTCGGGCTGGAGGCGGTGAAGTTTTTTCCGGCCGAGCCGAGTGGCGGAGTTCCATTCCTGAAAGCGCTATCGGGACCTTATCCGGGTATGCGCTTCGTTCCGACCGGAGGGATCGGCCCCGCCAACCTGGCCTCATATCTGGCGCTTCCGACGGTTCTTGCTTGCGGTGGCTCCTGGATGGTGGACGCAAAGCTTATCCGAGACGGCAATTTCAAGGAAATCACTCGGTTGACTGCAGAAGCCGTCGCCCTGGCCAAGAAGGGCTGAGGCGGCTTTCACAACGTTCGAAACAGGCTCCGGACGGAGCGAAAACACGGAGGTTCAAATGGCTAGCAACACCCTGTCTGAGGGGCTCTCCCTCAAGGGGAAATCCTGCATCATCACGGGCGCGGCGTCCGGTATCGGTGAGGCGGTGGCGCGCATTTATGCGCAAAACGGCGCCAAGGTCGCCATGGTCGACTTTGACCGCGAGCGCCTTGAGCGCGTCGCCAGCGAGATCAAAGCGGATGGTGGCACGGTTCTTCCGATCTACGCCGATGTCTGCGAGGAAGAAACGGTCCGCTCCTTCTTCAAGCAGGTCAACGAAGCCTTTGGCTCGATCGACGTGGTCGTCAATTCCGCCGGGCGCGACAGTCTTGCGCCACCGGTCACCCGCGTTACCCTCGATGAATGGAACAAGACGATCGGTCCAAACCTGACGGCGGTGTTCCTGTGCTGCCGCGAAGCCTTCATTTACATGGAAAAGCAGGCCGAGGGCGGTCGCATCATCAACATGGGTTCGTCATCCACGCGCGTCGCCTCTGGGCCGGGCCATAGTCCCTATCGTGCCTCGAAACACGGCATGCTGGGCTTCTCCAAGAACATCCTCCTCGAAGGTAAAGACAAGAAGATCGGGGTGACGGTGCTCAATCCGAGCCACGTCAAGACGCCGATGACCGAGATCATCGACAAGGGGCTCTACGACGGTGATCTCGAAGCCTACGTAGACGGTTGGCTCGACGAGAAGGAAATTAAGGAAGGGATCCACGCGTCCTGCATCGACGTCGACAACGTCGCTTGGCTGGCGCTCTACGTTGCCACCCGAACCCCGGATGTCACCATTCCGACCATCTCGCTTTATCCGACCCACAAGGCCCATCGCTACGGCATGGAGGTGTAACGCAATGAAGGCCGCCGTCTATCAGGGCAAGGGCCGCATCGTTCTCGAGGAAAGGCCGCGCCCGCAGCCCCGGGATGACGAGGTGCTCGTCCGCGTCTTCGCCGCCTCGATCTGCGGCACGGACCTGAAGGTCCTGCGCGGCGGCCATTTTCGCGTCGGGGTCAATGACACGCGCGTGCTCGGCCACGAGCTTGCGGGTGAGATCGTTGAGGTCGGGCGTCACGTGTCGCACTGGCAGCCGGGGCAACGGGTTTCCGTCGTGCCGAACATCGGTTGCGGTCATTGCGATATGTGCCGCAAAGGCCTCAACAACATGTGCCCCGATTACAGGGCCTTTGGCATCGACATCGACGGCGGCTTTCAGCAGTACATGGTCGTCACCGCCGGGGCGATTTCTGGCGGCAATCTCTTCGAGATCCCCGAGGCGATGAGCTACGAGGAGGCCTCGCTGGTCGAGCCGCTTTCCTGCTGTTTTAACGCTTGGAAGGATCTTTCGGTCGCGCCCGAAGACCGCGTGCTGATCCTCGGTACCGGACCGATCGCGGGTATGTTTCTTCAACTCGCCCGTGCCTATGGCGCGGGGCAAGTGATTGTCGTCGGCCGTCGCGCCGAACGTCTCGAGGAAATCGCCCCGCTGGGTGCCACGCACACCGTGGATTCCAGCAAGGTCGACGTGGTCGATGAGGTGATGCGTCTGACCGGCGGTCGCGGCGTCGACGTCGCTCTGACCTGCGCGCCTGCGCCTGAGCTTCAGGTCCAGGCCCTGGCCTGCTTGGCGCGCCTCGGTCGGATGAATTTCTTCTCTGGTCTCAACAAGGGAACGCTCGTCGAACTCGATACGAACAAGGTTCACTACTGGGGTCTGAAGCTTCTCGGTTCGACCGGCTCCAGTGTCGAAGACTATGCCCGCGCGCTTCGGCTCGTCGAGACCGGCAGGATCCGTGTGACCGACGTCGTCACGCATCGCTTTGGCATGGCGGATGCGGTCGCCGCGTTCGAGCATGCTTTGTCCGGAAAGGGCATGAAAACGATCATTTACCCGCAGGAGGAGAAGCTGCAATGAAGGCTGCTGTGTTGCATGCGCCCGGCGATCTCAGGGTCGAGGACGTACCGGTCCCCGAGATCGGTCCGGACGACGTTCTGGTCGAGGTCAAGGCCGCCGGCATTTGCGGTTCGGACATCGGCCGCGTCATGGTGACAGGGACCTACCACTTTCCCACCATTCCGGGACACGAATTCGCGGGACGTGTGGAAAAGGTGGGCGCCTCTGTCAGCCATCTGAATGTTGGCGACCGGGTGGCCGTTGCGCCGCTGATGCCGTGCCGCAAATGCCAATGGTGCGAAGCCGGCAAGTTTCACCTGTGCGACGACTACGACTTCATGGGCTCGCGCAGTGACGGGGCGTTCGCGCAGTATCTCTGTGCGCCCGCCGCAAACGTACTGAAGGTGCCGGACAACGTGCCTTACGAGGTAGCGGCCACCATCGAACCGGCTGCGATCATCCTGCATGGCATCCACAAACTGGATATCAAACTCGGAGATGCGGTCGCCGTGGTTGGCTGCGGCGCGCTCGGTTATTTCGCGCTACAATTCGCCAAGCTCTCGGGCGCGAGGCCGCTGATAGCTATCGACGTCGATGACGATAAGCTTGCGCTTGCACGCGAGGTCGGCGCGGACCTCTGCCTCAACCCGGTAAGGGACGATGTGGTCGCCCGCGTGCAGGAGGCGACTGGCGGCCGCGGCGTCGCGGTCGCGCTGGAATGCGCCGGCTCTGAGCCGGGTCGCAACCTGTCCATCATGGTCACTGCCAAGCAGGGCGCTGTCATGCTCTACGGCACGGCGTATGGAGACGTTACCTTCGCGGAGAAGGCATTCGCGCGCATCGTGCGCGAAGAACTCCGGGTCGTCGGATCCTGGAATTCCTATTCGCTGCCGTTCCCCGGAAAGGAATGGTTCGACATCATCGGGTTGCTCGCGGACGGCCGCTTGACGGTCGAGCCGCTGATCACGCACCGGGCGACGCTCGAGGAGGCGCCGTCCATATTCAAGGCACTGAAAGAGCGAAGCTTCGGCAGGTATCACAAGATCCTGTTCAAGCCGAACGACTGACGCATGTATGGGAGGAGATTACCATGGTGGAGCGCTATGTCATGGCGCTGGACGAGGGAACGTCCAGCGCAAGAGCGATCCTGTTCGACAGGGCGGGCAATATCGTCTCACTCGCGCAAAGGGAGTTCCGGCAGATCTATCCACGGCCCGGCTGGGTCGAACATGACGCCAACGAAATCTGGTCGACCCAGCTCTCGGTCGCCCGTGAAGTCATGCACAATGCTGGCATCGAAGCCCATCAGGTCGTGGCGATTGGTATCACCAATCAGCGCGAAACCTGCCTGGTCTGGGATCGCAAGACAGGAGTTCCCCTGCACAATGCCCTCGTCTGGCAGGATCGCCGCACTGCCGGCGTCTGTGATCAGCTGAAGGCGAGGGGACTTGAGCGTTATGTCAAAGATACAACCGGTCTGGTCATCGACGCCTATTTCTCGGGGACCAAGCTGGCCTGGATTCTCGAAAACACGCCCGGTGCGACCGAACGGGCCAAGCGCGGGGAACTCGCGGCAGGCACCATAGACACCTGGCTGATCTGGAACCTGACGGGCGGTCGCGCCCATGTCACGGATGCCTCAAACGCGTCGCGTACGCTGCTCTTCAATATCCAGACCGGAGATTGGGACGAGCGCCTGCTGGCCGAACTCAATGTCCCGCGCTCCATCCTGCCGGAGGTGCGTGACAGTTCCGAGGTCTACGGCTTGGCCGATCCCGATCTCTTTGGGGCCGAGATTCCGATCGCGTCTTCGATCGGCGACCAGCAAGGCGCGCTCTTCGGTCAATCCTGCTTTGCCGAGGGCATGGTCAAGGCAACCTATGGCACCGGCGGCACCCTGTTGATGAACACGGGCTCGCAGATGCGGGCCTCCGACAATGGCCTGCTCACTACGGTCGCCTGGCGGCTCGGAGGAAAGCTTGAGTACGCGCTGGAAGGTACCCTTTTCTCAGTGGGCTCCGTGGTGCAGTGGCTGCGCGACGAACTGAAGATCATTCATAGCGCATCGGAGACGGAAGCGGCGGCGCTCGAAGTGCCGGACACCAACGGCGTCTATATCGTTCCCGCCTTCAACGGCCTGTCGGCGCCCTTTTGGGACCAGTACGCGCGCGGCACGATCGTGGGCATCACCCGGGGCGCGAACCGCAATCATTTGATCCGCGCCTCGCTGGAATCCATGGCTTACCAGATCCGCGACGTGATCGATCGCATGGAGGCCGACTCGGGTATCGCCCTTGCCGAACTCAAGGTCGACGGCGGCGCAGCGATGAACAATTTCGTCCTGCAGTTCCAGGCCGATCAACTCGGCGTGCGGGTATTGCGCCCGAAGGTAATCGACACGACCGCGCGGGGCGCCGCGTTCCTGGCCGGGCTCGCCGTCGGCTACTGGAAGGACATGGCGGACTTGCACACCGCCTTCGCGCTCGACCGCGAATTCCAACCCTCGACGGACAGAGCGTCCGCCGACCACCTTTACCACGGCTGGTGCCGCACCATCGACAGGTCCCGGGACTGGGCCGAGCACGAATGAGGACGTTTTGATGGCATATACTCCCGCTACCCGGCGCACGATGTACTTTATCGGGGTCACGACCGGTAAGTCTTCGATCATGAAGGTTTTTCCGGCGTGGTCGGCGCATCTCGGCCTCGATGCCGAGATGAAAGGCATCGATTTTGCTCCGAATTCCGATCCGGCCGCCTATCGCGGTGCAGTGGAATTCATCAAGGCCGATCCTCTGTCACTGGGCGCGCTAGTAACGACCCACAAGGTCAATTTGCTGAAGGCTTCGCGTGAGCTTTTCCATGACCTTGACCCCTATGCGCGCACGCTGCACGAAATCAGCTCGATCTCTAAGCGCAACGGTCGCCTCGCCGGCCACGCGAAGGATCCGATCACCGCCGGGGCGAGCTTCGAAGCGATCGTTCCCGAAGGCTATTGGGCGCGTACGGGTGCAACGCTTTGCGTGCTGGGATCCGGCGGGTCGTCGTTGGCGCTTTCCCTGTATTTGCACAACAAGAAGCAGGCTGGCGGGGATGTGCCGTCGAGCCTCGTCGTGACTGCCCGCCGCGAAGCCTCGCTTGCCGAGATGCGCCAAGTACACGGGCAAATCGGCTTCTCGATCCCCGTCGAATACCGGCTCGCCCCAACGCCTGAAGAAGCCGACCGGGTGGTGGGTGACCTGCCCGCCGGCTCCATGGTCGTCAACGCCACGGGTCTCGGTAAGGACGGCCCGGGCTCACCGCTCACAGATGCGGTGCGGTTTCCGGAAAACGGCCTCGTCTGGGAATTCAACTATCGTGGCGACCTCGTCTTCCTCGACCAGGCCCACGCGGCGGCCAGCGCGCGAAATCTGACGGTTCATGATGGATGGGTCTATTTCATCCACGGCTGGACGCGCGTGATCGCCGAAGTTTTCGACATCGACATCCCCATGTCCGGGCCAGCCTTCGAGGCCTTGAGCCGTATCGCCCGCGACGCAACCGCCTGAAAGGACGACGCAATGACCGACATGCTCCCTAGCCTCCATGAATTCAACCTCAACAACGGCCTCAGCTCGACACGCGAACCCATCCGCCGCACGCTCTCGAAAATGAAGGGCATGTTCCATGACCAGGCGGCATACGAAGCGCAGCTGGCGAAGGGCGATGCGCTCCTCTACGAATTCTACGACATGGGCGTGCCTGACAGCGAGAAGGATGTCGCCTATGGCACTTCGATCACCTATCCCGGCAAGGTCGGTGACGAATACCACATGACCAAGGGCCATTTTCACACAGTCATCGACACCGCTGAGGTCTACTACTGCCTGCGCGGCCACGGCTACATGATGATGGAAACGCCCGAGGGTAAGACGGAGTGGCTCGAGTTCCTGCCGGGCAAGGCGGTCTACGTGCCCGGACGCTGGGCGCATCGTTCGATCAACGTGCACCCCACGGAACCGTTGGTCACCTTCTTCGCGTTCCCGGGCAACGCAGGTCACGACTACGGCACCATCGAAAGCAAGGGTTTCCGCAAGTTGATGGTCGAGCGCGACGGCAAGCCGACCGTCATCGACAATCCCCGCTGGAACGGTTGAGCGAGTAGAACAATGCCCGGTAGGATCGCTATCACGCCCCGTTCACTCTCCGGTTCGGGTCATCCAGTCCTCTCGCGCCTGATGGACGAGGGTTTCGAGATCGTCTTTCCCGCACCGGGCAAAACGCCTTCGGAGGAAGACCTTTTGCGGGCCATTCCAGGCTGCGTCGGCTGGCTGGCCGGCGTAGAGCCGATCAGCGTTCGGGTGCTCGACGCTGCGAAGGACTTACGCGTTATCAGCCGCAACGGCACGGGGGTCGACAACATCGACCTCCGCGAAGCCGAGGCTCGCGGCATAACGGTGGAGCGCGCCATGGGGGCGAACGCCCGTGGCGTAGCGGAACTCGCAGTGGGGCTTCTGCTCTCGTCCTACCGGCATATCCCTTGGTCGCATCAGCACCTCTCCAAGGGAGAGTGGCGCAGGCGGATAGGGCAGGAAGTGAAAGGACGAACGCTCTCAGTCATCGGTTGTGGCGCGATCGGCCGGGAGGTGGTTAGCATGGCTCTGGGGTTGGGCATGGAGGTGATCGGCTATGATCCTTTCCCCAATAACAGCTTCGCCCCGTCTGGATTTCGTTTTGCGGAACTCGACGAAGCCCTCGTTTCGGCCGACGCGGTCTCCTTCCATTGCCCGCCGGGGGAACAGGCGATCCTCGATGGCGCCATGCTTTCGCGGATGAAGACGGGTGTGATCATCGTCAACACGGCACGGGCCGAGCTGATCGTTGACACTGCGATGTTGGCGGCGCTTGATAGCGGGCAGGTCTCGACGCTGGCAACCGACGTGTTCCATTCTGAGCCACCGGAGAGTTCCTCGTTGCTCAGTCACGAGCGCGTCATCCTTACCCCGCATGCTGGCGGGTTTACGGAGGAAAGCGTCGACCGCGCGACAAGCGTCGCTGTGGACAACCTCTTGAAAAACCTGGTGCGGACATGAGCGTCGTGGAGGCCCGCCCGCTTGCATCTATGGAAGGTCTCGATACCGGGGAGGGTGCGAGCCTGACCTGGCTTGGCCAGGCGGGTTTCCTCATCCGTCAAGCTGGGCTCAACATCGTTATAGATGCCTATCTTTCCGACTCTCTTGCGGAAAAGTACAGGGGAACCCGGTTTCCGCATCAGCGCATGACGCCCGCACCGATCGAGCCGGGAGCTCTGCGCGGTATCGACTGGCTGCTTTGTACCCATGGGCATACCGATCACATGGATCCGGGCACGATTCCGGAGCTGCTCGCAGCTAACCCGCAGGCCAAGGTGCTCGCCCCCCGCGCGGAAAGAGCGCGCGCGATCGAACGGGGCGCGCCGGAAGATCGGCTGGTGCTAATCGACGCCGGCGAAAGCCTGGATCTCGGTGGCGTCGTCGTCACCGCAACGGCCGCGGCGCACGAGGAGCTGAAGCGCACGGAAGATGGTTATCTCTTCCTCGGCTATGTCCTTTCGGGCGGGGGTGTAACGCTCTGGCATTCCGGCGACACGATACCTTTTCCCGGTCTTGCGGAATGGCTTATGCCGTTCCGGGTCGACTTGGCACTTCTGCCTGTGAACGGGCGGGACGCGCTACGCGCCGCCAATGGCGTACCAGGCAATCTGACGCTCGAAGAGGCTGTCGCGCTTGCAGATGAGATCGGCGCGCGTGCCATGATTGGTCATCACTTCGGACTCTTCGACTTCAACACACTGGATCCTGAAGACGGCGCACTGCGGTTGGCCGCTCTGACGCCTCGTGCCGAAGTGCGGCTGGCGGAGATATCAACCGACTATCACATCCCTCCCGTCGAGCATTCTCCGCTCTCCATCCTTGTCGTTTGCCGCGGAAACATCTGCCGCTCGCCAACCGCCGATGGCATCCTGCGTGCCGCTCTGCCCCGTCATCGGATCGACAGTGCCGCGATCATGGATTGGAACGTAGGCAAGCCACCGCACGCCGAAACAACGGCCGTGGCAGCGGCCCGTGGCGTCGCGTTGGAGAGGCTGATTGCACGGCAAATTCGGAAAACAGACTTCGAAGAGTTCGACTTGATCCTCGGCATGGATGAAGAAAACATGGAGGCCATCCGGGCGCTCCGTCCGGCGGGCTCTCACGCGCGCATCGGTCGTCTCGGCGCATATGGGGCCCCAGGGGAGGAATCCACAATCATCGACCCGTGGGGGCAATCGCGAGCGGCCTTCGAGGCCGTCTTCGAACAGATCAAAACGGCGTGCGAGCGGCTGACGCAATTCGCTCGGACCGCGTAGTCGAACAAAAGATAAGGGAGTGAGGACCATGGATTTCGGACTGAAGGACAAGCTCGTCATCGTGACCGGCGGCGCGACGGGCATCGGCCATGCAATTGCCCGTACCTTCCATGAAGAGGGCGCGGTCGTCATCATCAACGGCCGCGACCAGGCCAAACTCGACAAGGCTGCAGCGTCGATCGGCCCCCGCGTCCACGGCGTGGTCGCCGATCTTCTGACCAAGGAGGGAGCCCAGACTTTGGCAGACTACGCCGCCGGTCTCGGTCCCGTCTCGTTCCTCGTCAATAACATCGGCGTCTTCGACGTCAATGACTTCTTCGAGGTCAGCGATGAGCGCTGGCTGGAGTACTTCCAGCACAATCTCATGACGGCGATCCGCATTACCCGTTTGGTGATGAAGGACATGCTGGCCCGTAACGACGGCAGCATCGTCTTCATCTCCTCGGAAGCGGCGATCCGCTCTATCGGCAACATGACGCCGTACTCCACCACCAAGACCGCGATGCTCGGCCTCAGCCGTTCGTTGGCAGAGCTGACCCGCGGCACCAATGTTCGCGTCAACAGCTACATGCCGGGCTCGACTGCCACCGAGTCTGTGGAAACCTACTTCGCCGACCTCGCCGCGCAGCAGGGCAAGAGTGTCGAGCAGACGCTCGCGGACTTCTACCGCGACGTCCAGCCCTCCAACCTTACGCAGAAGCTGATCGATCCGGCGCTGCACGGGCGCGGCGTGGTTCAGTTGATGACGAACGCGGCCATGAATGGCGTCTGCCACCGTGCTGACGGCGGTACGATCCGCTCGATCTTCGGTTGAGGGGCGATAAATGCGGCTTGGCATTCACGCTCTCGTCTGGGTCACCGACTGGACCGAGGAATCGATCCGGTATGCCGTCGGCAAGACTGCCGAGACCGGCTACGACCTGATCGAGGCGGTAATATTCGATCCGAGAGACGCCCGTCCTGACGTCACGGCAAAGGCGGTCGCCAAAGCTGGCATCGGCGCCATCACAGGCATGGCGCTCAACCCGGCTGCCGATATCTCCAGCCCCGATCCGGCAGTGGCAAAGGCCGGCGAGCAGTTCATATCGGACGCGATACTTGCAACGCGAGACATGGGCTCGACGCTGCTCGGCGGCGTCACACATTCGGCGATGCACCGCTATGGCCAGGCGGCGGCAGGCGGGACGATCGACCGCGTCACCGAAACCTTTGCCCGTCTCGCTGCACGTGCCAGCGCCGCCGGCGTTCGGCTCGGTATCGAGGCGGTCAACCGCTATGAGAGCAATGTGGTCAACACGGTGGATGACGCCGCTCGTATCGTTCGGACGGTGGGATCGCCGGCACTGTTCGCCCATATCGACAGCTATCACATGAACATCGAGGAACACGACTTCGCGGACACCATCGCGCGCAACGTCGATGCCATCGGCCATGTCCACGTCGGCGAGAGCAATCGCGGTTATCTCGGCTCCGGATCGGTTGACTTCCCCGAGTACTTCCGCGCTCTGGTCCGCGCCGCCTATGATGGGCCAGTGGTGTTCGAAGCCTTCTCGCCGGCCGTCCTGAAGGGAGAGGTGGCTGATGTCTTGGCGGCTTGGACGGCTCATTGGACCGATAGTCAGGATTTGGCGACCAAGGGACTCCGCTTTATGCGTGGTCACATCGAAGCGGCAACCGCGAGCATGAATGCTCGCCAGCCCTTTTCCCGGCGCGAAATACGCTGAAGCGGATCCGAACCTCGTCGTTTGAAGAAAATTCGGCCGGTGGCGCAGCAAGTCCCCGCCGTTTTGCAATGGAGGAGTACCACACATGTCAGGCAAGCTCGGCATCCACTCCCTTGTCTTTTCGGACCAATGGGATGCATCCAATGCAAGCGCGGCGTGCCGCGCGGCGTCCGAAATCGGTTACGACCTGATCGAAGTGCTGATGTTCGATCCCGCGGCGCTCGATATTCCACTCACCCGTCGGGTGACGCGCGAGACCGGCCTGGGGCTTCGTCTTGGCATGGCGCTCGGGCCTGATGCGGACATTTCCTCCAGTGACCCGGTTCTCGCCCGACGTGGAGAGGAGACGGTCGCCCGCGCCTTGGAAATCGCCGCGGAGCTCGGTGCTCCGGCCGTTTCAGGCATTACCTATGCCGCCTTTTCCAACTATGGCGCCCCGGCGACCAATGACGCGCGAGCGCGGGTCGCCGAAAGCCTGTCCCGTCTCGACCGCCACGCGGGCGCACTCGGGGTCCGCCTGGGGCTGGAGCCGGTTAATCGCTATGAAAGCTATCTTGCGAACACACTCGACGAGGCGGCTTCCCTCATCCGCGCCTCGGGCGGATCCAACCTCTTCATTCACATGGACACATTTCACATGAACATCGAAGAGGGAGACGTCGCCGCGGCAATCCACCGCAACGCCGCCTTGCTCGGGTATGCCCACGTCGCCGACAGCAATCGCGGCGTGCTAGGCGGAGGGCACTTCGACCTGTCGGGCTATTTCCGGACGCTCGAAAGCGCTGGTTACACGGGAGACTTTACGGTCGAAGCCTTTTCCTCCCGCGTGCTGAGCGACGCGCTCGTCGGCGGCGTGCGCCTATGGCGTGAAGCCTGGGAAGATTCGATTGTGGCTGCGCGGTCCGCATACGACGTTCTCTGCGTCATGCGCAAGAATGCCAAAGCCGGATGCAGGGTCTGGTAAAAAAAATTTCATTCTTGCGAGTTTGACGGTTATAGAATTGCGACGCAACAGTCGGAGTCATGATCGATGGACAATGCAGCGGACAACAGGCAATCCATATTGATGCGGATACGCTGGAAGGCCGGATATATGAACCCGGCCTTGCGGCGCATCGCCGACCGGGTCCTCAAGTCTCCGGAGGAAATCAAGTCTATCTCGATTAAGGATCTCGCAGTCCAGTGTGAGGTATCTGAGTCCACGGTCACGCGATTTGTTCGCGAGATCGACGTCCAGAGTTTCCAGCAGTTCAAGATCCTCATCGCTGAGGAGCTGTCTCAGGGTGCCGCTGCCGCCGAACCACTCTCCGAGCGCCACGTTTATGAGGACATCACCGATCAGGATAATACGTCGTCGGTCCTTTCGAAGGTAGCCGCCCGGTACGCCATGACCGTCTCCGATACGCGCGCCGGCCTTGCGGAAAAGGAACTGGAGCGCGCTGTCGGCGCAATCGAGGAGGCAGACGTGCTCGGTTTCTTCGCCATGGGCGCCTCTCTGATCTGCGTGGAAAATGCGTTGCTGCGTTTCATGCGGGTCGGCAAACGTTGCCTGTTTTTCCGTGATCTTGGCATCCGCCAGATCTCCACCTCGACGCTTGGGCCGAAATCACTGGCGATCGGCGTGTCGAACTCCGGCCGTACAATCTCGACCGTTGACAGCCTCCAGCACGCAAAACTCCAAGGCGCGACGACATTGGCGATAACGTCTTTCCCAGATTCGCCAATCGTAAGGCACGCCGACATTTGTCTTTTCACGCCCACTATTACCGGCGTTGTCGGGCCGGGCGAGTATCACGAATCGATGGTCTCGAAAATCGCCCAGCTCCAGGTTATTGACGTGCTTTATTCGCTGTACGCAGTTCGCAATTTCGGCCGGGCCATCGAAGGCCTGGAGCGGACCTCCGACGTGACGGCGTTGACGCGCTATTGAGGAGCCACGATGCCAGCTACGCTCCTTTCCATCGGCCTCGACGCCCGCCTTTCTGCTGCCGAAAAGGCCGCCCGTGAGGCTGGCCGCCTGCTTCTTTCGCATTATGGCCGCCGAAGCCAGCTCGTCATCGAACAAAAGGGGTTGAACGATTTCGTCTCGATTGCCGATCGAGAGGCGGAGGAAGCGATTGCTGCCAGCCTCCGCCCGGCCTTTCCGGAGGACGGGTTTCTCGGCGAGGAGACCGGCCTCTCGGGAGCAGAGGGTGCGGACCGCATCTGGTGCGTCGATCCGCTCGATGGCACTTCGAATTTTTTGAAGGGCGCGCACAACTGGTGCGTCTCGATCGGCCTCTGGTCGAAGGGCGAGCCAATCCTCGGTGTCATCTATGATCCGCTTCGCGACGAGCTTTTTGCCGGTGCCGACGGGATCGCGCCCACCATGAACGGCGCGCCGATCTCGGTCAGCGCCACTGGCAGTATCGACAAGACGAGCCTCGGGCTCGGACACAATCATCGGGTCCCGCCGGCCGCCTTTGCCACTGACGCGGAGCGTCTCTTCTCCGCGGGTGGCAGCTTCCGCCAAGTTGGCACCGGTGCTCTGATGCTGGCCTATGTGGCTGCCGGCAGGGTGGACGGCTATTTTGAGCGTCACATGTGGTCGTGGGATGCCGTCGCCGGTCTTGCCCTCATCAAGGCGGCGGGAGGTCGTTTCCCCGCCTATCCGACGCCCGGAACGGCCCTTCCCCAGGGCGGGTTGGTGCTTGCCAGCGGCCCGGCGCTGTATCAGGATTTCGTCAATCTCTTCCAGATCGGTTGACCCCGGCGGCCAGTCGCGGATGTCGTGAAGGCAGTCTTCAAATAACTCGAAGGCTGCCTTCACGACATCCATGCTATTGATCTGAATGGCCTTTTTTTGGCCGCCACGGCGCGTTTGCGCCTTCGGATCGATGGGAGAAAGCGAATGAAAGACGGAATGTTTGTCTTTGACGCGGCGGTGCATTGCCAGGATTTCAGTGATGGCCAGATCAAGGACGGTAGCGACGGCCGGCGCGTGCGCATCCTGCGCGAACAGTTGACCGGCTTCATCAATCTGACTGGCCGGCGCGGACCGCCGCCGGAAACGGAAACGTTTTCCAATCCGGACCTCGACTGGGCGGTGGACATGTTGTTTGGCAAGGCGGACACGGACATGGCTTGCGCTTGCTCCGTGCCACTATTTTCGCACTGGCGGGCGGGCCTCGGTCCGGTGGAGCTCAGCCATGCGCTTGCGCAGAAGGATCCCAAGCGCATCGTGCTGACCGGCGGTGTCGACCCAGCCTATCACGGCCTCGGGACGGCTCTGAAGGAAATGGAGCGGCAGGTGCATGAGCTCGGCGCCGTCAGCTTCAAGTTCTACCAGTATCAGTCACGCGGCTGTTCCTGGCGGGCCGATGACCGCGACATCGCCTATCCGTTATGGGAAAAGGCGATCGAGCTCGGCGTCAAGATGGTACAGTTCCACAAGGGCTTTCCGCTTGAGCTCGGGCCGGTCGAAGCGTTCAAGCCGAACGACATCCAGTATGCGGCCGCCGATTTCCCGGAGCTCAATTTTGGCATCCATCATCTCGGCGATCCCTATGTCGACGAGACGATTTCCATCGCGAGCCGGTTCGAGAACATCTACCTGATCCTGCCGCTTTGGTTTAACCAGTACTATCTCCAGCCCTGGAAAATGTTGCAGAGGCTTGGCGAAGCACTGCTCTATGTCGGCTCTGACCGCATCTGCTACGGCTCGGAAGCCTTCATCTGGCCGCATGTGCAGACCTATATCGATACGCTCGCCAATCTCGAAATGCCCGAGGAGTTGCAGGAGCGCTACGGCTATCCGGAGATCACCCGGAAAATGAAGGAAAACATTCTCGGCAAAGCGTTTGCCCGTGGCATGGGCATCGATATTGAAGCCAAGAAGCGCGAGCTGGGGCTGGTAGCATGATCGATCCTGTCGCACTTGACGCGGCGCTTGGCCGCGCGCGCCCCCTCATCCTTGGTCATGGCGGTGACATCGCGATCACCGAAGTGAGCGACGATGGCGTGGTCAGCGTTGCGCTGACGGGCGCCTGCCGGGCCTGCCCCAACCTCGCCATGACCTTTGTCGGTCCCGTGCGCACCTTTCTGATGGAGGTGCCCGGGGTCAGCGCCGTCGAATGCGATCAGGTCAATGCCGGTCCGCGGGCGCTGTCACGCCTCGCCAGCCTGCTCAACGCCCATCCCTATCCCGCCGTCTGACGGCGGGATTTTTATTGACGCAAAGAGAAAGAGCGCATCGGGCGGCCGATGCGCTCTTTTCGTGAATGGTTCTGAGGATGGCCTCAGGGAATGATGCGTTCCTCGCGCAGGCGGTCGAATACGTCGATGAATGATTTTTCCGTGTCCTGGATTTCCTGAAAGCCGAGTGCCCGGCTCTTCGCCATGGAATGCAGGCATTCCATCGGGCGGCCAAGATCGAGATCCGTGTGCCAAGGGGAGGCGAGGCGGTCGAGGGCATGCGGCTGAAGACCATGCCGTCGAACCAGCGCCTGCCAGTCCGGATCGAGGCCCTGCATGCGATCGGTCAGGGAATTATACTGGCCGGGATAGGCGCCAACCTCGAGGCCGAAATAATCCGCGATGCTCTTCCACAATTGCTCCCAGCGGAAGACGTCGCCATTGGTGGCGTTGAAGGCTTCGTTGCGGGCATTCGGCTCCGTCGAGGCCCAGAGGATGTGCTTGGCGAGCAGCCGCGCGTCGGTGATGTCGTTTATGCCGTGATAGGCCGTCGGCGTGCCGGGAAAGGTGAAGGGGCGGCCGGTCGCCTTGCAGATCGAGGCGAAGGTGGCGAGCGTCGCGCCGATATTCATCAGATTGCCGACCGCATAACCGATGATCGTGTGCGAGCGGTGCACCGACCAGCCGTAGCCGTGGCGAGCCGCATAGTCCATCACGACGTCTTCGAGCTCGTAATAGAAATTCTTCTTTGTCAGGCGCGGCGCATCCTCGCGGAAGGGTGTGATCGGTGTCACCTTGCCATAGTCCTCGAACGGTCCGAGATAATGCTTGGTGCCGGTGACAACGGCGACATGCTCCACCGTGCCGGCGGCCGCAACACCGTCCAGCAGGGTCCGCAGCATGCCGCCGTTCAGCCTGATATTTTCGTCTTCGTTCTTCCCGAGCGTCCATGTGCAGAAATAGACATGGGTCGGACGAAGCGTCGCCAGCGTTTTCAGCGACGCCTCGCGATTCAGGAGATCGACGGCATGGGTCTGCATGTAGGATGCGCCGACGGGTGGCCGGCGTGAAAGCCCGGTTATTTCCCAGCCGCCGAGATCGCGCAGGTGTTCGGCGACGTTGAGCCCGACAATGCCGGTCGCGCCGGCCACGAGTGCCCGTTTCTGATACATGGTTCAGTCTCCTCCATTGGGTCGGAGGAGAGCACTGCCATTTCCGGCTTGCCGCAGTAAGCATGTCGCTGTCATAAGTGAAGTGATATTGTGTCACGAATGCCGGGAGGGAGCCGTGTCCGGCCGCATTTCCGAGATCGAAGTCTTCGTCAAAGTCGTCGAGACCGGCAGCTTCACCGCAGCTGCGGATGCCCTACGCCTGTCCCCCTCGGCCATCAGCAAGATCGTTGCCCGCATTGAGGCGCGTCTTGGCCTGCCGCTTGCAATCCGCTCGACGCGAAAATTGCGCCTGACCGTCGAGGGCGAGGACTACTTCGCTCGTGGCAAGCAGATCCTGCAGGACATATCCAGCCTGGAGCGCGGCGTGCGGGAAAGCGCTGGCCAGATCGGCGGCACGCTTCGGGTCAGTTGTAATGTGCCGTTCGGCATTCATCGAGTCGCACCGCTGGTTACGGGCTTTCTCGAGGCTTTTCCCGATATCGCGCTGGAGTTCTCCCTGTCTGATACGACCACCGACCTGATCCGCGAGGGTGTCGATGTGGCGATCCGCACCGGCGTGCTAACAGATTCAACGATTCGCTTTCGTCGTCTCGCATCATCACCGCGTCATGTCGTAGCCTCGCCCGCCTACCTTGAGCGGCACGGCGTGCCGATCGAGCCGCGTGACCTCCTGGAACACAATTGCCTGACGCTCGGGTTCAGCCGCAGCTACGGCAAATGGCCTTTTAGAGTTGATCAGGACGGCGTCGTTACGCAGCTCGACCTGGCGGTGAAGGGCAATCTCAGTCTCGACAATGGCGAAAGCCTCAGGCGGTTCGCCCTCGACGGCATAGGTCTCGCGCGTCTTTCGGATTTTCATATCGGGCATGATCTCAAGGCGGGCCGGCTGGTTCGCGTCCTTGAGACATTTAACCCTGGCGATCGCGAGCCTGTTTCCATTATCTATGCCGACCAATCGCCGCTCGCGCCGCGCATTCGCCTCTTCATCGACTATCTGATCAAGCACATCGCGTCATAGCAATTCCGATTCGTGACGATTCTTCCATAATCAAGTGACGAATATTCGCAGCGGGATTCCGGTGGCGGGTGTTACTGCTTCGTGACGGCTCCGGTTTTTTGAGGAGGGCGCTCTTGAAGGGGTGCTTAGGAAACCGGGTCCGCCAGGCAAGCCAGCCTGAACGGAGGACCGCGGATGAACTGTTTGGCCGATCTCAGGATGTTTTCGGAAATCGCCCGCTCGCAGAGTATGGCGAGTGCTGCAAATCGCCTCGGCATGGCGCCGGCGACGATCAGCGGGCGCCTGAAGGCGCTTGAGGATCACTACGGCATGGCGCTCGTGCGGCGCACAACACGCTCGCTTCTCCTGACGGAGGAGGGCCG
The DNA here is from genome assembly GCF_900103435.1 of Sinorhizobium sp. NFACC03. NCBI lineage: Bacteria > Pseudomonadati > Pseudomonadota > Alphaproteobacteria > Hyphomicrobiales > Rhizobiaceae > Sinorhizobium > Sinorhizobium sp. NFACC03. The sequence continues at coordinate 101,387 of NZ_FMXF01000004.1, forward strand.
TCTGTTGCTCGAGCGTGCTCAACCCGTTCTCTCCGGTTTTGCCGATCTCGAACGCGAAATGGGTGGCCGGCGGCATGCGGTCGAGGGTGGGTTGGTGCTCTCGTGTGCTACGGATATCGGGCGCGGCCATGTGCTGCCGCTTGTTCATGCCTTTGCCCGTACGCATCCGCACGTTAAAATCTCCCTCCGTTATGATCCGCCCGGCAGCCTGAATGAAATTCATTTCGATGCCGCCCTGCGCGGCGGTCAGGTGAAGGACTCGGGTCTCACGATTCGGAAATTGTTTACGATGGAAACCGTGACGGCCGCTGCTCCCGATTATCTAACGGAGCGTGGCATGCCGACATCGCCAGAAGCGCTGGAGAACCACGACTGTCTCCGTCTGGAGGGCTCGATGATCGGCGGCGATATCTGGGCATTCGGGGGTGAGACACAGTGCAGCATCTCCGTTGGCGGCCGGTTTCAGACAAGTGATCCGGAGACTTTGAAAACCCTTGCCTTGCAGGGGTTTGGGGTCTTGCGCGCGGCGCGCGCGGACATCGAGCCGGAGTTGCGTTCGGGACGGCTGGTGCCGATCCTGGCGTCTTACGAGCCCGCTGCGGAGCGTGTCAGCCTGATCAGCGATACACGGAGAAGGCTTCCCGCACGTACGGCTGCCTTCATTGATTTCGCCGTGCAGCATTTCGCCGCCGGAAATGGCGAGACCGTCATGCGCTTGCGGCAAGCCGCAGCTTGATCGTGTAAAATTTTTTTTCTTGCAAAGTTCATAAAAAAAAATTAGTTCTGTGGGGCAAGGCAAGTTCCTTGGTCGACAGGCTGATGGCCGTGAGGCGTGGAAGGGAACGCGCAGACCGCCTGGAGGGGCGGCGCGCCGGAGCTTTACGGCTCCGCATGCCAAGGGAGGTTTGGACAATGGATTACGGGCTGGAAGGCAAGCATGTCCTTGTGACGGGAGGTGCGACGGGCATTGGCCTGGCGGTGGCCCAAGCGTTTGTTGCTGAAGGCGCGCGTGCAACGGTGAGCGGCCTTTCTGACGCAGAGGTCGGCGCCGCTGTTTCACAACTCGGCAAAAATGCTCAGGGCATGGCCTGCGACCTGACGGTTGCGGGCGAGGACAGGCGGCTCGCCGATTTCGCCGCTGCTGTAGCGCCGGTCGATTTTCTCATAAATTCGGTCGGCATTTTCGAGGTCCGGCCGTTCTTCGAGACGCGGGACGAGGACTGGTTCCGCTTCTTCGACGTCAACGTGATGACGGGCGTGCGCATGTCCCGTCTGATCCTGAAAAGCATGCTGGAGCGTGGCGAAGGCTCGGTCGTCTTCATCAGCAGCGAAAGTGCGGTGAAGCCGCAGGCCTGGATGCCGCATTACGGGGCTATGAAGGCCTGTCTGCTCGGCGTGTCCCGGGCGCTCTCGGAACTGACGCGCGGCACGCAGGTGCGCGTGAACACCATTCTGCCGGGGCCGACCGATACGACCGCGGTGCGCCGCTATCACGAAGAGATCGCTCGCGAAAAGGGGATCACTCGCGAACAGGTGGTCTCCGACTATTTTGACGAGACCGAGCCGACCTCGCTCATCCGCCGGATGATCGCACCCCACGAGGTGGCATCCAGCGTCGTCCATCTCGCTGCGTCTCCTGCCCTCAACGGCATGGCGATGCGCGCCGAAGGCGGGACAATCCGCGCAATTCTTTGATCTCAAAACCGGAAAAGACCATGGCTGACCTTCAGATCGAAAACCTGGCGAAAGCCTTCAAGGGTGGCTTCACCGCACTTAACGGCGTCTCGCTCGACGTGGCGGACCGCGAGGCGGTGTTCCTGCTCGGTCCTTCGGGGGCGGGCAAGACCACGACGCTTCGCCTCGTCGCCGGACTGGAGGATGCGACCGCCGGACGCATCATGATCGGCGGCCGAGACGTGACCCGCTGGACGCCCCGCGAGCGCAACCTCGCCATGGTCTATGACAAGCACTCGCTGTTTCCGCATCTCTCGGTATACGAGAACCTCGCCTACCCGTTGCGCATCCGGAAAATGTCAGACGCGGATATCCGCCGCCACATCTCAGGCGTTGCGGAAACCCTGCAGATCGAAAAGTTACTGGAGCGTCGCCCGAGTCAGCTGTCCGGCGGTCAGCAGCAGCGCGTGGCAATCGGCCGGGCTTTGGTGCGCGACGCTGACGTGTTTCTGCTGGACGAACCGATCTCGCATCTCGATGCCCAACTGCGAGCGCGCATGCGCGTCGAGTTCAAGCGGTTGCAGCGCGATTTCCGCGCGACGATGCTCTATGTCTCTCACGATCAGCTTGAAGCCATGACCATGGCGGACCGTATCGTGCTGATCAACAAGGGGAAGATCGAGCAGATCGCCGCGCCGCAGGAGCTGTTCGATCGGCCGGCGACACTGTTTGCTGCGACATTCATAGGCGAGCCGCCCATGAATGTGTTGCAGGCGGAAATTTCGGAATCGAACGGCTGCAAATTCCTGCGTATCGGCGAGGCCTATATCGAGGTCGACAAGGACTGGATGCAGGAGGGCGACCCGCTCCAGCCGGGCGACAAGTATCTGCTCGGTCTACGGCCGCAGCATCTTTCCCTGTGCCCGGCGGATAGCACCCATGTCTGCCGGGTCAATGGCACGGTCTTTGCCGTCGAGACGCTCGGCTCGCGTGTCGTCTTCGATATCGCGGTCGATGGCACAGTGGTCCGTGCGATGTCTACGATCGACGCAGCGCTCAAATATCCCCGCGAGATCGGCGCGCCGATCTCGTTCCGGATCAATCCGGACTTCGTCTATCTCTTCGATGCCGGCACGGGCCGCACCGTGCGCCAGGCACGCTTCACGACAAGAGGGATAGCAAGACTCCACGCCTGAAAAGGCATGGCGAAGGGTACGCATGCATACCAAACCTGAGGAGGAGAAAATGAACATCATGAAAACTACGGGCGCACTCGCGGGTGGTCTTGCGCTTTGGGTGTTGGCGTTGCCCGTGCACGCCCAGACCGAGGCGCAAAAGGCCCTCGCCGGCACGACCATCCATTTCCTTGCACCGTCCATGCCCCAGTTTGCCGCGCTCGGGAAGTTCTTTCCGGAATTCGAGAAGAAATACGGCATCAAAGTCGTAGTCGACGAGGTGCCTTTTGAAAACTATCGGCAGAAGTCGCTGGTCGAGATGCAGCAAGGCACCGGCACCTATGATTTCTTCGCCGTGGACGTGATGTGGCTCGCGGAATACGCTGCCGCAGGCTTCCTCGAGCCGTTGATGCCCTACGTCAAGGATGCGGACCTCACGGAGGCCGGCTACGACATTGACGATTTCCTGCCGCGCGTCATCAGCGGCACGGGCGTCTTCAACGACACGCTCTTCACCATGCCGATCGGGGCGGGCCCAGTTGGCACCACCTTCCGTGCGGACATTGCGGAAAAGGCCGGCTTCAAGTTGCCCGAGCGTTTCTCGCCGGAGTTCACCACGCAGTATATGTTCGACGCTGCTAAGAAAGTGAACAACCCCGAAAGCAACATGATCGGCTTCGCGAACATCCCGGGCCGCTGGTTCTGGGGCGTCACCTATCTGCCGTATCTCTATGCCTTCCAGACGCCCGAGACCAAGGGTGACGAATATGTCGACAAGGACTGGAAGATTTCGATCAACAACGAGCGCACGGTTGCCTCGATCGACTACTTCACGAGCTTCAAGCAATTCATGCCGTCCGACAGCGCCAACTGGGGCATCGGCGAGGCAACCGCGGTCTACCAGACGGGCAACGCCTTCGGGACATGGAATTACCAGGACTTCGTCAAGGGGTTCTTCGAAGACCCAGATAGCCAGGCGAAGGTCGCCGGCAAGAACGTCCATCTCCACACGCCGGTTGGCCCGAACGGCGTGATCGACCCCTGGTTCGGCGCTTGGTCGCTCGGCCTTTCCAAGGATTCCAAGAACAAGGAAGCCACCTGGACCTTCATCCAGTGGCTTACGTCGAAGGAGATCCAGGAGCGCGCTACGCAGTATGGCGCTGGCCCTTCGCGGCACTCCACCTACAAGAGCGAGACGCTGGCCAAGTATCAACCCTGGTGGCCGGTAGTCTATGACTTCATGCTGAAGGAAACCAATCCGGATGAGCGTATCCGCGTGCCGGAATGGGCTGAAATCTCCGACATCATGGGCGAAGAGGGCAACCGGGTCTGGATCGGCGAGATCGACAGCAAAACGGCCGCCGCCAACATGGAAAAGCGCATGACCGACGCAATGCGCAAGGGCGGCTACTACATTCCCGGCCGCAATGACCTGCCCAAACAGCTTTGGCGCGACCTGAGCTACTACGATCGCCTGCCGTCGAAGTGGAACTGAACTTTAGGTCTAGTCCCCGGGTGCCATCGGCACCCGGACAGGCCGCTCGGCGCGCCTTTCCTCCAGGAGCGCGCGCCCCCTTTTCTCAATCGCAATGCAAGGGGACTGAGACATGTCGATCTCGGAACATACCACTGCAACCCCGACGCTGGCCTTCGGGCAGCGGGGCCTCCTGTCCCGTTTCGGTCCCTCGAACCGGACCATCTTTCCCTGGGTGCTGATGGCGCCGACGCTGATTATCCTGTTCGCGCTCGGCGTCTATCCGTTCCTATATTCGCTCTATATCGCGAGCCACAACGTCATCTTGTCGAAGCCCTATATTCCGCAGTTCTTCGTTGGACTTTACCAATATCAGGCTGTCGTGCAGGACCCGGAATTCTGGCACGCCATGCGCAAGACGTTGTTCTTCACGGTGCAGGCGGTATTTATTGAGTTTTGGATGGGGCTCGGGCTTGCGCTGCTGTTTCAGCGACAGCTGCGCGGCGTTGCTTACATGCGCATTTTCATCCTTATTCCGATGATCCTGCCGCCGCTCGTCGCCGCGCTCATCTGGCGCTACATGTTCTACCCCGGCGCGGGTCTCATGACCTACTATATCGGCGGCATCACGCGGGCGCTCGGCCTCGGTGAGATCCCGTTTCTGTCCGATCCGGTCATCGCATTCCAGACACTCGTCTTTGTCGACGTTTGGGAATGGACTCCGTTCATGTTCCTGATGCTCTCGGCCGGCCTTGCCTCTATTCCACGCCAACCCTATGAGGCGGCGGAAATCGACGGGGCGGGATCCTGGCGGGTTTTCTGGACGATCACCATGCCGCTACTGCGGCCGGCGATCCTCATCGCCGTGATCATCCGCACCATGGACGCCTTCCGCACCTATGAACTCATCGTGATCATGACCCGCGGCGGTCCGGGCAACGCCACCACCACCCTTAATGTGTATCTCACCAAGACCGGTCTCGAGTTCTTCGATGCTTCCAAGGCGGCTGCGCTCTCATTGATCATGATGATGATCATCATCGTCATGAGCTTCGTATTCATCCGCGTCTTCCGATCGAAAACCGAAGTGGCCGAATAGGAGGTTGCGATGAAAAAGCTCAGCTACACGATGGAATCGCCCAATGCGCCGCCGGTGCAGCGCAACTGGTGGGTCTATATGGTGATCGTCCTCGTCTGCGTCGTCAACTTCCTGCCTTATCTCTGGGTGGTGATGACGGGCTTCATGGACGGCGCAACATCGGCCTCCGCGACCCCGACCTGGTTCTTCACGCCCTCGCTCGAGGCGTTCGACTACCTTATTTCCGAAAAGGGCATCCTCAAGAACTTCTTCAACAGCGTGGTCGTTTCACTCGCCTCCACCTTCTTCTCGGTGACGATCGGAATGTTCTGCGCCTATGCGCTTGCACGCTACGACTTTCCCGGCCGGGACGACGTGTCCTTCTGGGTGCTTACCAACCGCATGATGCCGCCCGTAGCGGTCTTGATCCCTATATTCGTGACATTCCAGACCGCGGGTTTGCTCGATACGCTGGTCGGGCTCATCATTCTCTATACGGCTATGCAGTTGCCCTTCGTTGTCTGGATGCTTACGGGCTACTTCCGTGACATCCCGCGCCGTTACGAGGAATCAGCGATGGTTGACGGCGACACATGGTTCGCCGCCTTCCGCAAGGTCACGCTGCCGATCATGGCGCCGTCGATCACCGCAACCGCGATCTTCGTGATGATCCTGTCATGGAACGAGTTCGCCTTCGCCACCTTCCTGACCAGCACCCAGGCGAAAACCATGCCACCGGCCATAATGGCCTATTCCATCGGCGCCGATATCAAGTGGAACGTTCTGGGCGCTGCCGTGGTCCTGATCACCGCGCCGCTTATCCTCTTTGTGCTGCTTCTGCAACGCCAGCTGATCAGCGGCCTCTCCCAAGGGGTCGTACGCAAATGATCCCCCTCCACACCAACGCAGGCAAGACATTGGAGCGTCACCATGGCTGAAATCGAGATCAACAGCCTCATGAAGCAGTTCGGTGCTTTCCATGCGGTCAACGATGTGAATATCACCGTCAACAATGGCGAGTTCGTCTTCCTTCTCGGCCCGTCCGGCTGCGGCAAGACCACGACGCTGCGGATGATCGCCGGCCTCGAAATGCCGAGTAGCGGGCGCGTCGCGATCGGCGGCCGCAATGTCACGTTCCTTCGTCCGCGCCATCGCAATGTCGGCATGGTTTTCCAGGATTACGGCCTTTATCGTCACCTGACGGTTTTCGGCAACATCGCCTATCCGATGGAAGTACGGCGGCTCTCGCGGGCCGAGATCGCGCGCAAGGTAAACGCGGTCGCCCGCACCATGCAGATCACCGAAGTCCTGCAGCGCAAGCCGGACCAGCTCTCGGCCGGCCAGCTGCAGCGCGTGGCGATCGCCCGCATGCTGGTGCGCGACGCGGACGTCTTTCTCATGGACGAGCCGATGTCCCACCTTGACGCGCAATTGCGGGGACAGATGCGCGCCGAGTTGCGCCACATTCAGAAGACCGTCGGCGTCACGACGATCTTCGTCACGCACGATCAGCTCGAAGCCATGACGATGGCGGATCGCATCATCGTCATGAAGGATGGCGAGATGCTGCAATTCGCCACCCCGCGCGAAATCTTCGAGCGTCCCGCGACGGAGTTTGTCGCCACTTTCGTCGGCGAGCCGCAGATGAACGTGTTCGATGTGCGCATCGCTCGCATCGAGGGTCGGGTCGCCGCCTTGACGGAGGATTTCGAAATTCCGCTCGATGAGAGCTGGGCGCGGGACAACGGCGTCGAAAGGCTTGTCGGCAAAACTGTCAGGCTCGGAATCCGGCCAGAGCACATTTCGGTTAGCGATAAGGCTGATAGCGCCCATGGCGTCGCCGTCGAACTCTATTCCTTTGAGCCTACAGGCGCCGAAAACCTCTATGTCCTCAAGTGCGGCGCGGTAACCGTCACGACGCGCAGTTCGACAACGGAAACCGCTCATCTGGCGAAGGAGGAGGGGAGCCGCCTCTACGCCGGTTTCGACGTGAATTGGATCTACCTGTTTGAACCTGGGTCGGGCCGTACGATCGCGCAGGCTGCAGCCAGCCGACCAGAAAACGAGGAGAATTGAGATGCAGGGGAAATTCGTACTTTGCCTCATCCTGGCACTGCTTCTTGGATCTTGTACCGTCATGACCGGCGACGTGTCGCACTGGCCGGCTTCACTGACCGCCGTGGTAGTCATCTTGGCATTGAAGCTATGGAACGACCGGGTGAAACTGCTCGCTTGGCCGATGGAATTCCTGCTCGCTGCCGGCGTGACCATGATCGTGATCAACCTCTCGCGGCTCTACATGATGCCCCCGATCTACTGAGAAGGGTGACGGATATGGCGACGCATGCTCTTGTCGTTGACGGGCTCTCCAAAAGCTTCGGAGCGAAACAGGCGGTCCGGCAGGCAAGTTTTGCCGTGGCAAGCGGCGAGATTACCGGTTTCCTTGGACCGAACGGCGCTGGAAAGACCACCGTCATGGGCATGATCATGGGGTTGGTCGAACCCGACGCCGGGGAGATAGAGTTTTTCGGTACGCGCGACCGGCGCCGGCTTTCCGGCATGCGTACCCGAGTAGGCTATCTTCAGGAGAAACCGCGTATCTATCCGGATATGACGGCGAAGGCTTATCTTCGCTTTTTTGCAGACCTTTACGGAGTGCCTCAAGCCGCGGCGCGCGTGCGCGAAACGCTCGACCGCGTCGGGCTAAAGCAGGCGGCAGACCGTCGGCTCGGCGTATTCTCCCGAGGCATGCAGCAGCGGGCTTGCCTTGCGCGTGTCATGCTACATAGGCCGGAATTCCTGTTGCTAGACGAGCCCACACTTGGCCTCGATCCCAACGGAGTGGCCGACATGCGCGCCGTCTTTCGGGAAATGAAGGCCGATGGAGTGACGCTGCTGTTCTCTTCCCACCAACTGGCCGAGATGGAACGGGTTTGCGATAGCGTCGTGTTTATGCGGGAAGGTACGGTGATAGCCGACGGGCGCCCTTGCGACATCGCCGCAGCCGGCTGGTTGCAGGGCGGTCTGCGGATCGAAGTCTTCGAGCCCGCGGCTGAGGCGCTCGGGGTGATTGCGTCCGTCGACGACATTGCGGGAGCCCGGCAGGTCGGCCCACAGCACGTGCACATTGTCCTGAAGGCACCGCTAGGCGACATGCGGACGGCCCGTGCGCGGGCCGCCGTCCTTTTGTCGACGGCGGGCCTGACTATTCTCTCTGTCGACGCCGATACGCCGACGCTGGAGGACGTATTCCTCGGCCTGACACGCCCTGAATCTTCGGCGGGCCTCCGGCCAGCCAATGCATTGAACTAGGAAAGGAAATTGACAGATGGACTTGGGCTACAAGAACCGCCGATGCCTGATCACCGCTTCGACCGGAGGCCTCGGCTTCGCCATCGCGCGTGCGATGGCCCGAGAAGGCGCGACTGTCGTACTCAACGGTCGTAGCACCGATACAATCGATCGAGCCACGGAACGTCTTCGCGCCGAAGTCCCGGAGGCGAAGCTGGAGGCTGCTGTCGGCAATTCAGGGACGCGCGAAGGCTGTGACGAGCTGATCGCGAATTGCCCCGACGTCGACGTTTTGATCGTAAATCTCGGCATCTACGAGGCCGTCGACATCTACAAGGCCGGGGATGACCGGTGGTATGAACTCATCGAGGTTAACGTGATGAGCGGCGTGCGGCTCGCTCGGCACTATCTGCCAAAGATGCTTGCCCGCGACGCTGGCCGCGTCGTTTTCATGGCAAGTGAATCGGGAATCAATCCGGCCCCAGAAATGCCAGCCTACAGCGCAACCAAGACTATGCAGCTGTCGCTTGCGCGCAATCTCGCCGAGACGACAAAGGGGACGAATGTTACGGTGAATTCGGTGCTGCCCGGTCCGTGTAGCACCGAAGGCGTCGCCGCTCTCATAGCAGGCCTTTATCCGGGCGTACCGACACCGGACGCAGAGCGCCGCTTCGTCGCGGAGAATCGACCGACATCGCTGATCCAGCGTCTCTCCAAGCCGGAGGAGGTCGCGGATTTCGTCACCTTCCTCGGCTCCTCCCGTACCGGCATTGTAAACGGCGCGGCATTGCGGATCGACGGCGGTCTCATCCGCACCGTCATGTAGGAACCCCGTCATGGAACACGTTCGCCCCGTCTTCGTCGGATTGAAGCTTAGTCCGCCAGGTATCATCCGGCAGACCATGATTTTGGTATTGCGGGAGACGGCGGCGAAGTTCCAAGCGATCTGGTTCTGGCTGGTGGCCACGACGATCTCGCTGATGGCCTACCTTTACGGGGCGGGCTTTCAGAACACGTTCCAGACGGAATCCGTCGTCGTGGCCGCCGATCCCCTCGCGGGCTTGAACACCACAGTGATCAGTTTCCTCGGTTTTGTCCTCGGTCTCCGGCTCGCCGGTGGGCTGAGTTGGGAGCGAGAGCACGGTACGCTGGAAGTGCTTCTGGTCGGGCCGGTCTCATGGACGGCGATCATCGTGTCGAAATACTTCGCCGAACTGGTCGTGTTCGTTGGATTGATGGGGCTTTATTGTCTCTATCTTCTTCTTGCCCAGCCGCTCGGCGCCGGCGTCATCAGCCCACGCTCGCTTCTCTCGTTGGCGAGATCCATTAGTTTCGTCTTGCCGATCATGGGCTTGGGTTTGCTTGTCTCGGCTTCGGCAGGTTCGGTCCGCAGCGCTGTCGTGGCTTATCTTTCAGTAGTCTTGCTGCTGGGCGTGTATGAAATTCTGCTCGGCCTGTTGCGCGGCATGAGCGCCGACGAGATGAGCCTCTTCGCACTTTACTTGCGCGCTTCGCTGGAAGGCGTAGCACCGATCGTCCATGGCCTCTCTCCTGTGGCAGGCGTCGGATTGCTCATCCAAGGTGTCTTTACCCAGGCTGCGCCGGAGCCGGCGCAGATGGTCGCATCGGGATTGCTGGCGATGGTTCTGCTCCTAGCCGCTCGCTTGTTGGCCCGCATGAAGGGAGCTAGCGCATGAGACGCATTCTCCTCGCCCTCGTCCTTAGCTCCGTGGTGGCTGGTTCCGCGCTGGCGATCGAGCCCGAGCGTCGAGACGCCATCGTCGTGACGGGTCGCGTTTGGGACGGATTCTCTTTCCGGGAGATGTTCCTGCCCTCGCGGTCACCGGCCTTGCACCTGATATCCGGTCAGGACAGCGCGCTCTCCTTCGTCGATACGGAGGAATATTACTGGCCGCTGTCGCGCCAGGTGTACGTCGATCTCGAAAAGAAACGAGAGGATGTCGTCGGCGTCCTGAAGATCACGAGAGACGGCAAGGAAGTCGCTGCCGTCCGCCCAACCTCCTACGCGGTCCTTTATCCGCACGGAGCCGTGAATGGCGCCGGACGTCTGCTCTGGGGCGACGCGGCGACTGCCGAATATGAAACTTACACGAACGAGGAAAGGTCGTTCAATCAGCGGTACACCGAGGCATTGGCACGTCAAACGGCTTATGAAAAGAAGCTTGTCGAAGCCGGCGCGGCTCGCGCCAAAGGGGGCGGCGTCGAGATCATCCCGCCGCCTGCCGCCCTGCCTAAGCCGAGCCTCAAGCTCGTAACGAAGCCGTCTCGCGCCTATCGGCTTTCACTTGCCGCCGGCCGATATGAGATGGCGCTCTATGTGAACGATGTGCTCGTCACAGGAACAGCCCGCGATCTGGACGTGGTCGAGGCCGCCGGCCGAGGCGTTGCGGTCGCCGACGTTGTTCCCGAGGAGCGCTGGACACGCCCGATCCCGAGCAATCAGGAGGACACGCGGATCTTCGTTCGCTCTGGATCGACTTTCTATCTGACGCTCTCCGCCGCCGACCGCTTCAAGGAAGCGGAGTACGTTCCCGTCGTTTCGCCGCAGGTCGATGCCGTGCCCGGCCGAGACATCTGGGTGCGACGCAAACCCGCCTCAGTAGACAGCATCGATATCCGCTTCGGAGAGGTGAAACAGTCGGCCACGTTGGCGCGTCTGAAGGTCGAGCAGGTCGATGGTTCCGGCTTTGGCTACCGCGTCCGTCCCGCCGGCAAGGATGAGAAGGAAGATTTGACCGCCTTCGCGGTCACCGCTCCCTCATCCGGTGCGGCTTTTTCGGGAGAGGTTTCGGCAAAAACAGAAGATGGAGCCGGTTTCACTCGCGAGGTCGTGATAGTGCCGCCGCGACATGGTGGCCTCGCGCTCGCACTCGCCTTTTTGCCCCTCGTCGGCTGGATCGGTATCAGGCTCCGCGCGGTCGGTGCCGCGAAGAACAGGCCGGTCGAGTGACATTATTCCATTCATACCCATTCCAAAGAGTCATGGCCCGGCGAACGCCGCGGTGAGAGAGAGGTTGTAAAATGAAGATCGGAGCGCCTTTGGAGCGCGCGGCAAATGAGGCGCGCGTGGCGCTGACACCTGACAGCGCGGTGCAACTTGCGAAACTTGGCTATAGCAGCATCATCGAAACGGGTGCTGGCGTTGCGGCTGGCTTTTCCGATGATGCCTATCGCGCTGCGGGCGTCGAGGTGGCCCCGTCGGCAGAGGCGCTGTGGGATTCGGCCGATGTGGTCGTCAAGGTACGGCCGCCCGAGCCGAGTGAAGTCGCGCACCTGTCTGCGGACAAGACGCTGATCTCGTTCTTCTATCCCGGCCAGAATGCCGAACTGCTGGAGCTTGCGAAGGCAAAGGGCGCCAACGTCATCGCCATGGACATGGTGCCGCGCATCAGCCGCGCCCAGAAGATGGATGCGCTGTCGTCGATGGCCAATATCGCCGGTTACCGCGCGGTGATCGAGGCCGGCAACAATTTCGGTCGCTTCTTCACCGGCCAGGTGACGGCCGCCGGCAAGGTGCCGCCGGCGAAGGTCCTGGTGATCGGTGCTGGCGTTGCCGGTCTTGCCGCGATCGGTGTCGCCACCTCGCTCGGTGCTCAGACCTATGCCTTCGACGTGCGTCCCGAGGTGGCCGAGCAGATCGAGAGCATGGGGGCCGAGTTCGTCTATCTCGATTTCGCCGATGGTGATGGGGGCGGTCAGCAGGACGGCGCTGCCACCGGCGGCTATGCCGCCCCGTCTTCGCCGGAGTTCCGCGAGAAGCAGCTTACCAAGTTCCGAGAGCTTGCGCCGCAGATCGACATCGTCATCACCACGGCGCTGATCCCCGGCCGCGACGCACCGAAACTCTGGCTTGCCGACATGGTGGCCGCGATGAAGCCGGGATCGGTGGTGGTCGACCTTGCGGCCGAGCGCGGCGGCAACTGCGACCTGACGGTTGCCGATCAGCGGATCGTCTCCGACAACGGTGTCGTCGTCATCGGCTATACCGATTTCCCGAGCCGTATGGCGGCGCAAGCGTCGACACTCTACGCCACCAATATCCGCCATATGCTGACCGACCTGACGCCGGGCAAGGATGGCAAGCTCGTCCACAATATGGAGGACGACGTCATCCGTGGCGCGACCGTCACCTTCGAGGGGGCGATCACCTATCCGCCGCCGCCGCCGAAGATTGCCGCGATCGCGGCGCAGAAGCCGAAGGAGAAAGTGAAGGAGCCGACGCCGGAGGAAAAGCGCGCCATCGAGACCGCAGCCTTCAAGGCCCAGACGAAGAGCCAGCTGGCGCTTCTCGCCGCCGGCACGGCGCTGCTGCTTTTGGTCGGCGCCTTTGCGCCACCGGCCTTCATGAGCCACTTCGTCGTCTTCGTGCTCGCCTGCTTCGTCGGCTTCCAGGTCATCTGGAACGTCTCGCATTCGCTGCACACCCCGCTGATGGCCGTCACCAACGCGGTATCGGGCATCGTCATTCTCGGCGCGCTGCTGCAGATCGGATCGGGCAACTGGCTGGTGGTGTTGCTTGCGGCGCTCTCGGTGCTGATCGCCACGATCAACATCGTCGGCGGCTTCCTCGTCACACGGCGCATGCTCGCCATGTTCCAGAAATCCTGATCGGGCAGGGGTAAACATTATGATGATCGGTATCGTATCGGCCGCCTACATTGCGGCAGCCGTTCTCTTCATCCTCTCGCTCGGCGGGCTTTCGGGCCAGGAAAGCGCCAAGCGCGCCGTCTGGTACGGCATGACCGGCATGGCACTCGCCATTGTCGCCACGGTCTTCGGACCCGATGTCGGCAACTGGTTCATCATCGTCCTGATGATTGCCGGCGGCGCCGTGCTCGGCCACTTCGTCGCCTCGCGCGTCCAGATGACCGAGATGCCCCAGCTTGTTGCCGCCCTCCATTCCTTCGTCGGTCTTGCCGCAGTCTTTATCGGCTTCAACGCCCATATCGAGGCGGCGGATGTCGCCGGCCTCGACGCGGCGGCCCGCTCTGCGCTGACCGGTTTTGCCGCGATCCTTGCTCACAAGGAACCGGTCGAATTGTCGATCATGAAGGTCGAGGTCTTCCTCGGCGTCTTCATCGGCGCCGTCACCTTCACCGGCTCCGTCATTGCCTTCGGCAAACTTGCCGGCAAGGTTGACGGCAAGGCGAAGAAGCTGCCGGGCGGTCATCTGCTCAACGCGGGTGCTGCCCTTCTCTCGCTCGTGCTACTGGTGCTCTACGTCAATGGTGCCGGCACCTGGACGCTGCTTGTCATGACACTTGCCGCCTTCTTCATCGGGTATCACCTGATCATGGGCATCGGCGGCGCCGACATGCCGGTTGTGGTGTCGATGCTGAACAGCTATTCCGGCTGGGCGGCCGCTGCCATCGGCTTCACCCTCGGCAACGATCTTCTGATCGTCACCGGCGCCCTGGTCGGCTCGTCGGGCGCAATCCTCTCCTACATCATGTGCAAGGCGATGAACCGCTCGTTCGTCTCGGTCATCCTCGGCGGTTTCGGGGCAGCCACGGGTCCGGCCATGGAAATCACCGGCGAGCAGATCGCCATTGATGCCGATGGCGTGGCCGCTGCCCTGAACGACGCCGACAGCGTCATCATCGTGCCGGGCTACGGCATGGCGGTGGCGCAGGCGCAGCAGTCGGTCTCCGAGCTCACCCGCAAGCTGCGGGCGGCCGGCAAGAACGTGCGCTTCGCCATCCATCCGGTCGCCGGTCGTCTGCCGGGCCACATGAACGTACTCTTGGCCGAGGCGAAGGTGCCCTACGACATCGTGCTGGAGATGGACGAGATCAACGAGGACTTCCACGAAACGGATGTCGTCATCGTCATCGGCTCCAACGACATCGTCAATCCGGCCGCCCAGGAAGACCCGAACTCGCCGATCGCCGGCATGCCGGTGCTCGAAGTCTGGAAGGCCAAGCAGGTGTTCGTCTCCAAGCGCGGCCAAGGTACCGGTTACTCCGGCATCGAGAACCCGCTGTTCTACAAGGACAACACCCGCATGTTTTACGGCGACGCCAAGAAAAGCATCGACCAGTTGCTGCCGGCGCTGGCGTAACCGTAACTTAAGTCGAGAACCCATCGCCCGCCTTATCCGGGGCGGTGAGTTCTTGCGGGAGGGAAACGCTGTGGCCCACGCCGGTCTTGAGACGACGGCCGTGTCGTTAAGCTACGCTGACGCCCCGGGGGATTGCATACGGCGACTGCAAGAAGCCGCTTTAAAGCGGCGCCGACGGCGATTTTGGATGCACAATAACATCTGAGATAAATATACTCTCCTGGAGCCCTTGTAGCAAAAAGGATGAATGTGTTCGCCACGGAGTGGGTCTGATCTTTGTACAGGTCGGCCGCGGTTTCAGCGGCTCATCATGTGCTGAGGGCTTCGCGGCGAGGGGTCGATCATGAGAAGTGCAACGATTTCGTCGGTGCCGTGTTGTCCCCGAGCGACAAGAGATGAATGGAAGTCTTGCCTAAGCGGACTGTTTCTCAACGCGGACGGGTCAATAAGGGGTTGTCTCCTTACGATATAGTCGTGGCCTCATTACCGAGGTTAACCATGAATTCCTATGCTGTACTGACCACTCGAGGGGTAGGCGAAAGGTCGCGGGCAAGCCTTGCTGGGGCAGGCCTCCTTTTCAACGCAGCAATTCGCAGAGGATGGTCGCGACGTGCTGAAGTGCGGTGTCTTTGGCGCGCCGACGGTGCCAGGCGAGGTGTAAGGGAAAGCCACGTATGGGGAGCGGCGGCTGGAACGAGACGCACCCCGCAAGTTCGGCAAGGACGCGTGAAGGCAAAAGCGCGATCATGTCCGAACCAATGAGCAACTCGGGCACCATCTGGAAATTTGGCACCACCAGGCCGATGCGCCGAGACAGGCCTTGACGCGCTAGTTCGTCGTCGGTGGGCGTCCGTGTATCGCCACGGCCGGACACGAGAATATGCTTATAAGCAATCCAGGACTCCAAACTGAAATTCTCTGCCGCCGGATGTCCGGGGCGCATGGCGACGAGATAGTGCTCGAAGAAGAGTTCCTCACGGTGCAGGTCGTCCTCGGCGGACGGCAGTACGGAGAGAGCGATGTCCGTACTGCCATCCAAGAGTGCGAGACGGGCCATCTCGGCGCCGTGCCAAGGCTGGATGATCAGGTCGATCCCCGGCGCGGAGCGCTGCAATTCCTGCTGTAGTGGGCGCAGTATGAACAGCGCCGGATAGTCGGCGGTCGTAATGCGCACCATTTGACGAATGTGCACCAGCGGCACCTGCAGTGGATCAATCAGATCAGTCACGCTGGCCAGTAGCGAATTAAGCGGTGCTCGCAGGGCCGCGGCCTTCGCTGTCAAGCGCATGGTGCCCCGGCCGCGTTCAAGAAGGTCGTCGCGGAACAGGTACCGGCAGCGTCGCAGCGCTGCCGAAGTGGCGGGCTGCGAAAGGCCCAGCCGTTCGGCCGCCCGGCTGACATGCGCCTCATCCAGAAGGGCGTCAAGGATGACGAGCAAATTGAGATCAAGGGAGCGTAAATTCATAGAACAGATAATAGAGTAGATAAATAAACGATTGGAATAATCTTTGGTGCCACCGCAATCATGGCCTCATTGAAACAGGAGGCAGCCGTGACCAAGACCCTCATCCTTCTCTTCCACCACGACCTGGCGGCTTCAAAGGCCAACATCGCGCTCGCAACGGCAGCTGCCAAATTGCCGGATGTCGAAATAGTGGACATGCAGGCGCTCTATCCAGATGGAGTGAGTATAGACCGGGATGGCGAGCACGAGGCTGCCCGGCTATTGTCTGCCGACCGGATTGTGTTCCAGTTTCCCATTCAATGGTATTCCACGCCGGCGCTCATGAAAGGCTGGCAGGACGCGGTGCTGACACGAATGTTCTACATCGCCTACGAGCAGGAAGGCCGCGCGCTCGAAGGTACGCCGCTGATGATCGCGGCCACTGCCGGCAACGTATCGGACGCCTATCGCACCGGCGGACGCAATATGTTTTCGATGGTTGACCTGTTCGCGCCGCTGCGGGCTACCGCGCATCGCTGTGGTCTTGCCTGGACAGATCCATTTGTTGTCTATGAGGCGGACAAACTCTCCCCGGAAGCTCTCGAAGCCGCCGCCGCTGGTTATGCCGCGATCCTCGAGCGCTGGATCGTGGCAACGACTGCGGCTTGCCAAGAGGCGGCCTGAGACATGGACGAGATCCACGACACGTTGGCTGATCTCGACGCTGGAACGCCTGTATGGTTCACATTCGCGGCGTGCCTCCTACCCGTCGGAATTCTCGGCCAATTTCTGAGCGCTGGCCTGGCGCTTTTCAGCGATATTAGTTTATGGGAGCTGCACGCGATCTTGGGCGGCGGTTTGTCGCTTCCGGTGATCACCCTTCTCATAGGTTCGTTAATCGTTGCGCGATTGCGCGGTTTCGGATGGTGGGCCGGTTTGATGTTCGGTCTGTATGTGGGGCAGGTGATGTTGGCGGCCGGTTCGACGCCACCTTTGCTCTGGCTACATCCATTCAATGGGACGCTCCTCTTCGGAGCAGCTTCGATCTTGCTGTTCAAAGTTGCACGACGTGTTGCGGCTGGAAGAGTCCGAACCCACTAGAGTGTGGAACCTCGAATTGCCGATAGATAAATGCCAGCTGGAGGAGGAATGCGTCACAAGTGCTTTGCGACGCGTTCATTCTTCTTAGAGGCGTTAGATATCCAGAACCACCTTTTTACTTTCTTGAAGCAACTGCTGCACACCACATCGCCGCAGCAGACCTTGGCAACAAACAGCATGGGTGTCTGGAATCTAATCTCGAGTTGGGAAACCACCCGACTGAGCGCTGAAGCCGACGTTCTATACAACGCCGCCCGTTTACCTCTTGGGTAAACGGGCGGTGGATTTTCATTCCCGGCGTCAGGCGGCGTTGAGCTTCTTCTCGCAGCGAAGCAGCATGCCGTAGAGGTCGCGCGGCTCGTCGGGGTCGGCGAGGAGGTCGAGTTCTGTGAACATGCCGTGTTCGGCAATCTGCTCCCGGACATAGCGGAGGGCGGAGAAGTCCTCGACGGCGAACCCGACGCTGTCGAAGAGCGTGATCTGAGCCGGGCTCTTACGGCCTTCCGTCTCACCGGTCATGACTTGCCACAGTTCGATGACGGGATGCTCGGCCGGCAGCTGCTGGATTTCGCCTTCGATGCGCGTCTGCGGTGGGTATTCGACGAAGATGTCCGAGCGCAGCAGAATGTCCCTGCTGAGTTCGGTCTTGCCGGGGCAGTCGCCGCCCACCGCGTTGATGTGGACGCCGGGGCCGACGTGGTTGTCGGAAAGGATTGTTGCGTACTGCTTGTCGGCGGTGACCGTGGTGATGATGTCCGCGCCCTCGACCGCCTCTTCGACCGACGTGCATTCCTCAATGGTGAAGCCGAGGCCTGCAAGGTTGCGCGCGCATTTCCGGGTGGCGGAGGCGTCGAGATCGTAGAGGCGAAGCTTGTCAATGCCGAGCAGCGACTTGAAGGCGCGGGCCTGGAATTCGCTCTGTGCGCCGTTACCAATGATGGCCATAGTGCGGGCGTTCGGCCGAGCCAGATATTTCGCCGCGACCGCCGAGGTCGCGGCGGTGCGTAGCGCGGTGAGGATCGTCATCTCGGTGAGTAGCATCGGATAGCCGTTGCCGACATCCGAGAGCACACCAAAAGCCGTCACGGTCTGGCGGCCGTCGCGCGTGTTCTTCGGATGACCGTTGACATATTTGAAGCCGTAGAGCGTTCCGTCGCTGGTCGGCATCAACTCGATAACGCCTTCCTGCGAATGGGATGCAACGCGCGGGGTCTTGTCGAAGACCGGCCAGCGGCGGAAGTCCTCCTCGATCGTGGCCGCCAGTTCTGTCAGGAACCGGTCGATGCCGACCTTCAGAACCAGTTTCATCATGTGGTCGACGCTTACGAACGGAACCACGTTCAGTTTCGGATCAGTATTCATTTTTCCTCCAACCAAAGAACAATCGAAATCAGCCAGTAACAGTGGGGCGATCCATCACACGCTTGCCCATCAGGCTGGCGACGAGATCGACGAGCAGCCGTGCGGTCTTGCCGCGCTCGTCGAGGAACGGATTGAGCTCGACGATGTCGAGGCTGGTCACCAGGCCGCTGTCATGCAGCATCTCCATGATCAGGTGCGCCTCGCGAAAGGTTGCTCCTCCCGGTACCGTGGTGCCAACGGCCGGCGCGATGTCCGGCTCGAGGAAGTCGACATCGAAGCTGACATGCAGGAGGCCGTTTGCGGCCCGGACTCGCTCGATGAAACTGCGGACGAGGACGGCCACGCCATGCTCATCTATGACGCGCATGTCGTGTACCGTGATGCCGGTCGTGCGAATGGCGGCCTTTTCGGCGGTGTCAACGCTGCGTATACCGATCATGCAGACGTTTTCTGCGGCAACGGGATGGGCCAGCGCAGGGAAAAAGCCATCGAAACCGGTCTGGCCGGTATAGTACGCGACCGGCGTGCCGTGCAGGTTGCCGCTCACCGTCGTTTCGAGAGTATGGAAGTCGGTATGGGCGTCCAGCCAGAGCACGAACAGCGGCCGCCCGAGTTCGGCGGCTCGGCGTGCGAGACCCGGAACAGTGCCCGCGGAGATCGCGTGGTCGCCGCCGAGAAAGATAGGCATGCCTGCCTTGCTGTGTTCGTAGGCAGCAGCCGACAGCGCTTCGACCCAGGCGACCGTTTCGCCGAGGTGATGAACGGCCTTGTTCGGATGCGGCATCTCATCGAACGCACGTGGGCTGAGATTGCCATTGTCCTTGACCGTATGGCCCAGTTCTTCCAGTGCCGTGCGAAGGCCAGCGATGCGCAGGGCGCTCGGCCCCATCTCGCAGCCAAGCTGCCCTGCCCCGATTTGCAGGGGCGCGCCGATGAGCGTGCAGTCCATAGTGTACTCCCGTTTGTTTTTATGACTTTAGAAGCCCTCGATGGCGGATTGAACATTGAATTTTGGCATATCGAGATGCTAGCTTGACCAGATTGATAAGAGCGGATTCCAAATTGGTATGGACACTCTCGACCAGAAGATCGTGATGCTGTTGCGCGGCAATGGGCGTCGAAGCGTCTCGGATCTCGCGCTGGAAACCGGTGCGTCGCGTGCGACCGTGCGCGCGCGCATCGAAAGGATGGAGCAGGACGGTACCATCCTCGGCTACACGGTGATGCTTCGCGCTGATGCCCTTGAAGATGTCGTTCGTGGGGTGATGATGATTGAGATCGAAGGCCATGTGACCGACCGGGTGATCCGCACGCTCGGCGGTTTTCCTGAAATCTCGCAGATTCACACGACGAATGGCCGGTGGGATCTGCTGGTGGAACTTAGCGCATCGAGCCTTGCCAACTTCGATGCCGTGCTGCGCAAGATCCGCCTCGTGCCCGGCATTATGGGTAGCGAAACGAGCCTTCTTTTGTCCACGCCGCGGTCGACGAGGGCGAAGCTCTAACTGAGCTAGCGTCGAGTTAGGAGGCACTCACTTCGACAGGGTGTCGGCGAGGCTGGCGACGGCATGCTTCGAGATCTCTGCTGATCAACGGGCCGCCGATGGCGAGCGGCTTCGGGTCGGGATACGTTTCCTGCTTCCTGAATTCCGTGCCGACGACACGGACCGCATCGCTCGCCGTCAATTCATCGAGTAGCGATTGCATGTTGAGATTGCCGGTCATGATAAAGGCATGGCCGGTCCCTCAAGACAACGCGCCCGTTGGCGCCGGGCCTCGGCCGACAAATGATCGGCCGTGGCAACGATGACATCGCGTGGGATTTCGACATGGGCCGGGCACGGGCCGCGGAAAGACGCGATGGGTGAGTTTCGTTCAGTGCAGGATCTGGCTGAGGAAGAGCTTGGTGCGCTCGTGCTGCGGATTGTCGAAGAATTCGGCCGGCGAGTTCTGCTCTACGATCTGGCCCTGGTCCATGAAGATCACCCGGTTGGCGACCTGGCGGGCGAAGCCCATTTCGTGCGTCACGCAGAGCATGGTCATGCCTTCTTCGGCAAGCGACACCATGGTGTCGAGCACTTCCTTGACCATTTCCGGATCGAGCGCCGAGGTCGGCTCATCGAACAGCAGGATCTTCGGCTTCATGCACAGCGAGCGGGCAATCGCCACGCGCTGCTGCTGGCCGCCGGAAAGCTGGCCCGGATACTTGTTCGCCTGTTCCGGGATCTTAGCGGGCGTGAGGAAGTGCATCGCGACTTCTTCGGCCTGCTTCTTCGGCATCTTGCGCACCCAGGTCGGCGCAAGCGTGCAGTTTTCGAGGATCGTCAGGTGCGGGAACAGGTTGAAGTGCTGGAACACCATGCCGACTTCGCGGCGCACGTCCGATCTTCTTGAGATCGTTGGTGAGCTCGATGCCGTCGACGACGATCTTGCCCTTCTGATGCTCTTCCAGCCGGTTGATGCAGCGGATCATCGTCGACTTGCCGGAGCCCGACGGGCCGGCGATGACGATGCGCTCGCCCTGCTGAACATCAAGATCGATGTCCTTCAAGACATGGAAAGCTCCGTACCACTTGTTCATACCGGCAATTTTGACTGCTGATTTCGACATTGTCTCTCCTCCATAGGTGTGCATTGGCTGCGCCGCGCGGAAAATGCTCTCCGCTTGCGGTTCTCACGAACTGCCGATTTTGGTGCGTTATCGGCCTGGGATGGCGAACCTTGTTTCGAGCCCCTTGAAAGCACGCCCGAAGGCGGCGCCTATCAGTAGAAAGATGACACCCGCCATCAGGAACGTCTCGAATGGTCCAAGCCGTGTGGTTCTGTTCCATCCCGCAACAGCGTTCACTCCGGTTTTAGGAGCTGCTGAATTCTCCTGACATCGCGGCTTGCTTAGCGCCTGCGGACTTGCCGAACGGCAGACCTCCAAGAAGAGAGGCCTCGGCCAGCGGAACGTCGAGGTAGCGCCGGTGGCTTGGAAGATCGACATTGATTACGTTTCCGAGTCCGCCTTGACCTTTTCGAGAGCGCGCGTGGGCAAACGCTTTCCAACTGTTGGCGACGGCTGGGAGCATGCTCATCCGGATGATGCGATTCAGCTCGCCCACCAGCCACGGCATCGACGGCACTCCCCAGGTCGACTGAACCAAGTTTGGCGGCGATGTGTCGACGGCGATAACTGTTAGCTCTGATCACTTAAAGCCCAACTCGGCATGCACGGCGCGGCAGGCGTAGGGCGTCCTTCCGAAGCGGCCAAGTGGCTGGTAATCCACGGCGAGCAATGGCACTGATTTGCTGGAGAATAGGATGGGGCCATTTCTGGCTGCGTTTGTGGCCATACTCCTTGCCGTCGGCCAAACATCGGTGCTTTGGACAACTTTCATCATGGTCGGCAATCCTTCAGTCGTGAACTGAGACTTTAGGTAGACCGCTGTTTGTTCATGCGGTAGATATTCAATATGGATATGATTATGCCGAAAAATGGATAAATCGGATGTGACGCTGGAACGCATGCGGAGCTTCGTACGGGTCGCCGAGCGCGGCAGCCTGTCGGCCGTCGCGCGCGAACTCGGCATCGGCCAGTCGAGCGTTACGCGGCATCTGCGGGAGCTGGAGGAAGCCGTCGGCGTGCCGCTGCTCAGCCGCACCACCCGGCGCGTCACGTTGACCGACGAAGGCAGTCGTTACTATGCCAACAGCATCCAGATCCTACGCCTGGTCGACCAGGCAGGCGACGAGGCGCGCAGCACCCGCGGCGCCTCGGCCGGGATCATCCGGGTGTCCTGCACCGCCGCCTTCGGTGTCCTGCACGCAACCCGCCTGATCTTCGCCTTTCAGGATCGTTATCCTGATATCGAGGTCGATCTCAGCCTGACCGATGAGCGCATCGACCTGGTGCGGGAAGGGGTCGATCTCGCGCTGCGTCTCGGGCCGCTCACTGACAGCTCGATGAAGCTCCGGGTGCTTGGCGAAAGCCGTCGGTTGTTCGTCGCTGCCCCCTCCTACCTGGAGGTGCGTGGGCGCCCAAACACCCCACGCGACCTCACAGCCCATGAGGGAATCCGCATGTCGAACGTCGCAGGCAGTGACTTGATCTCGCTGGAAGGAGCAGACGGCCGCAGCCACGCGGTACCCTTTGGCGGGCGTTTCCTCGTCGACCACGGGCTTGCCGCCCGCGAGGCGCTTGTCGCCGGGCGCGGCATCGCACCGACACACCAATGGCTCGTCGACGATCTTCTGGCGAGTGGTCGGCTCGTGCCGATCCTGCCGGGCTACAGGTTGTCTTCGGTTCCGCTCAGCCTGCTGATCGTGCCCGAGCGCGCAGGCATCGCCCGGGTCCGCCTGCTGGTCGACTTTCTCGTCGAGCAGGTCAGCGGTATTGCCGGTATTGAGAAGACGAGAGGCTAGACGCTACTCCAGCGCCTTGCCGATCAAGCGCTGACAACGCTCGGCCATGTAGTCGATCATCAGCCTGACTTTCGGATCCTGGAAGCGCTTGTGTGGATAGATCGCCGCCAGCTGCACGCTGAGCGGCGGCGTGTCGACCAGAATCGGCACGAGCGCGCCGGAATTGATGTGGCTTTTCACCTCGAAGAGCGGCTTGTTGATGATGCCGCGGCCGTCGAGCGCCCATTGGGTGAGCACGTCGCCGTCGTCCGAATCGTAAGGGCCGGTCACCTCGAGTTTGCGCATGCCTTCCATGGTCTGGAGCGTCCAGAAATACTCCTTCGAACCGGGGTAGCGCAGCAGCAGACAGTCGTGTTTGTCGGCGATCAACGCGTCAGGGGTTTGGGGCACGCCGCGCTTCTCGAAATAGTCGGGCGACCCGCAGACCACGCGCTCGCAGTTCATGATGCCACGCATGCGCAGGTTCGAATCTTCAAGGATGCCGAGCTTGAAGGCGACGTCGACACCTTCGGAGAGGATGTCGACATTGTGGTCCGACAGACGAAGCCGCACCTCGATGTCGGGATACTTGTCATGGAATTCGGGAATGCCCGACGCAATCAGGCGCCGACCTATCCCCAAGGGAGCGGTAATCTTCAGCGCGCCCTTCGGATTTCGCGATAGATCGGCGATCGCATTTTCGGCCTCGTTGACCGCTTCGAGGATCTTCACCGCGCCGTCGTAAAAGACGCGACCGTGCTCCGTCGGGGTCAGCTTGCGCGTCGTCCGATTGAACAGGCGAACGCCCATATGGCGTTCCAACTCTTTGATTCTATTGCTGGCAACTGCCGGCGTCACGCGCTGGTCGCGACCGGCCGCCGACAGGGTTCCAAGCTCTACGACGCGCACGAAGACGCGCACATTGTCCAGATAAGACATGCCTCCGTCCCACTCCTCCGGCTTCTCTCTAGCCTATCCATTGCGTCGCTATTTTATAGATTTTTTTGAAAGTGTTGGTGAAGCAGCGACGTTCCCGCGACCTCCAGCAATGACACATAATGGCCCGAGGAGAAATGGGAGAATTGCATGTACGAGTATGCCATAGCCTGGGATTGGCTCACCTTTGCCATGAGATGGCTGCACGTCATCACGGGTATCGCGTGGATCGGTTCGTCATTTTATTTCGTTGCGCTTGACCTTGGCCTGAAGAAGCGACCGGACCTTCCGGTCGGTGCCTATGGCGAAGAGTGGCAGGTGCACGGTGGCGGCTTTTACCACATTCAGAAGTATCTGGTGGCGCCGGCCAACATGCCGGAGCACCTGATCTGGTTCAAATGGGAATCCTACGTCACCTGGCTTTCCGGTTTCGGCATGCTGTGCATGGTCTACTATGCCGGTGCCGACCTCTACCTGATCGATCCGAATGTGCTCGACGTTTCGAAGCCGGTGGCGATCGCCATCTCGCTGGGCTCGATCGCCTTCGGCTGGCTCGCCTATGACACGATCTGCAAGTCGCCCTTCGGCCGCGACAACACCAGGCTGATGGTGCTTCTGTACTTCATCCTTGTCGGCATGGCCTGGGGTTACACGCAGCTCTTCACCGGCCGCGCCGCCTTCCTGCATCTCGGCGCCTTCACCGCGACGATCATGTCGGCCAACGTGTTCTTCATCATCATTCCGAACCAGAAGGTTGTCGTCGGCGATCTGATCGCCGGTCGCACGCCGGATCCGAAGTACGGCGTGATCGCCAAGCAGCGCTCGACCCACAACAACTACCTGACGCTGCCGGTTCTGTTCCTGATGCTGTCGAACCACTACCCGCTGGCGTTCGGCACCCAGTTCAACTGGATCATCGCCTCGCTGGTCTTCCTGATGGGCGTGACCATTCGGCACTATTTCAACACCCGCCACGCCGACAAGGGCAACCCGACCTGGACCTGGCTCATCACCGCGCTGCTCTTCGTCGCGATCATGTGGCTGTCGACCGTGCCGAAGATCCTTGCCGGCGGCGAGGAGGAAAAGATCTCCGCCGCGCAGCAGCCCTTCGTGACGGCGGAAGCCTTTCCGAAGGTGCGCGACACGGTGCTTGGCCGCTGTTCCATGTGCCATGCCAAGGAGCCGGGCTGGGAAGGCTTGGTCGTGCCGCCGAAGGGCGTGACGCTCGAGACCGACACCGACATCGCCAATCACGCGCGTGAAATCTACCTGCAGGCCGGCCGTTCGCATGCAATGCCGCCCGCCAACGTCACCGGCGTATCGGACGAGGAGCGGCAACTGCTCGTCGCCTGGTACGAATCCGTGGTGAATGGAGGAAAGACCCAATGACCGATTTGCTGATCCGCGGCCGCGTCCTGACCTTTGTCGACCAGCCCAAGGGCATCGACGATACCGCCTCCTATCGCTATTTCGAAGACGGCGCCGTGCTGGTGCGGGGCGGCAAGGTTGCGGATATCGGCGATCATGCCGAAGTCGCCCGCCGCGCCGGCGCCGGCGTCAAGGTCGCGGACCACCGCCCCAATCTGGTGCTGCCAGGCCTAATCGACACGCACCTGCACTTCCCGCAGACGCAGGCGATCGCCTCCTATGGTGCTCAGCTTCTTGAATGGCTGAACACCTACATCTTTGTCGAGGAACAGAAGTTCCGGAAGCCTGAGCATGCCGGCTACATCGCCGGCCGGTTCATGGACGAACTCCTGTCCAACGGCACGACGACGGCCGTCGCCTATTGCTCGGTGCATCCCGAAAGCGTCGACGCCTATTTCAGCGCGGCGGAAGCCCGTGGCATGCTGATGATCGGCGGCAAGGTGATGATGGACCGCAATGCGCCCGACGCGCTGCGCGACACGCCGCAACTGGGTTATGACGAGACCAAGGCGCTGATTGCCAAGTGGCACGGCCGCGGCCGGGTGCATTACGCCATCAGCCCGCGCTTTGCCATCACCTCGACGCCGGAGCAGATGGAGGCGAGCCGCACGCTCGTCGCCGAGCACCCTGAGTGCTACGTCCAGACGCATCTTTCCGAGAACAAGGATGAGATCGCTTTCGCGACCTCGCTCTATCCGGAGGCCAAGGACTACACCGATATCTACGCGCGCTACGACCTTCTGACACGCAAGACCTTGCTCGGCCACTGCATTTATTTGAGCGATCGCGAGATCTCGGTTCTCGCCGAGACAGGCGCGGTCGGCACCTTCTGCCCGACCTCGAACCTGTTCCTCGGCTCCGGTCTCTTTGACAGGGATCGCTTCGACAAGCTCGGCGCGCGCTGGTCGGTCGCGACCGACGTCGGTGCTGGTACCAGCTTCTCGATGCTGGAGACGATGGACGAGGCCTATAAGGTGTTGCACCTGCAGGGCCAGCGGCTGACGCCGTTCAACTCCTTCTACCGCATGACGCTCGGCAACGCCCGGGCGCTGGACCTCGACGACCGCATCGGCTCGCTGCATGTCGGCGCCGATGCCGATATCGTGGTGCTGGACAGTCGCGCAAAGCCGTCGATGGAGCTGCGCATGCGGGTCGCCGGTTCGCTGGCGGAAGAGCTCTTCATCCTGCAGACAATGGGCGACGACCGGTCGGTGGCCGAAACCTATGTCGGCGGCAAGCCGATGAAGGGTGTTGCGACCGCGGCCAAGGATACCGCGAACGCGGTGACTAGAAACTTCGAGACCGCATAGGGGCTTACGCCGACTGCGCCTCATTCGCCGTCGGCCGGACACCGATTGGTGCTCAAAGCAGAATCTCCCAGCGCCGCGCGTCTTGATCGATGCGCGGCGCTTTCGTCTGGGCCGTTACAGGTCTTCCGGTCGCTTGCCACCCATTGCCCTCGTCAGGGCGTCGGCGCGTTCGCGCACGATGGGGCCGAAGGTCGAAAGCTTCTGATCGCTGACGCGGACGGACGGGCCGGAGATCGAAATGCCGGCGATGGTTTCGCCATATTCGTTGAAGATTGGTGCTGCGACACAGCGCATGCCGAGCGTGTGCTCCTCGTCGTCGACGGACCAGCCGCGGTGGCGGATTTCCTGGATGTCCTTCAAGAGCGCCGGCAGCGTGTCGCGGGTCTTGTCGGTGAAATGCGCGAGTTCGCGGCCACCGAGCAGCTGGGCGATCTCCTTGTCCGACCAGGTCGAAAGGATCGCCTTGCCGATGCCGGAGGCATGAACCGGACCGCGGCGGCCGGGGCGGAAGAAGGCGCGCATCGGCGCGTGGCTTTCGACCTGCGAGATGAAGACGACGTCGCCGCCTTCCTCGATGCCGATATTCGCCGTCTCGCCGCTTTCCTCCATGAGGCCCTTGAGGAAGGGGCGGCTGATCGTTCCGAGCTTGCGGAAGCGCAGATAGGCGTTGCCGATCTCGAATGCCTTGAGGCCGACGGTCCAGGCGCCGGTGTCCGGGTCGTTCATCACCATGCCGTGGCCGGCCAGCGTCGTCAGCAGACGATGCACTGTGGATGGCGCCATGCCGGTCTGGTCGGCAAGCTGGGTCAAGGTCGAGCCGTCCTCCTCGGCGACGACCGTCAGAAGAGCAAGGCTGCGATCGAGCACCTGTACGGATGACGGTGCTGCATTCTCGCCCGCCTTGCGTCCGCGTTTTCCCCTGCCGTTGCCGTCCATCGAAGCCTCTCTGCAAATCACGTCTCTCGCCATCATCCTCTATCAGGCCACGGAGGGATTTTCTCCGAATTGTTGAAAATCTTTATTTCCACATGATGGAAATGATTTCCATTTATATGTTGCGTATCGAAAATTATGGATTATGTTTTCAGGAAATAGGAGGAGTTCCCATGGCTAAGATGCGTGCCGTTGACGCGGCTGTTTATGTTCTGGAGAAGGAAGGCATCGACTGTGCCTTCGGCGTACCTGGCGCCGCCATCAACCCGTTCTATTCGGCTCTGAAGGCTCGCGGTTCCGTCCGCCACATTCTCGCCCGCCACGTCGAGGGTGCCTCGCATATGGCCGAAGGTTATACCCGCGCCAAGCACGGCAATATCGGCGTCTGCATCGGCACGTCGGGCCCGGCTGGCACCGACATGATCACCGGCCTCTATTCGGCTTCGGCGGATTCGATCCCGATCCTCTGCATCACCGGCCAGGCGCCGCGCGCCCGTCTCGACAAGGAAGACTTCCAGGCGGTCGATATTGCCAAGATCGCCGCACCAGTCACCAAGTGGGCGGTTACCGTCATGGAGCCGGCGCTGGTTCCCTTCGTCTTCCAGAAGGCTTTCCACATCATGCGCTCCGGCCGTCCCGGCCCGGTGCTGATCGACCTGCCGGTCGACGTCCAGCTCGCCGAGATCGAGTTCGATCCGGACACCTATCAGCCGCTTGAGCCCTATAAGCCGAAGGCGACGCGTGCCCAGGCCGAGAAGGCCCTGGCCATGCTGAACGAGGCGGAGCGTCCGCTGATCGTCGCCGGCGGCGGCATCATCAACGCCGATGCTTCGGACCTCTTGACCGAATTCGCCGAGATCACCGGCATTCCTGTCATCCCGACGCTGATGGGCTGGGGCACCATCCCCGACGACCATCCGCTGATGGCCGGCATGTGCGGCCTGCAGACCTCGCACCGCTACGGCAACGCCAACATGCTCGCTTCCGACTTCGTGCTCGGTGTCGGCAACCGTTGGGCCAATCGCCACACCGGCAACGTTCCGACCTATACGGAAGGCCGCAAGTTCGTTCACGTCGATATCGAGCCGACCCAGATCGGTCGTGTCTTCGCCCCTGATTTCGGTATCGTCTCGGATGCCGGCGCTGCGCTGAAACTCTTCCTCGACGTCGCGACGGAGTGGAAGACGGCCGGCAAGCTGCGCGATTGGTCCGCCTGGGCGGAAGAGTGCCGCGAGCGCAAGCGCACCATGCTGCGCAAGACGCACTTCGACCAGACGCCGCTCAAGCCCCAGCGCGTTTACGAGGAGATGAACAAGGCCTTCGGCCGCGACACCTGCTACGTCTCGACCATCGGTCTCAGCCAGATCGCCGGCGCGCAGTTCCTGCACGTCTACAAGCCGCGCAACTGGATCAACTGCGGCCAGGCTGGCCCGCTCGGCTGGACTTTGCCAGCGGCTCTCGGCGTTCGCGCCGCTGATCCGGACCGGCCGATCGTTGCGCTTTCCGGCGACTACGACTTCCAGTTCCTGATCGAGGAACTGGCCGTCGGCGCCCAGCACAAGCTGCCCTATTTGCATGTCGTCGTGAACAATTCCTACCTCGGCCTCATCCGCCAGGCCCAGCGCGGCTTCAACATGGACTTCGAGGTCAGCCTAGCCTTCGACAACATCAATGCCTCGGGCGATGCGGAGAAGGGGTACGGCGTCGACCACGTCGCGGTTGCCGAGGGCCTCGGCTGCAAGGCGATCCGGGTGCGCAGCCCGAACGAGTTCCAGGAGGCCTTTGATCGGGCACGGGCGCTGATGGACGAGCACCAGGTTCCCGTCGTCATCGAGTTCATCCTCGAGCGCGTCACCAACATTTCCATGGGCGCAGACATCAATGCCGTCGTCGAGTTCGAGGAATTGGCGATCCGCGGCGAAGACGTGCCGACCGCGATCACGGCAGCCCTGCTCGACTGAGCAAAATGCGGGCGGTTTTCCGCCCGCATCCCGCTCCAAAGACAAACACAAGGAGGAGACATCGCATGGCGAAGTTCGCTGCGAACCTGACAATGCTGTTCAACGAGGTGCCGTTCCTCGATCGTTTCGCCCTTGCTGCCAAGGCCGGCTTCGAAGGCGTGGAATATCTGTTTCCCTACGAATTCGAGAAGGTGAGCCTGCGCGCCGAGCTTCAGCGCCACGGCCTGACCCAGGTTCTGCACAACCTGCCGGCTGGCGATTGGGCCCGCGGCGAACGCGGCATCGCCATCCTGCCCGACCGGGTTGACGAATTCCGCAAGGGTGTCGCAAGCGCCATCGACTACGCGACGGCGCTCGACTGCAAGCAGGTCAACTGCCTGGTCGGTATCGCACCGGATGGCGTGTCCGATAGCATCCTGCGCACGACGCTGGTTGCGAACCTGAAGCTCGCCGCGGCTGAACTCGGTAAGCATGGCATTCGCCTGCTGATCGAGCCGATCAACCGCTTCGACATTCCGGGCTTCTACCTGAACACGGTGGGGCAGGCCGCTTCGATCATCGAGGAAGTCGGCAGCGACAACCTCTTCATCCAGTACGACCTCTACCACCAGCAGCGCACAGAGGGTGAACTGGTCGGTACCTACAAGCGCTTTGCCAACCGCATCGCCCACGTTCAGCTTGCCGATAATCCCGGCCGCAACGAGCCGGGCACCGGCGAGATCAACTATCCCTTCGTTTTCGACGCGCTGGAAGAGGCCGGCTACGACGGCTGGATCGGTTGCGAATACAAGCCGCGCACCACCACGGCCGATGGCCTTGGCTGGCTCGGCACCGAGCGCCAGCGCACCCAATCCGCAGACATCATCAAGATCAGGAGCTAAGCATCATGGCAACAATCGGTTTCATTGGACTGGGTATCATGGGCACGCCGATGGCGCGCCACTTGCAGGATGCCGGCCACACCATCGTCACCTCGAAGTTCGTCATTCCGCCGCGCCAGGAACTGCTCGACAACGGCCTCAAGTTCGTCGATACGCCGAAGGCGCTCGCCGAGACTGTCGACACGATCATCCTGATGCTGCCGGACACGCCTGAGGTCAAGGACGTCCTCTTCGGCGAAAACGGCGTTGCTTACGGCCTTTCCAAGGGCAAGCTCGTCATCGACATGAGCTCGATCTCGCCGATCGAGACGAAGGAATTTGCCAAGAAGGTTCGCGAAACCGGCGCCGAATATATCGACGCTCCGGTCTCCGGCGGTGAAGTCGGCGCCAAGAACGCCTCGCTCTCGATCATGGCCGGCGGCGCCCAGGAAAGCTTCGACCGCGCCCTGCCGCTCCTGCAGCTGATGGGCAAGAACATCACTCTCGTTGGTGACTGCGGCGACGGCCAGGTCACCAAGGTTGCCAACCAGATCATCGTCGCGCTGACCATCGAAGCGGTTTCGGAAGCGCTCGTCTTCGCGTCCAAGGCCGGTGCCGACCCGGCACGTGTTCGCGAGGCGCTGATGGGCGGCTTTGCTTCCTCGCGCATTCTCGAGGTACACGGCGAGCGCATGATCAAGCGCACCTTCGACCCGGGCTTCCGCATCTCGCTGCACCAGAAGGACCTGAACCTGGCTCTCCAGGGCGCAAAGTCGCTCGGCATCTCGTTGCCCAACACGGCAGCAACGCAGGAGCTCTTCAACAACTGCGCCGCCAACGGCGACGCCGGTCTTGATCACTCGGGTCTCGTGCGCGCGCTGGAGCGCATGGCGAACCACCAGGTCGCCTAGCGCAATTCCCGGAAAAGTGTGAAGCGGTTTTCCGTTCGGAATTGCGCCGCTTCAAAAGCGCAAGGCGTGAAATGCACATGATCCGTCTGGCGTCCCATTGTGCCGGGCCGGTCATGTGTCCGGGCGGCGGTTGGAGGAACCGCCGCCCGAGACATCATCAAGCAATTCCAGGAAAAGTGTGAAGCGGTTTTCCGCCCGGAAATTGCGTAAGTGCTCTAAGGGGAGACAAATGCCAGCCATCACCGACCCACGCCGCTTCCTGGAAACCTTGTTCACCTCGGCCGTTGCCGCGGCTGACCCGGAAAAGGTGATTGCGGCCAATCTGCCGGAGCGGCCGAAGGGGCGCACGGTGGTCGTCGGCGCCGGCAAGGGCGCGGCGCAGATGGCGGCCGCCTTCGAGCGCCATTGGGATAGCCCGCTTTCTGGCGTGGTCGTCACCCGCTATGGCTACGCTGCCCCTTGCGAGAAGATCGAGGTGCTTGAAGCATCACATCCACTCCCCGATGAGAACGGTTTACTTGCCTCGAAGCGTTTGCTCACCGAAGTCAGCGGGCTGACGGAGGACGACCTCGTCGTGGCGCTCGTCTGCGGCGGTGGCTCGGCGCTTCTGCCTTCGCCTCCGCCCGGCCTGGCGCTGGAAGACGAGATTGCCGTCAACCGGGCACTGCTTGCCTCCGGTGCGCCGATCAGCGCCATGAACGCCGTGCGCAAGCACGTCTCTATGATCAAGGGCGGTAGGCTTGCCGCCGCCGCCTATCCGGCAAAGGTCGTCTCGCTGATCGTCTCCGATATTCCAGGCGACGATCCGGCGCTGGTCGCTTCCGGCCCCACGCTTGCCGATGCGAGCACTCGCGAGGATGCGCTGACGCTGATCGAGCGCTACAGCCTTGATTTGCCCGCCAATGTCATGGCTTGGATAAAAAGCCCGAATAGCGCCGCGCCGTCGCCTGACGATCTGCGCTTTGCCCGAAACGAAGTCCGGCTCATCGCGTCCGCGTCGGTCTCGCTCGAGGCTGCGGCTACCGAGGCGCGTGCCGCGGGCATTGAAGCGATCATTCTTTCCGATGCGATCGAGGGCGAGGCGCGCGATGTTGGCGGCGTGCACGCGGCGATCGCCCGTGAGGTTGCCGGTCGCGGCCGGCCGTTTACCAAGCCTGTCGTCGTTCTCTCGGGTGGAGAGACGACGGTGACGATCCGCGGGAAGGGCAAGGGTGGCCGCAACAGCGAGTTTCTGCTGGCGCTGGCGCTCGGCATCGATGGCGCCAACGGTGTCTCGGCGCTTGCCGCCGATACCGACGGCATTGACGGCTCTGAGGACAATGCCGGCGCCTTTGCCGATGATACGACCATCGCCCGGCTCGTCGCCCAACGGCTCGATGCGGCAGCGCTGCTGCAGAAGAACGACAGCTGGACGGCGTTTAATGCGCTCGGCGATCTCTTCAAGCCGGGGCCGACCGGCACCAATGTGAATGATTTCCGCGCCATCCTGGTGCAGTGAAACGGGCGTGTGCGTAGCCAGCCACGTTCGGGCTACGCGAAGTGGCAGCTCACCGAGCCATAGGCACCGAAATCGGCGACGATCGTGTCGCCGCTCTTGGCCTCGAGCGTGCGGATGAAAGAGCCTGAGAGGACGATCTGACCGGGCTCGATTGCATCGCCGCATTGCGCAAGCCGGTTGGCAAGCCAGGCGATGCCGCGGGCCGGATGGTTGAGGACGCCGGCCGCAAGCCCCGTCTCCTCGATCACCGCATTGCGCGAGACGATAGCGCCCATCCAGCGCATGTCGACCCTATCCGGACGTACGGCGCGACCGCCGAGGATGAGGCCGCCATTGGCGGCATTGTCAGAGATCGCATCGACGAGGGTTCGCGCCTTCTTGCTTTTCGGATCCGTGCGGACGATGCGGCTGTCGAGGATTTCCAGCGCCGGCATCACATAGTCCGTGGCGTTCAGCACCTGGACGATATTGACGCGCGGACCCTTCAGCCCGGCCTTCATCACGAAGGCGATCTCGGCTTCGACCCGTGGTTGAATGAAGCGGTCGGCCGGAATGCTTGCGCCATCATCGAACAGCATGTTGTCGAAGAGTACGCCGGAATCCGGCGTGTCGATGCCGAGTGCCTGCTGCATGGCGTTGGACGTCAGGCCGATTTTCCAGCCGATGATGCGGTGGCCGTCGTCGCGCTTGCGCCTGACCAAGGCCGCCTGGATCGCATAGGCGTCGTCGACAGTCATGTCGGGATGTTTGAGCGACAGAAGCCCGATCTGTTTTCGATCCTGCTCTGCCTGATGCAGGCTTTCGGCAGCCTTGGCGATCTCGGTTGCATTCAGCATGGTCCGGCCCCTCCACTTCAGCGTGTCTCACGATACACCAAGGTAGCCACGCGGGCACCGGTCGTCTTGTGATAGTCAGATCAGCTGGCTCGCCAGCATCAGGCCAAGGCCGATGAGGATCGAGCCGCAAGCGCGGGGCACCAGGTGGCCGGCGCCACCAGCCAGCCGCCCGAGCGTGAAGGAAGCGAGGAACACGGCGGCGACATCGGCCACCGCGGCAGTACTGGCTGCAAATCCCGAGGATGGCGTGCGTGAACGGAGCGCCGCTACTCGATAAAGACGCGCACGCTGGAGGCGCGGCCGACCGCGTCGATGACGGTGAGTGTCGAATAGCCGACCCCATCCGGCTGCCATTGTGTCACGCGGCGGCGGGTCAGCTCAGGGAGAGCCCGGCCATTGGCGAGCCAGCGGAATGGCGCCCGTCCGCCTTGCAGCTTGAGCGTCAGCGGCGAAATTGCCTGATGATCCATCCCAAGTTCGACGCGCGCGCCTTCGGGCGGGAAGACGATCTGCGGCGCCGGTTCGCGCGCTGAAGCGTTGACGAGGCCGCTAGCGGTCAGCGAGAAGCGGCGCTGGCTGATCGGCAGTTCCGCTTGCGAAATGCGGATCGCGCCGGCAGGAGCATCCGGTAGCGGCGTTATGCCGAAGCCTGACTTGGCGAAGCCTTCGAAGAGAATGGGGGCGGCACTGTCATAGCCGGTGAGGCCCGGTACGGCACCGTTGTCGGGACGGCCGACCCAGACACCGAGCACGTGGCGGCCGTCATAGCCGACCGACCAGGCGTCGCGGTAGCCGTAGCTGGTGCCGGTCTTGTAGGCGATGCCGCGCTGGCGGCTGCCCGTCGGCGGCAACACGCCCGAGAGCGCATCGGAGACGTTCCAGACGGCGACCGGCGAAAGCAGCGGCTCTGCCTCGATCAGGCCGGCCTTGCCATCGATGCCGTCGCCAAGCCGAAGGGGGAAGCCGCGATTGGCAAGTGCGGCATAAAGCTGGACGAGATCGCGCAGCGAAAGACCGACGCCGCCAAGGCCAATGGCAAGTCCGGGCGCTTCGCCTGCCGGCAGCCCCGGTTTCACCTCGGCGCGGCGGAAGCGCATCATCAGCTCAGCCGGGCCGACCGCATCGAGAAGGCGGATCGCCGGCACGTTCAAGGAGAGTTGCAGCGCCTCGCGCACGCTGACATCGCCCTGATAGCTCATGTCGAAGTTGCGCGGCCGATAGCCGAAGAAGTCCGCCGGCCGATCCTCGATGATCGTTTCCTGGCTGACGAGCCCCTCTTCGAAGGCGATGCCGTAGATGAACGGCTTGAGGGTGGAACCCGGCGAGCGCGTGATACGGGTCATGTCGATCCAACCGGAGCGGCTCGCATCAAAATAGTCGGCAGATCCGACCGAAGCGACGATCTCGCCGGTTTTGGCATCGGCCATCATCATGGCGACCGAAACCTTCGGCCCCAGCTTGGCAGCGCCCTCCTTTGCCACGGCCTCGAGGTTACGCTGGACGGCGAGGCGCAAGGTCGTCTGATGCCGGGTCGCGTGCGCGTCCTTGCGCAACGCGCGCTCGGCGAGATGGGCGGCATAGGACGGCAGCTGTAGGCGGCGCGAGGGGACAGATGTCGCGATTGCGCGCTCGGCTTCGCCGTCCCCGATGACGTCAGCGACGGCGAGACGGGTCAGCACCCGCTCCCGGGCAGCGACTGCCGCGGCATGATTGCGATCCGGCCGGCGCTTTTCCGGCAATTGCGGCAGGGCGACGAGCAGCGCTGCCTCACCGGCCGTCAGCCGCTTCGGCTCCTTGCCGAGCCAGGCGAGACTTGCGGCGCGCACACCCTCGATGTTTCCGCCATAGGGCGCGTGGGTGAGGTAGAGGTTGAGGATCTGGTCCTTCGATAGGCGCCTTTCGATCTGGATAGCGCGGGCGATCTGCAGGAGCTTGGCGGTGACGGAGCGCTGCGCGCGCGGCTCGATCAGGCGTGCGACTTGCATCGAGAGTGTTGAGGCGCCTGAGACGATCCGGCCGTTGCTGACGAATTGCAGAGCAGCGCGGCCGAGCGCGAGGAAATCGACGCCCGAATGCTCCTGGAAGCGCTGGTCCTCATAG
Source organism: Sinorhizobium sp. NFACC03 (assembly GCF_900103435.1). NCBI lineage: Bacteria > Pseudomonadati > Pseudomonadota > Alphaproteobacteria > Hyphomicrobiales > Rhizobiaceae > Sinorhizobium > Sinorhizobium sp. NFACC03. The sequence continues at coordinate 137,227 of NZ_FMXF01000004.1, forward strand.
GCGATCAGCATCTTGAGGAACTGCGGATCAACATCGTCGACCGTCGTCTTCAACCGCCAGAGACCTTCCGGTGTTGCGAAGGCGCGCAACAATTGACCGCTGGCGTCGTCCACCTCACGTGAGACGACGGCAGCCTCCGCAAGTGGGGGCGGGAAGGCCTCGTCGGCCTTCTCGATCGCAAAGCCCGTCAGCCCCGTCAGCAGCAGGCAGACGGGCAAGGCGATCAGCAGTTTGCGCCCAATCGACATGGTCGTGCCTATTGTGCCGCCTGAACCTCCATGCGCCCGGTGGCAGTGCGGGCCGAAAGCTGCGGCCGGTACATATCCTCGACGGAGGCAGCCGGATGGTCGTAAACGCCCGGGGTCACGGCACGCACCACATAGGCGAGCGTGACTTCGCGCCCGGCCCCGATGCTGCGGTCCAGCGCCGCGACGAAGCGGTCGTTGCGGAACTCCGTATGCGTCGCAGTGATCTCGCCGAGCCACTCGAAGTTGCCGAGCTGGGCGCTGTCGACGAGGCTCGGATTGTCGATCTGGAAGCCGGCCGGCAACAGGTCGGTGACGAGCACGCGCGACGGCCAGTCGTTGGCTTCCGTCACTTTCAGTACGACGACATAGCGCTCGTTCTGTCGCGCTTCCATGACGTTCGCCTCGGCGCCGTCGAGCGTGTAGTAGGTGCGCTCGATGGTGAAACCGTCGCCGCCGGCCGAAAGCGGTTGGGCGGGTGCGGCAACCGTGGTGACGACGGCCGAGACCGGATCGGCGCCCTGGTTGCGGATCACGATCGGATGGGTCGTAAGCGCGTCGCCGGTCATCTGGGCGGCGTAGCTGCCGGTCTTCGATGCGCCATTGACCTCCAGTGCCATGTCCTCATCGCCGTTCTGGATGGCGCGGGCGGCAAGCAGCATCCAGGCCTGTTCCTGGGTGCTGGTGTAAGTCTTCTGCTCCCATTCGCGCGCGACGATCTTCGACAACTCGGGAACGATCGGCGGAACCGGGCGGCTTTCGGCGGCGAGCGCCAGCACCGCCGCGTTGTCACGCAGCGACGAGCCGTAATCGGAGCGCGACAGGCTGACATTGATGAGGCCGGTCGACATGTTCGCCGCCTTGGCAAAGGTATCCTGCGACCCCTGGGCGTCGCCATAGAGTGCCAGCGCCGCGGCGATATGCGCCTTGGCGAGCGGCGTGGGGAAGTCGTTGATCAGCGTGTTGGCGTAGTAGCGCAGGTCGTTGATCGCCGCCTTGCGATTGCGGGCGAGCACGTAGAGCGCATAGGCGATCTCGTTGCCGCGGTCCTTGGCATTGGTGTCGTAGCTGACGCCGTTCTGCAGGTTTTCGAGCGCCTGGACCATCGCGGCCTCCGGCACGTCGTATTTCTGTTCGCGGGCGCGGGTCAGGAAGTCGGTGACATAAGCATCGAGCCAGAGGTCGCCATAACCCGGCCCCCAGAGGCCGAAGCTGCCCGACGACGATTGATAGGAAAGGACGCGATAGATCGCCTCCTGCACCCGTTTCGTCACGCCTTCGTCGTCGGTGAGACCGGACTGCTTGGCGAGCTCGCTGAGATAGAGCAGCGGCAGTGCGCGGCTCGTCGTCTGCTCGGCGCAGCCATAGGGGTAGCGATCGAGCGTCATCAGCAGCGCCGGCATATCGAAGGCGGCCGAACGCGTGACGCTGAGGTTGACCGAGGCGCCCTGCAGAATGCTGTCGGCGAGCAACTGCCCGTCGACCGTCAGGCTGCTTCCGGGCGCGATCGCAACGACCTGCCGCTGGGTCACCGGCAGGGTTGCCGGACGCACAAGCAGATCGAGCGATTGTTCCAGTGAAAGTCCGTTGGCACCGGTCAGCGCCACCGTAACGACGCCGTTGCCGGGGTATTGCCCGACCACCGGCAAGGTGATGGAGGAACGGCCGCCCTGTTCCAGGGTCACCGTGTTGCCGGTGCCCGGTTGTTCGACAGTGGCAGGACCGCTGGTCGTGACATGGATCTGGTAGTCGCCGGCCGGTGCATCGGTGTTAGCGATGTCGAGCCTCAGTTCCGACCGGTCTCCCGGCGCCAGGAACCGCGGCAGGCTGGCGGTGACGACGACCGGATCGCGGATCACCACGTCGCGCCTGGCGTGGCCCACGCCGGATTTCGTCCAGGCAACGGCCATCAGCCGCGCTGTGCCGTTAAACTGCGGGATGTCGAAGCTGACGGTCGCCTTGCCGTCGCTGTCGAGCTGTACCGGCCCTTCGAAGAAGGCGACCAGCTTTTCCGTGGGCGGGCTGCCCTGAAGAGCGACCTGTCCGCCGTCACCGCCGGTGCGCAACCGCCCGGTGGCGCCAAGCGAGCCGTCGATCAGGCGGCCGTAGAGGTCGCGGATCTCGAGGCCGAGCTGCCGCTGACCGAAGTACCAGGCTTCCGGATCTGGCGCCTCGTAACGCGTGAGATTGAGGATGCCGACGTCGACCGCGGCGATCGTCACATAGGCTTCCTCGTTGGCACCGGCACCGGCAACCTGAAGGCTGATGTCGAGTGCCTTGCGCGGTTCCATCTTTTCCGGTGCATCGAGTGTGACCGCGAGCTTGCGCTCGGCCGGATCGACCGCGAGCCATTTGATGCCGATCGAGCGCATCGGCATGCGGCTTTCCTGCGCATCGCCCGGCCGGTAGAGCGTCGCCGTCACATAGGCGCCGGCGCCCCAGGCTTCGGTAACCGGCAGCTCGACTTCGCCGCCTTCCGCGGCAATCGATGCGGTCTGGGTGGTGATCAGGTTCTCCGTGCCGACAGTGACCAGCAGTTCACCGGCAAAGCGCGGCGAGACCTTGAGCTTGGCCGTGTCTCCGACCGCGTATTTCTCCTTGTCGAGCGCGATCTCCAGGCCGTCGGGCGTTTCGGTCGAGGTGGCAGCGACATACCAGCCGGCGTCGAACTCGACGCTCGACGTCGGACCGTCGATCGAGGCTGTCTCGACCTCCAGGCGATAGCGCCCCCAACCAACCGGCACGGCGATTTCGCCGCCGTCTTCCGTCAGGTCGACGCTGCCGTTTGCCACCTGCTTGGTGGTGACGACAGGCTCGTATTTCCAGGCGCTGCCGTCACGGTACCAGTGATAATTGCGCTCGACGCTTATGAGTTTCCACAAGGCCCCGGGCATGGCGATCTTGCTGCCGCTCGGATCGACGGCGATGACACGGAACTTGCCGACGGAATTTTCGGCGAGTTCGCCTTCGAATTCCGGCTTGACCCCGAGCATCGGGCCCTCGGCGCGCACGGGCAGTTTCAGCGAACGTTCGACGGCGCGGCCGCCGGCCTCGCGCATGCGGACGGTGACGGTCGCGTCGAGCAGTTGCGTGGTCGAGGGGACTTCATCGATGAGGACGTCGAAGCTGGATTTGCCTTCCTCGTCGAGCGGTGAAAGCTCCTCAAGCGGCAGGCGGGTATCTTCGCTCGCCTCCTCGTCGGCGAGGCCGAAGGAATAGCCCTTGAAGGCGGCACTTTCGCGCGTCGGCTTGATCGTCACTTCGCCTTCGAGCTCGAGGCCGGCCGCGGGCGCGCCGTAGAGATAGCGCCCGTCGACAGCGACGCTTGTCGTCTCGCCGACAGCGATTTCCTTGGCGTCGCTCGTTAGGTCGAATTCGGTACGATCGGGCACGAAGTCGTCGACCAGGAATTGCTTTTCGCCGATCGCGGGGGATTTCGGATCGGTGAAGATCTGCATCGTCCAGGTGCCGCGCATGGTGTTGGCCTGGGTGTCGAGATCGAGCGTATGGCCGCCGAGCTTACCGCCGGGGCTGGTCATGCGGCGATACTCGACGCCGTCCGGGCGCAGGAAGACGAAGGTCAGCGGCAGGTTCTCGATCGCCATGCCGTCGACGTCGCGGGCAAGCGCCGCAGCATGCACGGTTTCGCCGGCACGATAGATGCCGCGCTCGGTCCAGGCAAGTATGTCGATGGCGCCGGGCGCGGCGCGGCCGGTGACACCGCGGTCGGAGAGGTCGAAGCCGGCGCGGCTCATGTCGAGGAAGACGTAATCGTCTTCGCCCTTCTTGGCGGTGATGACAGCAGGGGTCAGTCCGGCCGTGCCGCGGATCAGACCGGCCGTGAAGGTAACGCGGCCATCGCCATCGCTGGTCGCCGTGCCCAGAATCTCGTTGTTCTTGGCGACGAGCTGCAGTTCAACGCCTTCGATCGGTTCCGCCGAGTCGAGCGAGCGCACGAAGACGTTCAGCCCGTCGGTGCCGGCATAGGTGGAAACGCCGATATCGGAAACGACGAACCATTGCGTCGCCCGCGCATCCCATTCCTGGCTGACGCCGGTGGTCGGGGCTGCGGTTAGAACGTAGACGCCGGGCTTGCGCTCAGGCAGCGCCTCGTCGACCGGGAAGCTGGTGACAACCTCCTTGTTGACGTCACGCGCGATGTCGATCGTGCCCTGCCATACGAGTTCGCCGCTTTCGTCCTCAATGCGCTGGGCGCTGTAGCCGTCGAGCTGTGTCAGGAACTGCGAGCTCTGCAGCACCTGGGCGATGTTGCGGTCGCCGACGCGGTAGAGCTTGAGTTTGGCGCTGTCGGTATTGACTGATACGAGGGGGATGCCGCGGCGTGCGGTCGAGGGCAGCACGAAGCTGTCGCCGGTGAAGCGCACCATCTGGGCGCGGTCAGCGACATAGATGTCGAGGGTGATGGGCGCTTCCAGCACCTCGTCGACCGTGGATGGCAGGCCGGTCCTGAGCGTCAGTTTGTAACGCTCGCCATGCGAAAGTCCCTCGACACAGATCTGGTCGCCCTTGGCTTCAAGCGCTTTTGGCGCCGCACCGTTGACGGTGACGAAGGAGGCATAGTCGGCGCCGCTCTTCAGAAGCTGTTCGGAGAACTGCACGCAGGCGCGGGGCGTTGCTGCGTCCGAGTCGATCGTATGCTCGACCACGCGGAAGCCCTTGCGCTGCTTGAGATCGAGATAGGCCGCCTCGACGGATTTCGCCTTCACCAGCTCCAGGCTCGCTTTGTAGGCGTCCAGTGCGGCGCGGAAGTTTTCAGCGCCTTCGAGCGATTTCGCCATGACGGCGAGCGCATGGGCGCGGCTCTCGGTCGTGCGCGTGAGTTCGTAACCGTTGATTGCGGCGATCGCCGCTTGCATCGACACGGCCGAATTGTTGGTGATGCGGTTGGCCGTGCGGGCTGTCTCAAGCCAAAGCTCGGCGTCGTCGGGCGTGATAGCCAGCGCACCCTGGAACGCCTTCAGGGCGTTCTCGATATTGCCCATGCCGGCCTGGCCGCGCGCCATGTCGAGGAGCGTATTGACGCCCATCCCCTGCTGGTCGTCGGCAAGGGCGAGGTTGGCCTTGGTGTTGCGGGCGTCCTGCAGGATCTGATCCGACAGGAATTTCAGCCGCGGCGGCGCTCCGATATCGGCTTCGGCGGCCTGCGGCTGCACGACCTTGCCGGCGATCGCGCCCGGGAAGGAATTCAGCTGATTGTAATCGGACTTGAGGAAGCACCACTTCACCTTGGGATTGTAGGTGAAGGCGCGGCAGGACTGATCGGCGATACAGGTCTGCTGGCACTCGTCGAGCGAGACGTTTTGCTCGGTCCTGAGATCGAAACCGAAATAGTCGCCATCCTGCGTTATCTCGACTTGGCGACCGGTCTCCTGCGCAGCGGCGGGACTTCCGATGGTCAAAAGAGACAAAAGTAGGGTGGAAAGGCCGAAAAACGCGCGCACAGACATCAAGTCCTCCCAACGCTGCCGGTCTCGATAGGGGCTTCACTTTTCAGGCTTCCGGGTCGCTTGTCAACCGAGGAGAGATCAACGTGCGTCGCAATTTCAGCGGGAGTCCTGGTGTGAAGAGTCAAGAATCGATCCGGAATGAAACAAGATAAAACGATATGTAAATCAAACTATTATGACGGGTGGTCAAAGCGGCGGGAAAGCCGCGCCGCTAGCCTCTTTGTTCTCTGAGGAAGATGGTCAACGAGCGACCGGCATCAAGGATATGCTCGCGCGTCAACGCACAAGCCCGCTCGGCATCGCGTGCGATACAGGCATCCAGGATCGCCTTGTGCTCGCGACGCGCCCGGGCAACGCCTGACGTGAGCGTCAACTGCGCCCGAAGGTAGCGATCGATACGGTCGAGCGAGGCGCGGACGATCTGGAGGTAATAGGGCCGCCGCGCCGCCTCGTAGAGACTGTAGTGGAAGTTGCGGTTGATCTCGCCCCAGCGATCCGCATTCTCCTCGCGCTCGAACTCTTCGCAATGCTGGCGTGCAAGCTCGAGCGTGCGGCGGTCGAGATTGGGCACGGCCAGACGAATGACTTCGGCCTCGATGAGCGCGCGGAACTCGAAAATCTCTTCGATTTCTTCGATCGAAAGCCCGGCGACGACCGCGCCCTTGTAGCGCTCCGTGGTGATCAGGCCATGCTGCTCAAGACGTGAAAGCGCCTCGCGCACCGGAATGCGGCTGGTGTTGAACATCTGGGCGATGTGGTCCTGGCGCAGGTTCTCGCCCTCGGCGAGGTCACCTTCGATGATCGCCTTGCGCAAGGCTTCATAGACGATATCGGCGGCTGAGGCGGCTTGCCTGACATCGACGGCATCGAGTTTCATTTGTTCAAACCCTGCTGGCCAAGCCTTCCGGCTCGGCGAATTCGGAAGCTTTTTAGCGTTGTCGGCCCATGGTCATAGGTCCAATCCGGATGCCGGGCAACAGAGCCTTTGCTGAAAGCAACTAAGTCTGCCTCACAGCGTTTTTTGGCCATTGATTTCATTGGGAAAATAGGGGCTGAACCTCAAAGCGGCAACGCCAATGCCCAAAATGAACCCTCGATTGGCCCATTTTACGCACACAAAAAAGACCCGGCAAATGCCAGGTCATTTTCGCTTTTCTGAACAGCTTAGATTTGGTCGATCCGGTAGAAATTTGTTCCGACGCTGTCACTCGAAATTGCGGGCTTCAAACCGAGTTTTTTCATTTTCGCCTCGAAATCGTTCCTGAAGGTCTTTGAATGCCGCTAAGAGAAGAAATAGGGGATGTATTGTCCCGAATTTTGGCCGCTTCCATGGCCAGTTTAGAGGATTCGGGCATCTCCAGTTACAGGGCATCGAATACGAGGTCTGCCCAAATTCGGTCTCGAATGGGTCATGTAGATTACCTGACAGCGCTCAGATAGTCGCTCTTCGACGAAGCGGAGCAAGTCCTTCTACGCGCATACCGACCAACGCCGCGCATATCTTCAGTATCCTACGCCGCGAACGACAGCCCCCGACGAGCGCCTCTCTGACGCCGGCCTTGTGACGCCGCTTAGGGGAAGATTCAATCTTGTACGTCGCTTTTGGTGGCGTGGCCTTGAGCTTGCATCAGTATGTGCAGTCACAGACATGATAAAAGCATTGCCAATTATATAACACAATAGATATTTAAGAAAAAATATCTATTGTGTTATATATTTCTGTGTCGATCCCAGCTCTCTGGTCGGCCTTTCAGTGAGGGTAAAATCGCAATTGAACTCTTGTGTAAGAGCTAGTCCGGATACGCGCTCAATCAGATACTGTTGATATTTTTCCGGCATGGGGAGATTGGGAAGTAGGTCGGGCCAGACGTCCGCCGCCTCCTCTACCGTACGCTTAACTTCCTTTTTCACGCGCGCCTCAGCCATTCCCGCATAGCGAGCGGCTTTAGCAAACCGCTCCGACCCGATAATTCGCGAGTTCTTTGTGCCATAAAACGAGAGTGCCATCATGTCCGAACGATCGTAAACTGAGTAGGCAACGATGTCATACGCAGGGCTCAATTGACCAACCGACGGTTCCGGATACCAGAGAGACCAGTTCTTGAGATGTGCGTCGGTGTTACCCATCAACAGGTTCACGACCACACGGCGAACCGCCTGCAAGAACGGCTTCGCAGCATTTCCTCCGAATTTGGCGGCGATCTTGACTACCGAAGCCTCGTTTGCCTTTGAGTACTTCTCTACATCATACCCACCAAGAATCTGGTTGAAGTCTTCAATGTGTATTCGCCTGCCAGGAGCCGGACGATCAAAGCGGTCTACGGCAAGGGCAGTCGGGCCGGCCTTTAGAAGTTCGCCCGGAATTCCATCGATGTCGTCGACAGATACCAGTTGAAAGTTCGGGACCTCAACGCCTACAGACTGCGCGAGCCTCATAGACGTGAACTCGACCTCTGGAAGGTGAGGTATTTTCTGGCTCGGCAGTTTGGCGATAATGTTGCCATTCGTGCCGAAGGCAGGAAGAGTTAAACTCTCGTCCATCTTTAACATGGACAGCTTCATTTGAACCCCGGCGAGCGAAAACCGTATACCCCCAAGTGTCTCAGGGGGGAGATCGAGCACTTGAGCTTGCCGAGCGCCTTGTTCGCGCCGCACGACAACTGCGCCTGGCAGGTCCTCACCCACCCACTCCAAAATATCCAGACCTGTGTGATGCCCGGGGGGCATGCCGGACAAAATCAATTCTCGAAGAGCGCCTTGGGGAAGAAGATTGTCGAAAAACGGCGGAAGCTGTCGGCCGCCGATCAGATCGGGTGAGTTCCGCATCCTCAGGATAGTCTCGTCTTCGCCCGCAAATGCTTGAAATGAGGAGCTGAGAATGGGACGTTGCGGCCCGAGAGCAATGTAGTCTTCGTCGAAAACGAATCTGATCATCCTCTCATTGGACATGAGGAGAGTGCCTACGCGAACAGATGATGCCCCGGTTTCCAGAAACACGCCCATCATGGCTTTGGCCCTCGGTAGGCTTCTTCCCGACGTCGATCTTCCTGGGCGAATTCTTCCCCATCGTCTCCGGCGAATACATCATCGAACGCCGACAGGTGACGCCCGTCTTGGAAACGCTCGGCTGGGTGCTCGAAAGCGCGGATTAACGCCAAGACCTGTGGGGTAAGTGGCTTTGGGATAAACACCACATCCATGCCCAAAGCGTCGGCTAGGGCCTCGATAGTATCAGCTTGCGGATTTGCTGCGCCGCTTTCAATTGTCGACACGGCCGCCTGGGTCGTCCCGACTATTTCGGCGAGTTCGCTTTGTGTCATCTTATTTGCGCGGCGATATTCTCGAACGGACCGTAAGAATTTTTTCATAGTGCGCCTCCGTTGAGAATATACAAGAAATCATATAAAAATGTCAAAATATATGTTCTGCTATATAAAATTGACGATGATCGGCGCTGGCGTTAGCGATGCAGCATCATCGAAAAAGAGTCGATGCGTGTATGATTGAGTACCCACTCTATTTTTGTTTTACCCGACGGTGGTTGGCTTGTTACTCCGCGTGTCTTGGCGAGGACCGCTTCGATCGCCCGGACCGTCATCGCCGTGCCTGACGGCCATCGCGTCGCCGACGTCGAAGAAGTCGCGCCGGAGAATGGTGACGATCTTGATCCGGATCGCCAGGCCATTGCTTCTGAGCGCCTCCAATTTTGGACTGAATTCCTGCAACATCTTAGAATCGACGATCCGGAGCAGCCGATGCCAAACGCAAGCCGAACGGGCTACATCGCCGTTATGATGCCCGCGCCGAATGGGAGTTCGTGGCTAACAGCATATCGTGATAAAGCCAGAAATTCCCTCGGAGTCTTTCTCTCCGCGAGCCGGAATAGTGCAGGTGAGTTTGCTATGCAGACGATCGTAGAGGCTTGGGACGACATCAGAAGCGACCTGGGCGGTACGGCAACCATTATTGACCGAAGCGGGCGGAAGACGATTGCAGACAGCAGGGTCTTCCCGGCTTTAAATACTTCGCAAGGTAAGGGCGAAGCATTCGCTTGGTTGGCCGAACGCGTGAACACCTTTGTAAATGTCGTACGGCCCCGCGTAAGGTCGGCCGCTGTCGACTACGAAGGAAGAGGTCGCTGATCCAGCCGAGCATCAACTCGTCCGATACCGCGTCAGGTCTTGAGGTCAAAGCTGCCGGCTCGGCTTCGGCGTGTCTGGATGGCAACGCGTTACATACACAAACAACCAACAGGTGGTGTTTGATCGTCTGGACTAAGCACGTTTCATTTCAGACTCCACCCACTCAGCGTACTCCTTGAGAAGGGTCAATATCGACTGCGCGTCTGCGAGAGACATCAGGCGTCCACCATACTGAGCAAGATCTTTCTGCCCGAGTATCCGTGAGAGCTTTGATTCTTGTGTTTTTGGAAGGCGGTTGCCCAACGCACCACGTAGCGTTTTGACCGCAGCCGAATGGTCCTGCTGATTGACCTTATTTGCGAATGTAGCAGTCAGGGCGTCGGTATACGCTATTGCGGCATTTACAACAGTCGACGCAACCCAAAAGTGGTGCCATTTTCGGCGATCACCATTTGATCCTCGGCGGCTTTCAAGAAGCTGCGCGCGATGGCCAGGCGATTTGCGCCTTCTTGTGGCCCAGGAGGCGATTTCGAATATTTCAGATTGTATATTGGATCCAATATTTCTATGAGTCTTTTCGCCGGGCTCAGCGCTGTCGCGTATCATCCCGGCAAAATGCGGGAGCACGGCCGATGCGAAGGGCATCGGTCGCCCAGGTGGCGCCCGTCCACCGCTTGGAAGGAGAAGAGGCATGCGCAGCAACAAGGTCGTCCATATCGTATCCTGCCACGCGGAGGGTGAAGTCGGCGACGTCATCGTCGGCGGCGTCTCACCCCCGCCCGGAAACACGCTTTGGGAGCAGCGCCGCTTCATCGCTGAAGACCAGACTCTGCGCAATTTCGTGCTCAACGAGCCCCGCGGCGGCGTCTTCCGCCACATCAACCTTCTCGTGCCGCCGAAGGATCCGCGCGCGACGATGGGCTTCATCATCATGGAGCCCGAGGATACGCCGCCGATGTCCGGCTCCAACTCCATCTGCGTTTCCACCGTGCTGCTCGACAGCGGCATCGTGCCGATGCAGGAGCCGGAAACCCGCATGGTGCTGGAAGCGCCGGGCGGACTGGTGAACGTCGTGGCCCAGTGCCGCAACGGCAAGGCCGAACGCATCACCGTCACCAACGTTCCATCTTTTGCCGACAAGCTCGATGCGAAGCTCGAGGTCGAGGGCCTGGGCACACTGACCGTCGACACCGCCTATGGCGGCGACAGCTTCGTCATCACTGACGCCCGCGCGCTCGGGTTTTCGGTCACGCCGGACGAGGCGCGTGAACTCGCCGAAACCGGCATCAAGATCACCCGCGCGGCCAACGAACAGCTCGGCTTCACCCATCCGGAGAACCCGGAATGGGCACACATCTCCTTCTGCCAGCTCACGCTGCCGGTCGAGGAAAAGGACGGTGTCCTGCACGGCCGAAACACCGTGGTGATCCAGCCGGCCAAGCTCGACCGTTCGCCGACCGGCACCGGTTGTTCGGCGCGCATGGCGGTATTGCATGCCCGCGGCAAAATGAAGGTCGGCCAGCGGTTCAGCGGGCATTCCATTATCGATTCGACGTTCGATTGCCGCATCGCCGGCGAAACCACGGTCGGAGGACGCCCGGCGATCGTGCCGGAAATCTCCGGCCGCGCCTGGATCACCGGCACGCACCAGGTGATGCTCGACCCGGCCGATCCGTGGCCGGCCGGCTATCGGCTTGCCGATACCTGGCCGCGCAAGCAGTAAGCGATATCGGAGCGGGCCGCGTTATGCGGCCCGCCTTTCGGTTTGGCGTTGCCGCCCTAGTCGTCCTTGATGATCCGGGTGGTGCCGACCCAGAGTTCCCGGGCCGGCCCGGCGCCGACATTGCGGGCGCGATGGGGCAACGAGGCTGGGAAGTGCAGTGTGTCGCCGGACTTCAACAGATATTCCTTGCCGTCGATCTCGTAGAGCATCTCGCCCTCGATCAGGTAGAGGAAGTCCTCGCCTTCGTGGCTCGTCAATTCGGAGGCATAGCCCTCAGGCATGTGAGTGATACAGCCATTGAGGGCAGCGCCCGGGAAGCCGCGTTCGATCAGCTCGTAGACGCGCTCCTTGGTCTCGACATTGTAGCCGGGCCGTTCGCCGGCATGCGACACCATGGAATGGCCATGTTGCGGCGGTTGCGACAAGAAGGTGTCGACGCTGGTGCCAAGCGCATTGGCGACATTGTAGAGCGAGATCAGCGACGGGGTGGAGATGCCGCGCTCGATCTGGCTGATAAAGCCCTCCGTCAGACCGGCCTCGCGTGCCACGTCCTTCATGGTCTTGCCGATTTCCTTGCGGCGGGCGCGCAGCATCTGGCCGAGCGACGTGGGCGCCGAGGTTGCGGGGAGGGAGGCGCCACTGGCTGCTTCTGGCGCCTCTTCGATCTTCAGGGGCATGATTTTCTTTCCGCTTGACTCACGTCTATCGATGTACTTTAGTCCAGCTAAAGTTGGTTCGGCAAGCGATCAGATCGCATGCCGGCCTTCTTGAAAAGGGGAACTACAAGAACGTCTTCGCGGCAATCCGTCGGCGTCTAAAAACATTAAGAAAAATTGGATCCAATATCCAATTGAACGTGTTGAGCGCGCGAACGATGCTGGCTGCAGTCAAAGGAGGAGTGAGATGAAACGTATATTGCCTATGCTCGGTGCGACGCTCGGGCTGCTTTCGGCCACCTCGGCATTTGCCATCGAACGCGGTGGCGCGATGACATTCGCACGCTATGACGACTCGACCGTCATCGATCCTGTTTATGCGGACCGCAATCCCGACCTCTGGATGGTGAACGGTCTCTATGAGACGCTGCTGCGCAACGGCGCCAACGGTTCGATCGTGCCGGGGCTTGCCGAAACCCATGAGGTCTCCGCCGACGGCAAGACCATCACACTGGCGCTCCGAACTGGCCTGAAATTCTCCGACGGCTCTGATCTGACCGGCGCCGACGTCGTCTTCTCGCTCGACAGGGCCCGCAATGCCGAATTCGGTCCATGGGCCGGGCTGCTCGGTGCCGTCGACAAGGTCGCAGCTGACGGCAACAAGATCACCGTGTCGCTGAAAAATCCCGACCCGACGATCATTTCGATCCTCGCAACCTTCAACACCGGCATCATGCCGAAGGCGGCCTTCGAGAAGGCGGCCGGTGCAACGGACCAGGAAAAGGCGCGCGCCTTCTTTGCGGCCGGACCGGTGACGTCAGGCCCCTTTGTCATGAAGAGCCACGTGCAGGGCTCGAGCATGAGCTTCGAGCGCAACCCGAACTACTGGCGCCAGGGTGAAGACGGCAAGCCGCTGCCCTATCTCGACCGGGTCGAATTCCTCGTCATTCCCGATGACGCCACCCGCATTCTCAAGCTTCAGGCCGGCGAAGTCGATGCGGCCGAGTTCATTCCCTTCGCCCGCGTCGGCGAACTCGGCGCCGATCCGAACCTGAAGATGGAGCTCTTCCCGTCGACCCGTATCGTCTACGCGCCGATCAACACGCGCGAGGCGAAGAAGGACGGCTCGAAGAACCCGCTTGCCGATATCAAGGTGCGTCAGGCGCTGAACTATGCGACCGACAAGAACGTGCTGATCAAGCTCGTGACTTTCGACACCGGCAAGCCGATGACCTCGCTGATGTCGGCGGCAACGCAGCTTCACTATGGCCCCGAGCCGCTCTACCCGTATGACCCGGAAAAGGCCAAGCAGCTGCTTGCCGATGCCGGCCTCAGTGGCGGTTTCGAAGTGAAGCTCACGACGCTTGCCGGCAGCGCCGACGACGCGACGCTGTTTACCGCCCTTCAGCAGATGTGGGCGCCGCTCGGCGTCAACCTCAAGGTGGAGCAGGTCGACAACCCGACACGCGGCGAGAAGAACCGCTCCGGCGACTTCGACATCCACACTTACGGTTGGGCGAACGACGTCAACGACCCAGCGCAGGTGACCGGCTGGCTCGGCTACTACAAGCAGCGCCAGGCGGTCGGCACGGGCTGGAACAACCAGGAATTCAACACGCTGTTCGAAGCCTCCAACTTCGAAACCGATCCGGCCAAGCGCAAGGATGAATACAAGCGCATGCAGGAGATCTATGCGGCGGAAGCGCCACTGCTCTTCCTGTTCGAAACGCCGTTTGCCGTCGCGGTCTCCAAGTCGATCGAAGGCTACGTGCAGACGCCGCTCGGCGCCAATGACTTCTCCGAAGCCTGGCGCGCCGACTGATTGCGGAACGATCTGCGAAGGCCGGGTGGAAATCCGCCCGGTCTTCCGTTGAAGGTTGGAACCATGCCCTCACTTTCCTATCTCGTGGCGCGGCTGCTGCAGATCATCCCGACGTTTCTGTTGGTGATGATCTTCATTTTCTTGCTCGTGCGCCTCTTGCCGGGCGACCCGGCGATCGCCATGGCCGAAGCCAAGGCGACCGATGCCCAACTTGAGCAGATCCGGCACAATCTCGGTCTCGACCAGCCGCTGCCGGTGCAGTTCCTCGTCTTCGTCAAGAACACGCTGACGGGTGACCTCGGCCGCTCGATCATGCTGAAGGCGCCGGTGATGGAGATCATTCTTAGTCGCCTGCCGACAACGATCTTCCTGGCGCTCTATTCGGTCGTGCTTGCCATCTTCCTCGCCGGTCCGCTCGCCTTCCTTGCGGCGTCGCGGGTCAACAGTTCCGTCGACGTCGCGATCCGCAGCGTCTTTCAGGTCGGCCTTTCCATGCCCGTCTTCTATATCGGGCTTCTGCTTTTGACGGTGCTGGCCGCGCAGTTGCGCTGGTTCCCGGTCGGCGGCTACGGCAAGACCTTTCTCGCCAATCTCTACCACCTGATCCTGCCGGCGCTGAGCGTCGCGCTCTATACGTCGGCGATCATCCTGCGCAATCTCAGGGCCTCGCTGATCGAGGTGCTCGACGCCGATTACGTGCAGTTCGCCCGCGCCAAGGGGCTTTCGCCGCGCATCATCATGACCCGGCACGTGCTCAGAAACGCGCTCGTCTCCACCGTGACGCTGCTGGGCCTGTCTATCGGCAACCTGATGAGCGGCACGCTGGTGACCGAGACGGTCTTTGCCATTCCGGGCGTCGGCCGGCTGATGCTGGAGGCGATCTTTGCCCGCGACTACCCGTTGATCCAGGGCCTGACACTGACCTTCGCCGTGCTTGTCTCCGTCGTCTTCCTTTTGACGGATGTCGTGCAATCCTGGCTCGATCCGAGGCTTCGCCAATCATGACGGCTCTCACGCAATCCCATTCGCGGACGCGGGGACGGCTCGCCGCCTTTCTGGCGCGCGCCTTCGCCCGCCCGTCCTTCGTGATCGGCATCGCCATCCTCGGTCTGTCGCTTGCGCTTGCTCTGTTCCCTCAGATCTTTGCACCCTACGATCCGCTTGCCTTCGATCTCCAGGCGATCCAGCAGGGACCGAGCCTTGCTCATCCTTTCGGCACCGACAATTTCGGCCGCGATGTGCTCTCGCGCGTCATCTGGGCCTATCGTGTCGACATGCAGATGGCTTTCTTTGCGACGATCTTCGCGCTTTTGATCGGCCTCACGGTCGGGGCATTCGTCGGCTACTACGGCGGCATTGCCGACGTGATCTTCGGTCGCTCCGTCGATGCCATCATCACCTTTCCCTTCCTGGTTCTGGTGATCGCGATCGTCGCTGTGCTCGGCCCTGGCCTCGTCAACATGTATGTGGCGATCACCGCGGTGAACTGGGTCTATTACGCCCGGCTGACGCGCGCCGAAATCATGGCGCAGAAGGCCAACGACTATGCTGCCGCCGGTCGGGTGCTCGGCTATTCCGACCGGCGCATCATCTTCCGGCATCTGTTGCCGAATGCGATTTCGCCGATCCTCGTCTACTGGATGACCGACATGGCGCTCGCGATTCTGCTCGGGTCGTCGCTCGGTTATCTCGGCCTCGGCGCCCAGCCGCCGGCTGCCGAATGGGGCGTATTGATCGCCGAGGGGCGCAACTTCCTGATGACGGCCTGGTGGATGAGCCTGATGCCGGGCATTGCCATCGTGTTGACCGGCCTCGGCTTCAGCCTCGTCGGCGACGCACTTGCCGATCTGCTCCGGCCGAAGGGACGCTGAGATGGGAACACAAGAAGGAACGGTGGTGCTCGACGTCAAGCATCTGCGCACCGAGTTCGGCACGCATGAACGGCCGCTGGTCGCTGTCGATGACGTTTCGTTCCAGGTAGGGCAGGGTGAAATCCTCGGCCTCGTCGGCGAATCCGGCTCGGGCAAAAGCATCACGCTGCGTTCGATCCTCGGCATTGTCCGCCCACGCGGACGTGTCGCTGGCGAGATCCTGTGGAACGGTCAGGATCTGGTCGCGCTTGACGAGGCTCGGCTCCGGCGTATCCGCGGCCGCGAGATCGCAATGATCTTTCAGGAGCCGATGTCGTCACTCAACCCGCTGCTGACGGTCGGCCTGCAGATTTCGGAGAACCTCGTCGCCCATACTGACCTCGACGCCAGGCAGAGAAGAGCGCGGGCGATCGAACTCCTCGATCTCGTCGGCATCCCCGCCGCGCGCAATCGTCTCGACGACTTCCCGCACGAGTTCTCCGGTGGCATGCGCCAGCGGGTGATGATCGCCATCGCTCTTGCCTCAAACCCGAAGCTGCTGTTGGCCGACGAGCCGACGACAGCGCTAGATGTCACGATCCAGGACCAGATCCTCAGGCTGATCCAGTCGCTGAGCCGCGACCTCGGCATGGCAGTGATCCTTGTGACCCATGACATGGGCGTCGTTGCCGAAACCTGCGACCGCGTCGCCGTCATGTATGGCGGCAGGCTTTGCGAGATAGGGACGACGACGGACGTGATTGCCGATGCGCGTCATCCCTATTCGCTGGGGCTGTTGCGCTCGATCCCGCGGGATGTGGCGCCGCGATCGCCACTCTATTCCATCCCCGGCGCACCGCCCGCTCTGAACGCGCTGCCGCCAGGCTGCGCCTTCAGCGCCCGCTGTCCGGTCGCCGGTCGCGAATGCCCAGACCTTCGGCCCAAACTCGAAGTGATCGGCGCGTCGCGGCTGGTCGCCTGTCATCACCTTGCAGACGCACAAACGCATTTCGGACCGCGGGAGGCGGCGCAATGACGACCATTCCGACTTCGGTAGGCACGACGCCCTTGCTTTCGCTTCGCGCGCTGTCGATCCAGTTCGAGAAGCGACGCTCGCTTTCCGACACGCTTGCCCGACGTCCGCAACAGGTCGTCTCGGCGGTCAATGGCATCGATCTCGACGTGATGCCGGGTGAGACGCTGGGCATCGTCGGGGAATCCGGTTGTGGCAAGTCCACGCTCGCGCGCCTGATCGCCGGACTGCACCGCCCAACCGCCGGCGATATCCTGTTTGAGGGCGAAAGCGTCGTCGGCCTCAAGGGGGCGCGGCGGCGGGCCTATAACAGGCGCGTCCAGATGATGTTTCAGGATCCTTATACCTCGCTCAATCCGCGCATGACCGTGCGTGATACACTGCGGGAAGCGATATCCGTGCATCGCATGCGTGAAGGGGCTGCGATCGACCAGCGCGTCGACGAGCTGCTGGACCTTGTCCGGCTGCCCGAAGGGGCCGCCGACAAATATCCGCATGAATTCTCGGGCGGCCAGCGCCAGCGCATCGGAATCGCTCGCGCGCTCTCGCTGGAGCCTATCTGCCTTGTGGCCGATGAACTGGTTTCGGCGCTCGACGTTTCGGTGCAGGCGCAGGTCGTCAATCTGTTGATCGAGCTTCAGGACGAGCTGGGCTTGACGGTGCTGTTCGTGGCGCATGATCTCCGGCTCGTGCGCCACGTCTCGCACCGCGTCGCCGTCATCTATCTTGGCGCGATCGTCGAGATCGGCCCGTCGGAGGCGCTGTTTTCGAAGCCGATGCATCCCTATTCCAAGGGGTTGCTTGCTGCCGCGCCTTCGCTCGATCCCGACGCAAGACGTCGCGCCCCCGCGCTATCAGGCGAGTTGCCGAGCCCGCTCGCGATCCCGCCTGGTTGTCCGTTCCACGTGCGCTGTCCGCACGCGACCGAGCTCTGCCGTCGCGAAAAGCCGGTGCTGCGTCCGGTCGGTGCCGGCATGACCGCCTGCCATTTCGCCGAGACGATCGGCGACGCCTGAAACTCAATTCGATAAGGAAGACATCATGGATACGAGAGCAAGGCCGGATATCTCCGGCCGGATCGGCGCCCTGCGGCGCAAGCTTGCGGAAACCGGGCTCGACGGCTACGTCGTGCCGCGCTTTGATGAGCATCAGGGCGAATATTGCGCGCCGCACGACAATCGCCTGGCTTTCGTCACCGGGTTCACCGGTTCCGCCGGCGTGGCGATCGTCATGCGCGACCGCGCCGCCATCTTCGTCGATGGCCGCTACCAGGTGCAGGTGCGCGACGAAGTGGATCTCGACACCTTTGCGATCGAGCACTTTTACGATGCGCCGCTCAAGGAGTGGCTGAGGAACAACCTGCGCAAGGGCGAGCGCGTGGGCTTCAATGCCATGCTGCTGCCGTCGACCTGGGACGTGGATTGCGGCCGGTCGGTGAAGGCTGCGGGCGGCTTTTGGACGCCCGTCGACGAGGATCTTGTCGACGCGATCTGGGCCGATCAGCCGGAAAAGCCGCTCGGCAAGATCATGGCCTTTCCGGTTGCCTATTCCGGCGAAAGCGTCGCCGAGAAGAAGCGCCGCATCGCCGCCATGCTGGCGGAGCAGGGGGCGGACCTGCTGATCGAGGCGCAGCCGGACAATATCGCCTGGTTCCTCAACGTTCGCGGTCGTGACGTTGCCTTCAACCCGATGCCGCAATCCTTCCTGATCTTCGATCGCGCCGGGCAAACCGAATGGCTTGTCGATCATCGCAAGCTGCCGAACGACCTCTCGGATTTCGAGCTTGACGATGTCGCGATTGCCGAACCCGGGAAACTGCTTGAGCGCGTCAAGGCGATGGCGGCCGAGCGCACGGCGTTGATCGACCCGGGTTTTGCCCCGTCTGCGGCGGCGCATGCGACGCGGACCGCTGGCGGAACCGTGCAACTGGTGCGAAGCCCAATCACGCTTGCCAAGATGCACAAGAACGCGACCGAGCTTGCCGGCTTTCGCGATTGCCACCGTCTCGATGGCGCGGCCTGGATCCGCTTTTTCGCCTGGCTTGAACAAAATGCCGCCGATCGGGATGCGAGCGGCCGGCCGGTGAGCGAACTCGAGGCGGAGGAGCGCATCCTCGGTTACCGGCAGATGGAGGAAAGCTTCGTCGAGCCAAGCTTCCGGTCGATCTCGGCGGCCGACGGCCACGCGGCAATGTGCCATTACGCGGCGACGCATGAGACCAGCGCGCCGATCAAGAGGGGCGGGGTCTACCTGCTCGACAGTGGCGGTCAGTATCTGACGGGCACCACCGACGCGACCCGCACGACCGCGATAGGTCCGGTCAGCGACGAGATCAGGCGTGCCTACACCGCCGTGCTCAAGGGGCTGATCTCCATGGTAACGCTGAAGTTTCCCAAGGGAACCTACGGCCACCAGCTCGACGCCTTCGCCCGTCGTCCCCTGTGGGATCTCGGGCTCGACTATGACCACGGGACTGGTCACGGCGTTGGCCACTTCCTTTCGGTCCATGAACAGCCCCAGCGCTTCGATCGCCGCGTCAACGAGATCGAGTTGAAGCCCGGCATGGTGACGACGATAGAGCCCGGCTACTACAAGGCCGGCGCCTACGGCATCCGCATCGAGAACCAGGTGGAGGTGGTGGACGATGGTGACGGTTTCCTGAGCTTCCGCAGCCTGACGCTGGTGCCGATCGACCTGCGGCTCGCCGACATGGATTTGCTGACCGCAGCCGAGCGGACGTGGATCGATGCCTATCATGGCCGGGTCGTACAGGAATTGGACGGGCTGCTCGATCAGGAGACGGTCGGCTGGCTGGCCGAACGGACAGCGCCGGTCGGCGCGTGATCGCTTTTTGGCCGTCTTTCCCTTCGCGGCCTTGCGTGACGGACAGTATTGTGGCGGCGGGCCGATTGGTCCGCCGCTATTCTCTTTCTGATGGGCGGTCGCTCGGCGGTCGTGTGCGGTGCCTTTCATTCAAATGTGACTCCTCTTGCTCGCACGGCACCGTTTGTGATATTTGTCACAAAGATTGTTCGGGCCGCGCAAGGCTGCAGGACTTTTCTGACACGGAAGAAATCATGGTCAGCCGCAAGACAGCCCGCATCATCCAGCTCGCCGACGCGCTTTCGGGGCGGAGAGTTCTGCATCTGCGCGATGCTGCGGCCCTGCTTGGCGTCTCGGAAATGACGATCCGCCGCGACGTTGCCGACAATCCCGGCCAGTTCGCCTTTCTCGGAGGGCATATCGTGCCGGCGGGAGAGATTGAGCCCGATGCGCCCTATGAGCTTGCGCGCGAAGCCGACAGCCATGCGGCCGCCAAGCGCGAGGCCTGTGTCCACGCCGCCCGCCATATCCGGCCGGACGAGACGATCTTCATCGATTGCGGCACCACCTTGGAATACCTCGTCGATCTCATTCCGGAGGATTATTCAATAACGGCAGTGTGTTATTCGCTCAATGTGGCGGAGAAGCTGACGCACAAGCCCAATGTCCGCATCGTCATGCTGGGCGGCGTCTATCACCCGTCATCGGCATCCTTCTCCGGCAATTCCGGGCTGGAAACGCTCGATTCGCTCGGCATCAACGTTGCCTTCCTTTCAGCGGCGGGCGTTGATCCGGGCCGAGGGGCGACCTGCGTGCATTTCCACGAGGTGTCGGTAAAGCAGAAGGTCATTTCGCTTGCCCGCGAGAACCATCTCGTCATCGATCTCAGCAAGATCGGCAAGCTGAAGCCGGCGTTTTTCGCGCCTCTTCACGTCTTTCGATCTGTCATTACCGAAGAGGGCGAAACCCTGGTCCCGGGGCAGTAATCGCGGCTGGATCAAAAATATTACGAATTCGTCAAAATCCGGACGCTTCGCTTGACACCCTCAGTATTTGATGGAATAGTCACAAAAAATCGGTAGAAAAATAACAAAATTGACGATCTCCACGGCTGCGCCCCGGGTGTAGAGTTGTGCCGTGACAGGGAGTTCAAGGAGCCATCGCTTGGAAGACCTAGCTGTGAAGTCAGGCGCGACGAAAGCCGCGCAATCGCCGGCGGCGGGCCATAACTGGCTGCGCAACAACGGCATGGATCTCGACCTCGGCTGGGTGCTGGACCAGCGCGTCAACCTGTCTGCCGCCGAGCGCCGCGTTGCGACGCTGCCCGGCCGTCGGACGGTCAAGAAGGACGCCCAGGCCGCCTGGCTGCTGAAGGCCGTCACCTGCATCGACCTCACGACCCTCAACGGCGACGATACAACCGAGCGCGTCAAGCGTCTCTGCGCCAAGGCGCGGCAGCCCGTGCGCCAGGATCTGCTCGACGCGCTTGGCATGGGCGGTCGCGGTATCACGACCGGTGCTGTCTGCGTCTATCATCGTTTCGTTTCGACCGCCGTCGAGGCGCTAGACGGTTCGGGCATTCCCGTCGCCGCGGTTTCCACCGGCTTTCCGGCCGGTCTTATCCCGCACGATGTGAAGCTGCGCGAGATCGAGGCCTCGGTTGCCGATGGCGCCAGGGAAATCGACATCGTCATTACCCGCGAGCATGTTCTCACTGGCAACTGGCAGGCGCTCTATGACGAGATGCGTGACTTCCGCGCCGCCTGCGGCGACGCCCATGTGAAGGCGATCCTCGCCACCGGCGACCTGAAGACGCTGCGCAACGTCGCGCGCGCTTCGCTCGTCTGCATGATGGCCGGTGCCGATTTCATCAAGACCTCGACCGGCAAGGAAGGTGTCAACGCCACCCTGTTGGTGACGCTTGTCATGCTGCGCATGATCCGTGCCTATCAGGAACAGACCGGCCTCAAGGTCGGCTACAAGCCCGCCGGCGGCATTTCCGCGGCCAAGGACATCCTGAACTACCAGTTCCTGATGAAGGACGAACTCGGCCGTGAATGGCTCGAGCCGGATCTCTTCCGCATCGGCGCATCGAGCCTGCTTGCCGATATTGAGCGTCAGCTCGAGCACCACGTGACCGGCGCCTATTCGGCCCTCAACCGACACCCGATTGGATGATCCCGATGACTGTCGCAAGGTATTTTGACGAAATGTCCTACGGCCCCGCGCTCGAAGCCGACACCGAAGCCCGCCAGTGGCTGGCGCGCCACAAGGGCGAGTTCGGCCACTTCATCAATGGCGCTTTTGTCGCGTCTGCTTCCGGCAAGTCTTTCGACACGAACGAGCCGGCCACGGGAAAGCTCCTGGCGAAAATTGCGCTCGGCGGCTCCAAGGACGTCGACGATGCGGTTGCCGCCGCCCGCAAGGCGCAAGGACCCTGGGCGAAGCTTCCGGGTCATGCCCGGGCGCGGCATCTCTATGCACTCGCCCGCATGATCCAGCGCCATGCGCGTCTGATCGCCGTCGTCGAGGCGATCGACAATGGCAAGCCGATCCGCGAAACCCGCGACATCGATATCCCGCTTGCCGCCCGCCACTTTTATCATCACGCCGGCTGGGCGCAGCTGCAGGAAACCTTGTTCGCCGATCAGGTGCCGGTCGGCGTCGTCGGCCAGGTCATCCCCTGGAACTTCCCGTTCCTGATGCTCGCCTGGAAGGTCGCGCCGGCTCTGGCGCTCGGCAATACCGTCATCCTGAAGCCGGCGGAATTCACGCCGCTAACGGCGTTGCTCTTCGCTGAACTTGCTGCCGCTGCCGGTCTGCCGGCCGGTGTGCTGAACATCGTGACCGGCGAGGGCGAAACCGGCGCGCTGATCGTCGAGCATTCGGATATCGACAAGATCGCCTTTACAGGCTCGACGGAGGTCGGCCGGCTCATTCGCGAACGTACCGCCGGCACCGGCAAGTCGCTGACGCTGGAACTCGGCGGCAAATCGCCTTTCATCGTCTTTGACGATGCCGACATCGACGGCGCCGTTGAGGGTGTGGTGGACGCCATCTGGTTCAACCAGGGCCAGGTTTGCTGCGCCGGTTCGCGCATCCTCGTGCAGGAAGGCGTGGCGCCGCTCTTCTACGAGCGTTTGAAGCGCCGCATGCAGACGCTGCGTATCGGCCACCCGCTCGACAAGGCAATCGACATGGCGGCGATCGTCGCGCCGGTGCAGTTGCAGCGGATCGAAAGCCTGGTTGCCAAGGGCGTCGCCGAAGGGGCCGCTCTGCATCAGCCGTCGATCGAACTGCCGAAGGGCGGCAGCTTCTATCCGCCGACCTTGCTGACCGGCGTGCAGCCAACCTCGATCGTCGCGACCGAAGAGATCTTCGGGCCGGTCGCCGTCTCGATGACCTTCCGCACCCCGGAAGAGGCGATCCAGCTTGCCAACCACACGCGCTACGGCCTTGCCGCCAGCGTCTGGAGCGAGACCATCGGCCTGGCGCTGCACGTCGCGGCAAAGCTCGCCGCCGGCGTCGTCTGGGTCAACGCCACCAATCTCTTCGACGCGTCCGCCGGTTTCGGCGGCAAGCGCGAGTCCGGCTTCGGCCGCGAGGGCGGTCGCGAGGGCTGCTATGAATATCTGAAGCCGAAGGCATGGCTTGGCCGCAAGCTCAGGGCGGCGGTTGCCGAACCGGCGCTGAAACCGGTCGCTGGTGATTTCGCCCTGCCGACCGTCGACCGCACCGCCAAGCTCTATATCGGCGGCAAGCAGGCGCGGCCGGACGGCAATTACAATCGCAACGTTCTATCGCCCAAGGGCAAGGTGCTCGGCGAGGTTGGCGAGGGCAATCGCAAGGATATCCGCAACGCCGTCGTCGCGGCGCAAGCGGCATCCGCCTGGTCCTCCGCAACGACGCACAACCGCGCCCAGATCCTCTACTACATTGCCGAAAACCTCAGCGGCCGTGCCGAGGAATTCGCCGATCGTATTGCCGACATGACCGGTGCTTCGGCCGCCAATGCCAAGGCGGAGGTCGAAGCCTCGATCGCGCGCCTGTTTACCTACGGCGCTTGGGCCGACAAGTACGAAGGTGCGGTGCACCAGCCGCCGCTTCGCGGTGTCGCACTTGCCATGCCCGAGGCGATCGGCGTCGTCGGCGTGATCTGCCCGCCGGAAGCACCGCTTCTCGGTATGATCAGCCTCGTAGCGCCGTTGATCGCCACCGGCAACCGGGTCGTCGTCGTGCCGAGCGAGCCGCATCCGCTGGCGGCGACCGATTTCTACACCGTTCTGGAAACGTCCGACGTTCCGGCCGGCGTCGTCAACATCGTCACCGGGTCGGCGATCGAGCTGGCAAAGACGCTTGCAAGCCACAACGACGTCGACGCCCTCTGGGCTTTCGGCACGCCTGAACTTTCGACGCTGGTCGAGAAACTCTCGTCCGGCAACCTGAAGCGGACCTTCGTGGATTACGGCAAGGTGACGAACTGGCTCGACCGTGACGCCGCGGAAGGCCCGGCCTATCTGCGCCGCGCGACCGACGTCAAGAACATCTGGATCCCCTACGGCGAGTAGGGGGGCGCCACGCGCGGGGCGGAGGGAGCCGGCTCGCGCGATGGAAAAGTGAACAGCTGGGGAGACGCGTTTGTCCTGAACGGGAAACGCATATGGTGCGGCCGCGACGGCATGGCGCCTGGAGGAGGACTGTATGCTCAAGAATATCGACCCGGCCCTTAATGCCGACGTGTTGCACGCGTTGAGATCCATGGGGCACGGCGACACGGTCGTCATTTCCGACACCAATTTCCCGTCCGACGCCATTGCCCGCAAGACGACGCTCGGCACGCTGCTGCGCATCGACAATGTCTCGGCGGCGCGTGCGGTCGAAGCGGTGCTTTCCGTGCTGCCCCTCGACACGCCGCTGCAGCCTTCGGCCGGCCGTATGGAGGTGATGGGAGCGCCAGATGAAGTCCTGCCGGTGCAGCAGGAAGTCCAGTCGGCGATCGATCGCGCTGAAGGCAAGTCGGCGCCGATGTACGGCATCGAACGTTTCGCCTTCTACGAGGAAGCCAAGAAGGCCTATTGCGTCATCAGCACGGGCGAGACGCGGTTCTATGGCTGCTTTCTCTTCACCAAGGGCGTGATCCCGCCCAAGACCTGACGGACCGCCTGCGCGGTCTCCGCGCGGTGCTAGACGACTTATGAAATCGCGAGAGATTGCCTGGGCACACCGTTTTCTGCGGTGCGGCCGCAGGGGGAGGCTTGAATGAAGGTTGGTGTTTCGATCCTTGGTATCTTCGTGGCCGATACGGCCTATCTGGCGCGGCGCATGCCGGTTGTCGGTGAAACGATTACCGGCAGCGGCTTTTCCGTCGGACCAGGCGGCAAGGGTTCGAACCAGGCGGTAGCTGCAGCGCGGGCCGGCAGTCCGGTGTCCTTCATCTCCAAGCTCGGTCGCGACACCTTCGGCGAGATGGCGCTGCGCACCTATGTCGAAGCCGGCGTGACGCCGAAGATCGTGCAGATGGACGATCTGCCGACGGGTGCCGCCTTCATCTACGTCAACGACCAGAACGGCGAGAACGCCATCATCGTCTATCCGGGTGCTGCCAGCCGGCTCGATCAGTATCGATGATGTCGAGGCTTCCCGCGAGACGATCGAGGGATCGCGCGTCTTCGTCACTCAGCTGGAGCAACCGGTTGCCGCAGCGCAACGCGCACTCGAGATCGCCCATGCCGCCGGCGTCACCACTGTCTTCAACCCGGCGCCCGCCGAACCTTTCCCGGATGCGATCTACCCGCTCTGCGACTATTTGGTGCCGAACGAGACCGAGGCCGCGGCCATCGTCGGCTTTGCGCTGTCCACTGAGGATGACATCAGGCGCGCTGGCGACGTGCTGTTGAAGAAAGGCGCCAGAACGGCGCTGATCACCCTCGGCGAACGCGGCGTGCTCTATCACAACCACGACCAGTCGGTGCTCGTACCAGCGGTTGCCGGTGGACCGGTAATCGATACGACCGGGGCAGGGGATGCCTTCGTCGGCGGCTTTTCGGCAGCGCTGGCGCGTGGGCTCGCGCCGGTCGAGGCGGTGCGCTTCGGTTGCGCCACGGCCGGCATTGCCGTCACCCGTCGTGGCACGGCGCCGGCCATGCCGACGCTTGCCGAGATCGAGGCGCTGCTGGCGAGAGGGGCGGCCGCATGACGCGCAACGACCCAATCAAGCATTTCTTCATCTGGCCCGCCCTCATCATCGTCCTGCTGATCTCGATCTTCCCGCTGGTCTATTCGCTGACGACCAGCTTCATGAGCATGCGGCTCGTGCCGCCGACGCCGGCTCGTTTCGTCGGCTTCGGCAACTATCTGGACCTGCTGCAAAACCCACGCTTCTGGCATGTGGCAGGCACGACGACGCTGATCGCCTTCATCTCCGTCGGGCTGCAATATGTGATTGGCCTTTCGGTGGCGCTGGCGCTGAATTCGCGGGTTCCGGGCGAGGGGATCTTCCGCGTGAGTTTCCTGTTGCCAATGCTGGTGGCACCAGTTGCCGTCGCGCTGATTGCCCGCCAGGTGCTCAATCCGACCATGGGCCCGCTCAACGAGCTGATGTCCGCGCTCGGATTTCCCAATCTGCCTTTCCTCACCCAGACGAGCTGGGCGCTCGGATCGATCATCGCCGTCGAGGTGTGGCAATGGACGCCCTTCGTCATCCTCATGCTGCTTGCGGGGCTTCAGACCCTGCCGGATGATGTCTACGAGGCAGCCGCGCTCGAAAACGCCACGCCGTGGCAGCAGTTTCGCGATATCACCTTTCCGATGCTGTTGCCGATCTCGGTCGCCGTCGTCTTCATCCGCCTGATCGAGAGCTACAAGATCATCGATACGGTCTTCGTCATGACCGGCGGCGGGCCGGGGATTTCGACCGAGACGCTGACGCTGTTTGCCTATCAGGAAGGCTTCAAGAAGTTCAATCTTGGCTACACCTCGGCGCTCTCCTTCCTGTTCCTGATCGTCATCACCGTGATCGGCCTCGTCTATCTCGCTATTCTCAAACCCTACCTGGAGAAGCACAAATGAGCGTGCGCACTCTCAAGGGGAAGCGTCGCTGGCTGGCGCTCGGCGGCTGCCTGATTTGGCTCGCCATCACCTTCTTTCCGCTCTACTGGGTGTTGATCACCTCGTTCAAGACGCCGATCGCCGTCGTTGGCGGGCCGACCTATCTGCCCTTCGTCGATTTCGAGCCGAGCCTGACGGCCTGGAGCGAGCTTCTGTCTGGCCAGCGAGGCCAGTTCTTCAACACGTTCCTCGCTTCGACGATCATCGGTCTTTCGGCATCGATCGCGGCGACCTTCATCGGCGCCATGGCGGCCTATGCGCTGGTTCGTTTCACTTTCCGCTTCCGTCTGCTTTCTGCCCTCATCTTTGTGGTGATCGCCTTCGGCGGGTTCCTTCTCGGCCGCCATGTGCTTGGCTACGGCCAGGGCATCTCGCTTATCTATGCCTTTGTCGCGGCGCTTGCGCTGGCGATCATTTCCAGCAGGTTCCGTCTGCCCGGGCCGGAGCTTGGCAACAACGACATCGTCTTCTGGTTCGTCAGCCAGCGCATGTTCCCGCCGATCGTCGCGGCCTTCGCTCTCTACCTGATGTATACGGAGATGGGCAAACTCGGCTTCAAGCTGGTCGACAGCTACATCGGCCTGACCTTCGCCTACATTGCCTTCTCTCTCCCGATCGTCATCTGGTTGATGCGCGACTTCTTCGAGGCGCTGCCGGTCGAGGTCGAGGAAGCCGCGATGGTCGACAACGTGCCGTCCTGGCGGATCTTTTTCGGCATCGTGCTGCCGATGTCGAAGCCGGGGCTGATCGCCACCTTCATGATCACGCTTGCCTTCGTCTGGAACGAGTTTCTGTTTGCGCTGTTCCTGACCAATTCCAAATGGCAGACGCTGCCCATCCTCGTCGCCGGCCAGAACAGCCAGCGCGGCGATGAATGGTGGGCGATTTCCGCTGCCGCTCTCGTTGCCATCATCCCGATGATGGTCATGGCCGGACTTTTGAGCCGGCTCATGCGCTCCGGCCTGCTTCTTGGAGCGATCAAATAAGCAACCGACTTTGGCATGTATTCATTCACAGGGAGGATAGAATGAGGAAATTTCTACTGGCATCTGCATCTCTCGCCGCACTCGCGTTGGGGAACGCGGGAACGGCGCTTGCCTGCGATCCGGATTACACCGGCGTCGAATTGACGGCGACCACACAGACCGGCCCATACATCGCCTCGGCGCTGCAGCTTGCAGCCAAGGGCTGGGAAGAAAAGACCTGCGGCAAGGTGAAGGTCGTCGAGTTTCCGTGGTCGGAACTCTATCCGAAGATCGTGACCTCGCTGACATCGGGCGAAGACGCCTTCGATGTGATCGCCTTCGCGCCTGCCTGGGCACCTGATTTCACCGACTTCCTCTCGGAAATGCCGGCCGACATGCGCAAGGGCGCCGATTGGGAGGATATCGCGCCTGTCTATCGCGAACAGTTGATGGTGTGGAACGGCAAGGTGCTGTCGCAGACCATGGACGGCGACGCCCATACCTATAGCTACCGGATCGATCTCTTCGAGAACGCCGACAACCAGAAGGCCTTCAAGGCGAAGTACGGCTACGACCTGGCGCCGCCGAAGACCTGGAAGCAGTATCTCGACATCGCCGAATACTTCAACCAGCCGACCAACAACCTCTGGGGCACGGCGGAAGCCTTCCGCCGCGGCGGCCAGCAGTTCTGGTTCCTGTTCAGCCACGTTGCCGGCTATACCAGCCACCCGGACAATCCCGGCGCCATGTTTTTCAATCCGGAGACGATGGACGCCCAGGTCAACAATCCCGGCTGGGTTCGTGGCCTCGAGGAGTACATACGCGCCTCGAAACTCGCGCCGCCGAACGCGCTGAACTTCTCCTTCGGTGAAGTGAACGCCGCCTTCGCCGGCGGGCAAGTGGCGGAATCGATCGGCTGGGGCGATACCGGCGTCATCGGCGCCGACCCGAAGCAGTCTAAGGTCGCCGGTAATGTCGGCTCGGCACCGCTGCCGGGATCGGACGAGATCTGGAACTACAAGACCAAGAAGTGGGACAAGTTCGACCATGTCGTCCAGACCTCCTTCATGGCCTTCGGCGGCTGGCAGGCGGCGGTTCCCGCAACCTCGACCAAGCAGGAGGCGGCCTGGAACTATATCCAGTACCTGACGAGCCCGGCCGTTTCCGGCCAGGCGGCAATCACCGGCGGTACAGGTGTCAATCCCTATCGCATCTCCCACACGACGAACCTCGATCTCTGGTCGAAGATCTTCTCCGAGCGCGAAGCGAAGGAGTATCTCGGCGCGCAGAAGGACGCGGTGACCGCCAAGAACATCGCGCTCGACATGCGCCTGCCCGGCTACTTCTCCTACACCGAGGTGCTGGAGATCGAGCTTTCCAAGGCGCTTGCCGGCGAAGTGACGCCGCAACAGGCGCTCGATAGCGTCGCCGAGCAGTGGAACAAGCTGACCGACGAGTTCGGCCGCGACAAGCAGCTCGCCGCCTATCGCGCCTCGATGGGCCTGCCTCAGGAATAACGAGACTGCGCCCGCCCCGAGACGATCGGGGCGGGCCTCAAGCGCCCGGGCAAGACCGGGTATCGACAGCAGCAAAGGTTTCCGCATGTCACAGGTCCGACTGGAGCAGATCACCAAGTCCTTCGGGAACGTCACCGTCATTCCGCCGCTCGATCTTCAGATTGCGGATCGCGAGTTCGTCGTGCTCGTCGGGCCGTCCGGCTGCGGCAAGACAACGACCCTTCGGATGATCGCAGGTCTTGAAACCGCGACCTCGGGTTCGATCCGAATTGGCGAACGCGACGTAACGGATCTGCGCCCTGGCTTGCGCAATTGCTCGATGGTATTTCAGAACTACGCGCTCTATCCACATATGACCGTTGCAGAAAACATCGGCTACGGCATGAAGGTGCGCGGCACGCCCAAGGCCGAGATCGACAAGGCGGTGACGGACGCCGCCCGTATTCTCAACCTCGGCGCCTATCTCAATCGCAAGCCGAGCGCGCTTTCCGGCGGCCAGCGCCAGCGCGTGGCGATCGGTCGGGCGATCGTGCGCCAGCCCGATGTCTTTCTTTTCGACGAGCCGTTGTCCAACCTCGACGCCAAGCTGCGCATCGAAATGCGCACCGAAATCAAACTGTTGCATCGGCGTCTTCAGACGACCGCCGTCTACGTCACCCACGACCAGGTGGAAGCCATGACCATGGCGGACCGCGTCGTCGTCATGAACCAGGGCCGCATCGAACAGGCAGCCGACCCGATCACGCTTTACGAGGCGCCCGCCAATCTCTTCGTCGCCGCCTTCATCGGCGCGCCCAGCATGAATTTCATCGAAGGGCGGCTTGAAGGCGGTGATGGCGGTTTGCAGTTCAAGGGTGATGGTGATGTGGCCATCAAGGTTCCGGAGCACCGCGCCGGAAAGCTCGGCGCTTTTGCGGGCAAGGACGTCGTCCTCGGCATCCGCCCGGAACATACGATTGCCGCGGACGCTGGAGCGCCGACCGTGAAGCTGACGGTGCGCGACGTCGAGCCGCTTGGGCCTCACACGCTGGCGCTCGGCAAGGTGGGCCAAGCCGCCTTCACGGCGCAGGTTCACGCTGCGTCACGCATCGGCCCAGATGACCAGATCGAGGTGCCGATCGAGGCGGCGAAGATACACTTCTTTGTGAAGGAAACTGGCAAAGCGATCGGCCGCTGACCGGAAAGGGGGGCCGAAGGCGGTGACGCCCCCGGCCTGCCGTATTACTTCTGCTCGGCGCGCGCGGCGGCGAGGAAGGCGAGTTTCGCCGGCATTTCCAGATGCTTGGAGAGCGCGACGCGCTCAGGCGTGTAGTGATGCTCGACGTCGAGGCAGTTGACCGTGCCGAGCAGTTCGCCGCCGACAACAACCGGGATGTTCGCAACCGAACCGCAGCCGAGCGACCAGATGGTTTCGTGGTCGCCGAAGACCTTGGAGATGTCGACGATGGTGTTGGCGACGAAGGTCTGGTGTGCCTTGTGCACGATGTCGAACCAGCTGTCGTAGCGGATCGGCTTGGTGCCGGAGGTCGGGTATTCCTCAGGGTGCGAGGTATAGGCGCGGCGGGCGACTTCATTGACCATGTCGACCGTCATGATGGTGAAAAGCTTGGCGCCGATCACCTGGCGGCAAAGCGTCTGCAGCGCGGTCCATACCGCATCGGCATCGGTTGTCTTGGCAATCGCCGCGTCGAATTCCGCCAGCGCGGCAGCGATCTGTTCACTGTTCATGCTATGTCCTTGGGGTTACTCGATATTTTAGAGCGGAATGCGGGCGAAGACCGCCCGCGCTTTCAGTTTCCCGCTCTAGTTGGCATGCGCGGCGCTGATCTGCATCAGCTCACGCGAATAGGGATCCTTGAGGTCGCCGCGCTTGAGATCGGAGACATCGGCCACCTCGACGATACGGCCCTGCCGCATGACGGCGAGCCGATCGCAAAGGAACGAGACGACGGCCAGATTGTGGGTGACCATCAGGAAGGTGAGGTTCTGCTCGCGCCTGAGGCGCTTCAGCAGATTGAGAATTTCGGCCTGGACCGAGACGTCGAGCGCCGAGGTCGGCTCGTCGAGCAGCAGCACCTTCGGCTTCAGCATGAGTGCCCGGGCGATCGCCACGCGCTGGCGCTGGCCGCCCGAGAGCTGGTGCGGGAAGCGGAAGCGGAACTTGCGATCGAGCCCGACGGAGGCCATGACTTCCTCGATCCGCGCATTGCGGTCGCCGATGCCATGGATGGTCAAGGCTTCTCCGAGCGTCGCATCGACGGTCTTGCGCGGGTGCAGCGAGCCATAGGGGTCCTGGAATACCATCTGGCACTGGCGCGAAAAGGCGCGGTCGATGCCATGGCCGCGGGGTGAGCCGAGCACGGTGATTTCGCCCGTCCACTCCGGCGCGAGGCCGGCTATCGCCTTCAATACGGTCGATTTGCCCGAGCCGCTTTCGCCGACGAGGGCAAAGCTCTCGCCGTCGGCGATGTCGAGATTGACGTCGTGGGTGATCTGCACGTCGCCATAGGAGATGTCGAGGTTCTTGAGAGAAAGCGCGGTCATGCCTTGGCCCATGCGCTGCGGTCGAGTACCGGCAGCTCGTCCCGTGTTTCGTCGAGGCGCGGAATGGAGGCGATCAGCCCGCGCGTATAGGGATGTTTCGCCTCCTTCAGTTCGCCGGCCTTGCACTCCTCGACCACCTCGCCGGTGTTCATCACGAGGATGCGGTCGCAATAGCTGGAGACGAGGTTCAGGTCGTGGCTGATAAAGATCAGCCCCATGCCCTTGCGTTTGACTAGTTCGTCGATGATGTCGAGCACCTGCGCCTGCACGGAAACGTCGAGCGCCGAGGTCGGCTCGTCGGCGATCAGCAGGTCCGGCTCGGGGATCAGCATCATCGCGATCATCACGCGTTGCCCCATGCCGCCCGAGACTTCATGCGGATAGAGCCGGGCGACGCGTTCCGGATCGGCGATGCGCACCGATTCCAGCATCGCGAGCATGCGGTTGTTGACCTCACGGCGCGGCAGCTTCTGGTGCGTCAGCAGTGCTTCGGCAATCTGCTCGCCGATGGTCATGACAGGGTTCAGCGAGAACTTCGGGTCCTGCATCACCATGGAGATGCGGGCGCCGCGAATGGCGCGCATCTGCCGTTCGGACTGTTTCAAGAGGTCGATGCCGTCGAAGACGAGCTTGTCGGCGGTGACGCGACCCGGCGCCCGGATCAGCTGCAGGATCGAGCGGCCGGTCATTGATTTTCCCGAGCCGCTTTCGCCGACGATGCCCAAGCGCTCGCGGCTGAGTGTGAAGGAGATGCCGCGTACCACTTCGAGGTCGCCACGGGGCGTCGGAAACGTGACGCGCAGCTTTTCGATTTCGAGAAGATTGCTCATCAGCGCTGCTCCCCGCTCTTCGGGTCCAGCACGTCGCGCAGACCATCGCCCAGGAAGCAGAAGCCGAGGCTGACGAGAATGATGGCAAAGCCCGGCATGGTTGCGACCCACCACTGGTCGAGAATGAACGAACGGCCACGCGAGATCATCGCGCCCCATTCGGGAAGCGGCGGCTGGGCGCCAAGACCGATGAAGCCGAGGCCGGCGGCCGTCAGGATGATGCCGGCCATGTCGAGCGTGACGCGGACAATCATCGACGAGGTGCAGAGCGGCAGCACGTGGCCGAGATTGACGCGCAGGCTCGAAGCGCCGAGTAGCCGCACCGCCGAAATGAACTCGGAGTTCTTGAAGGTCAGCGTCTCTGCACGGGCGACACGGGCGTAGCCCGGCCAGGAGGTGATGGCGATGGCGATGATCGCATTTTCGATGCCGGGGCCAAGAGCGGCGACGAAGGCCAGTGCCAGGATCAGCTTCGGCAGCGACAGGAAGATGTCGGTGATGCCCATGAGGATGCGATCGACCCAGCCGCCGAAATAGCCGGCGGCAACGCCGATCACCAGGCCGGCGGGGGCTGCGAGCACGGCAACGAGCGTGACGATCGCAAGCGTGATGCGCGCGCCGTAGACGACGCGGGACCAGATGTCGCGGCCGAGTTCGTCGGTTCCCATCCAGTGGGCGCCACTCGGCGGCAGCAGGCGTTCGCCGAGCGACTGGCGCAGCGGATCATGGGTGGCGAGCCAAGGCGCGAACAGAGCCGTCAACACCAGGGCCAGGATGATGATAGCGCCGACGACGGCAAGCGGATTGCGCATCAGCGCGCCGAAGATGCGGTAGAAACGTCCGAGGCGCGCCTGCATCGGCGAGGCAGGGCTGTCGTCGATCAGCCAGTCGCGAAGTGTGGTCATGTCAGACTCCTCTTAGCGTGCACGCGGATCGAGCACGCGATAGAGCACGTCCGAAATCTTGTTGATGCCGATGAAGACCGCGCCGATGACGAGGGTCGAGCCGAGCACCGCCGACATGTCGGCGTTGAGCAGGGCGACGGTCAGGTAGTTGCCGATGCCCGGCCAGGAGAAGATCGTCTCGATCATGACGGAGCCTTCGAGCAGGCCGGCATAGGAAAGACCGATGACGGTGATCAGCGGCACGCGAATCGGTCGGAAGGCGTGGCGCCAGATGACGAGGCGCTCCGGCACGCCCTTGACCCGCGCGGTGGTGACATATTCCTGGCTCAACTGGTCGAGCATGAAGGAGCGGGTCATGCGGGCGATATAGGCGAGCGAAAAGAAGCCGAGGCAGGAGGCCGGAAGGATCAGGTGCCAGACGGCGTTGCGGAAGATCTCCCATTCGCCTGCGATGATGCTGTCGACAAGGATGAGCCCGGTGATCGGCGTCACCATGCCGTCATAGAAGATGTCGACCCGCCCCGGGCCGCCGACCCATTTCAGCCGCGCATAAAAGACGGCAAGGCCGACAAGGCCGAGCCAGAAGGCGGGCACCGAATAGCCGAGCAGGCCGATGACGCGGATGCCCTGATCGATCCACGAGCCGCGGCGGGCGGCTGCAAAAACGCCGAGTGGGACGCCGATCAGCACGCCGAGGATGATGCCGAGTGTCGCCATCTCGAGCGTCGCCGGGAAGACGCGGGCAAGGTCTTCGATAACCGGCTTGCCGGTGGAAACCGAGGTGCCAAAATTGCCGGTGGCGACATCGCCGACATAGCTGACGAACTGGGTGATCAGCGGCTGGTCGAGCCCCATTTCCTGGCGGACGCGCTCATAGACCGCAACGGGCGCGCGGTCGCCGACGACAGCGAGAACCGGGTCGATCGGCACGATGCGGCCGATGAAGAAGGTGATCGCGAGCAGGCCAAGGAAGGTTATCGCGAGCGTAACCAGGAAGCCCACCAATGAGCTAAGGCGTTGCCGGCTCCGGCTAGGTCTGGAGGCGCGGCGTACCGGCGTTGCTGCTGTGGTGCTGTCATTTGCCACGTGGCGATTCCATCCCTCTTCGCTTGCGGTCTGTCTTGTCGATAGCGCAAAAATTCGCTTGGAGTATATAAATAAGTTTGCTTAAATCAAAAAAATTTTACTGGGGGAGGAGAGCGTGAGCGTTCCGTCGGATGACGAAGCCACGTCCGGGAAAAGCACCGGGGCAGGGCAGCCGAAGGTAGGCGCGCTGGTGCGCGCGCGTCGGCGGCAGATGCATATGACGCTGCAGGCGCTGAGCGATGCGGCGGGCGTTTCCGTCGGTTATCTCAGCCAGATCGAGCGCGATCTCGCCATGCCCTCGCTTGGCACCTTGGCCCAGATTGCCCAGGGGCTCGGCGCCGAGCTCAACCACTTCATCCTCGCCCCGGCGATCGATACCGGCCTCTCGCGCGCCGAGGGGCGCATGGTGTTTTCGGTCGGCGGCTCGCCG
Source organism: Sinorhizobium sp. NFACC03 (assembly GCF_900103435.1). Lineage (NCBI taxonomy): Bacteria > Pseudomonadati > Pseudomonadota > Alphaproteobacteria > Hyphomicrobiales > Rhizobiaceae > Sinorhizobium > Sinorhizobium sp. NFACC03. Next base: position 172,373 of record NZ_FMXF01000004.1, read on the forward strand.
GTTTCCTATGAGCGGATCGGCGCCGATTTTGCCGGCAACCAGCTTTCGAGCTTCGTCATCACCATTCCGCCGGGACACCGTTCCGAGGTCTTCAGTCATGAGGGCGAGGAGCTCGTCTACATGCTCGAAGGGGAGATCCTGTTCGGGCTCGACGGCGACGAGACCACGCTGTCCCCCGGCGACGGCCTGCATTTCCGCGGCATCCAGCCCCACTACTGGTGGAACAAGACGGACACGCCCGTGCGGCTGATCTGGACCGGCACGCTGCCGCTCTTCCGGTTGCGCGCATCCCAATCCAACGAGACCGGTACGCCGAAATCGGCGCTGAAGCCGGCGATGACAAAAACCAAGCCTCATCGAAAATAGGAGAATGATGATGAGAATGTTCAAGGCCGCGGTGTTCGCGGCGTCCCTGATGATGAGCGTAGCGCCGGCCGCACTCGCCGAAACGCCGGCGGAAGTGCTGGTCGTGGCGCAGAACATCGACGACATCGTCAGCATCGACCCGGCCGAAGCCTACGAGTTTTCTTCGGGCGAATACGTCACCCAGACCTATGACCGCCTGGTGCAGTACGATGCGCCCGACGTGAAGAAGTTGGCGCCGGGCCTCGCCTCCGAATGGACGGCCGACGATGCCGCCAAGACGATCACCTTCACGCTGCGCGATGGTGTCACCTTCACCTCCGGCAACCCGCTGCGCGGCGAAGACGTCGTCTATTCCTTCAAGCGCGTCGTCGTTCTCAACAAGGCGCCTGCCTTCATCCTGACGCAGCTTGGCTGGACGCCTGAAAACATCGACAAGATGGTGACCGCCGTCGGCAACAAGGTCACGATCAAGTATGAAGGCGACTTCTCGTCGGCTTTCGTTCTCAACGTTCTCGCCGCCCGTCCGGCATCGGTCGTCGACGCGGAAACCGTCAAGGCGAATGAAGCCGGTGGCGACTTCGGCAATGCGTGGCTCAAGGCCAATTCGGCCGGCACCGGTCCCTTCGTGCTCAAGGCCTTCCGCGCCGGCGAACTGCTGAACCTCCAGAGCAACCCGAACTATTTCGGCGGCGCTCCTGTTATCAAGGGCGTCATCATCCGTCACGTGGCTGAAGCCGCGACCCAGCAGCTGATGCTGCAGACCGGCGACGTCGACATGGCCAAGAACCTGACGCCGGACCAGGTTTCGGGTCTCGAAGGCAAGGACGGCGTGAAGGTCGAATCCTACCCGCAGGCCGCCGTGCACTTCCTGTCGTTCAACCAGAAGAACACGGCACTACAGCCGGAAGCCGTCTGGGAAGCCGCCCGCTACCTCGTGGACTACAAGGGCATGACCGACAGCTTCCTGAAGGGTCAGATGGAAGTTCACCAGGCCTTCTGGCCGAAGGGCTTCCCGGGCTCGCTCGATGAAACGCCCTACAGCTACGACGTCGAAAAGGCGAAGAAGATCCTCGCCGACGCCGGTATCAAGACGCCGATCAAGGTAACCCTCGACGTCATCAACTCGACGCCGTTTACCGACATGGCACAGTCGCTGCAGGCATCGTTCGCGGAAGCCGGCATCAACTTCGAGATCATCCCGGGCACCGGCAGCCAGGTGATCACCAAGTACCGTGCGCGCACCCACGAAGCCATGCTGCTCTATTGGGGCCCGGACTTCATGGACCCGCATTCGAACGCCAAGGCCTTCGCCTATAACGAAGACAATGCCGACGACAAGTATCAGTCGACGACCACGTGGCGTAACGGCTGGGCCGTGCCGGCGGAACTCAACGAAGCGACCAAGGCAGCGCTCAAGGAAGCCGATCCGGCCAAGCGCGACGGGCTCTATGTCGACCTGCAGCGCAAGGTGCAGGAAAAGTCGCCGATCGTGATCATGTTCCAGGCAGCGACGCAGGTTGCGATGAAGGACAAGGTCGAGGGCTACGTCAACGGCGCGACGTCGGACTTCGTGTTCTACCGCCTGGTGAAGAAGAACTGATCGAGCATCGCTCTTGCGCCGTTCTTCAAAGGCGCACATATCAACGCCCTGGGCCTTGCGGCCCGGGGCGACGTGTTTCTGCCGACAACGATAGTGTCGGTTCCGAGAATTCTGGGAAGGTTTGCGAGATGGCGGATGTGAAAGTGAGAACGCGTGAAACCGGTGCGACGGCCGTGGTCGGCAGAACCGGCTTTCCGCATGTGACTTCGGTAACCGGCGGCGAACTCGATATCGTTACCGGCCCGTCGCAGGCGGGTTACGGCCCGCTCGATCTGCTTTACGCCTCGCTCGCAAGCTGCCTGGTCTTGAGCGCCCGCATTGCAGCCAGCCGCTACGGCGTGCTCGACCGACTGACGGAGGTAAGTGCCAAGGTGACCGGCGAGAAGGCCCATGACGAACCCTCCCGCGTTGCCAAGTTCAACATCGTCTTCGACATCAAAGGCGATTTCGACGACACCGTCCGTCATGCGATCGCGGAAGCCGCCGAAAACGAGATCTGCACCGTCAGCAACACCATTCGCGGCAATCCGGAATTCGTGACTGAGTTCAGTCACTGACGGTCCAAGGTCTAAACATCAAGGGCGGGTGCCACCGGCAGCCCGCCCTTTTTGCGCACAACTATGGGGAAGAACTCAGGCCGGCTGCGGCACCAGCGCTTCCGGCTGGCGCCGGCCGATCGTCAGGACTAGCAGGGCGGCGACGATGCAGAGCATTCCGGCGGCGATCAGCGCCGGCGCGTAGGTTTCGAGCGACGTCCGGCTTGCGCCAGCGAGGAAGGTCGCACTGGCGGCGCCGAGCTGATGGCCGGTAAAAACCCAGCCGAAGACGAGACCGGCCCGTTCCGGGCCGAAGCGTTCGGCCGAGAGCTTCACGGTCGGCGGAACCGTCGCGACCCAGTCCAGGCCGTAGAAGATCGCGAAGATCGATAGCGTGTAGATGTTGAAGCCGCTGAACGGCAGGAACATCAGCGAGAGACCACGCAGGCCATAGAACCAGAAGAGCAGCCAGCGGTTGTCGTAGCGATCCGAAAGCCAGCCGGAGCCGACGGTCCCGATGAGATCGAACACGCCGATCAGCGCCAGGAGGCTGGCCGCGGCGACGGCGGCAATACCCACATCACCGCAGATCGAAACCCAATGGGTCTGGATCAGGCCGTTGGTGCTGAAACCGCAGACGAAGAAGGTGGCGAACAACACCCAGAAGGTGTTGGTCTTCGCGGCGTCGGAAAGCGCCCTGATCGGTGCCATCAGCAGAGCCCCGAAGCTCTTTGCCTTCGGCGCCGCCGGCACCATCTGTTTCGAGCCGAAGGGCGCGAGGCCGAGATCACCAGGGCGATCCTGCATCAGCAACAGGACCAGTGTGAGGGCTGCCATGAGGATGACGATGATCAGCGTCAGTGCCGAGCGCCAGCCGATCGTTTCCGTGAGAGACGCGAGTAGCGGCAGGAACACCAGCTGCCCCGTGGCGTTGCTGGCAGTCATCAGTCCCACGACGAGCCCGCGTCGCTTGTCGAACCAGCGTGTCGCGACCGTCGCGCCGAGAACCAGCGCCGTCATGCCGGTGCCGACGCCCAACACCACGCCCCAGATCGCGACCAGGTGCCAGAGCTCCGTCATGTAGAAGGAGGCGGCGATGCCGGCGATGATCAGGACCAGCGCCGCGGAAACGACCGGGCGTACCCCGAAGTGGTTCATGAACGATGCTGCGAACGGTCCGAGCAGACCGAACAGGCAAAGGCGGATCGCCAGCGCCAGCGAGATCTGGGCATTCGACCAGCCGAACTCGGTTTCAAGCGGCTTGATCAGCACGCCGGCCGAGCCCATCGCTCCCGCAGTCGACAGCATGACCAGGAAGGTGACGGCGGCCACAGCCCAGCCGTAATGGATATTGCGTTTGGCTAGATAACGCGCAAGCGCCGGACCGAGCATAGTCGACTTCCTTTCGTCCGTGTTTTCGGGTGTGCGAGAGCGCTGCGCGGGCTTTCGGAGCGCAGGTCGCAGGTTGAATTGTTGTTTGGCAGTTTGCTGACGGTTCCTGGCAGGCCAGGTTGTCTAGAGCGCCAGAAGCAGGTCCTCTAGATGGGCGGCCGCGTCGGTCCCCAGTCGCGCCTCGATCTTGTCCTGTGCGGCCTGCCAGAGCGGTGCGCCGTCAATGAGAATCCGATGGCCGTTTTCCGTAAGTTCGACAACGGCCTCCCTCTGATCTTTCCCGCTTCCGGTTGCCGCCAACCCCATTCCTTCCAGCACCTTGACGTTGCGGCTGACCGTCGAGCGTTCGAGTTCGATCTTGCGGCCAAGTTCGGTCATCGAGATCGGCTCATCGCGCGCGATGTGCCGAAGCAAGCTGAACTGGGCGAGGTTGAGACCGATCGGCTGCAGCGCGTCGTCGTAGACCGACGTCACTCTCCGGGTGGCTTTGCGTAAAAGGGCACAGTAGCAACGAGACATGATGTGTGTATATACACGCAAATGCGCGACGTCAAGTCCGCGATCGCGGAAGCACCGTTTTAAGCGTTGTCAGCGACGGACCGATTTAGGCGAAAATGTAGGATGTTGTTCGGGTAGGCCCGGTCGCCTATCCTAAAGTGGGTCTCCCCGACCTTCTCGAAGCCGCTCGCGATGTAAAAGGCCGTGGCCTTTTCATTTTCGGCGTTCACCGCCAGCCAGGTGCTCGCCCTGCCAATGTCCGAGCAGTATTGAAGCCCCGTTTTCAGAAGCTTCCTGCCGATGCCGCTGCCGTGGTGACGGGGCTGCACATAGAGCGTCGCGATTTCAAGGTCCGAAACGATATCGACCGGCGCCCGTGAATTCGACGACATCCGCAGAAAGCCGTCGATGCCGACGGCATTCTGCGAAACCCAGATGGCCTCATCCTCCTGGGCCAGGATCTCTTCAAAGCGCGAGGCGGTAAATTGGGCCAGCGTATAATCGGCAAAGAACGCGTTGACCCATCGCGGATATAGGTGTTGAGCCAGACCTCCAGGCTAATGGCCGCCAGGCTGGACGCATCCTTGATCGTGGCCGGTCTGATCATCGCCTTTCCTTTTGAAGCGGCAGCAATCTGAAGCATTTGGTTCGTCGACGCCTCAGTCGACGAACGGTTCCAGTTCCTTGTCGAATTCGACCTCGACGACGTTGTTGAAAAGCGCAGTCGCCACCATGATGCCTGAGAAGGCGACGAGATCGACCAGTGCCTTGGCGTCGTAGCGTGCCTTCAGGCCCTCCCAGATCTCGTCCGGGATAGCATTGCTGTCGGCGACGATCGCCCGTCCGAAGGCGATCAGCCGCTGTTCGTCGTCGGTCGGCACGACCGTGTGGAAGTCGATGCCCGAGTTGGCGAAGGCGCGGCGGAAGAAGCCCATGGCGATCGGCGAGCGCATGGCTTCAGAGATCGCGTGCGAGAGAAACCAGATCTCCCGATCGTTTAGCGCCGGGCGCAGTTCTTCGCGTAGCGTGAACCATTCCGCGTAGATGCGATGGGCGACCGGCGAATGCAAAAGCGTGCGCTTCATGTTGGTCATGCGTCCGCGCACGCGCACTTCCTCGTCATGGGCGGCGCGGATTTCGTCGGAAGCGGTGTCGTAGTCGATCTGGGGAATATGGCTCATGGGTCTTACCGGTCTTGAATGGCGCGCGGGCGGTGCGCTTGTGATGGTGGGGGATCAGACGGTGCTGAGCAGAATGCTCGTTTCGCTGTTCGATACGCCATCGACGTCGCGTACTTCGCGCAGGATGCGGTCGAAATCGCTGAGGCTGTTGGCGCGAATTTCTGCGACCAGATCCCAGCCGCCGTTGGTCGTATGCAGCGCATAAAGCTCGGGCAGGCCGCGCAGATATTTGATGACCTTGGTGGTGTTGCGGCCGCTGACCTCGATCATCATGATCGCACGGATGGCGCGATCATCGTAATCCTGCCGCACGCGCAGCGTGAAGCCGAGCACGGCACCGCTTTCGAGCAGCCGGTCGATGCGCGTTTGAACCGTGGCCCGGGAAATGCCGAGCACGGTGGCTATCTTTGAGTAGGGCGCGCGGCCGTCTTCTCGCAATAGCGAGATGAGCTGGTGATCGAGGTCGTCGAAGATATGCATGAAAATTGTATAATACGACTGCGCAAAATGCTCAATAGGGTTTTGCATCTTAGGCAGGTTTAAAATTTCAACTCACTTCTTGCAAGCCTAGGCTGACTTCATCGAATTTCTCCGATGGAGTTTTAAACGTGGTTCAGTATGTCGGTGTCGGCAACGTAATCGAGCTGGTCAAATCGATCGGTATTGAGACGTTCCTTGTGGGTCTTGCGGAATACATCGAGGATGATTTCCGCCGGTGGGACGCATTCGAGAAAACGCCGCGGCTCGCGAGCCACTCGAAGACCGGCGTCATCGAGCTGATGCCGACCTCTGATGGTGAGCATTACGGCTTCAAATATGTCAACGGCCACCCGAAGAACCCCAATGTCGGCCTGCAGACGGTGACAGCCTTCGGTGTTCTCTCCGATGTCAGCACCGGCTATCCCTGCCTCGTCTCCGAAATGACGATCATGACCGGTCTGCGCACGGCGGCCACTTCGGCGCTTGCCGCAAAGTACCTCGCTCGCGCTGACGCCCGTTCGATGGCAATCATCGGCCTCGGCGCGCAGTCTGAATTCCAGGCGCTTGCCTTCCGTGCCCTGCTCGGCGTCAAGCGGCTGCAGGTCTTCGACATCGATCCCGAAGCGGCCGAGAAGTTCTGCAACAACCTCTCGGACATGGATTTCGACATCGTCGTTGCTGCGACGGCGGAAGAGGCCGTTGCCGGTGCCGACATTATTACGACGGTTACGGCCGACAAGCGCAACGCCACGATCCTCTCCGACAACATGGTCGGCGCCGGCGTGCATATCAATGCGGTCGGCGGCGACTGCCCCGGCAAGACGGAACTGCAGGGCGACATCCTGCGCCGCGCCGACGTCTTCGTCGAATATCCGGAGCAGACCCGCATCGAAGGCGAAATCCAGCAGATGGCGCCGGATTTCCCGGTCACCGAACTCTGGCAGGTCATCGCCGGCGAGGCCGAAGGCCGCCGCAGCAACGCGCAGATCACCATCTTCGATTCCGTCGGTTTCGCCACTGAGGACTTCTCGGCACTGCGCTTCCTGCGCGACAAGATCCAGGGCACGGCGTTCTACACCGAACTCGACCTGACGACGCAGCCGGACCACCCGCGCGATCTCTACGGCCTGTTCCGGCAGCAGCCGGCCGCCTTTGCCGAGCGGAGCGTTGCATAACATGAAGAGACTGTCCGTGCAGGCGCCGAAGGGCGTCGTGATGATCCGTCCGCACCATTTCGGCCCGAATCCGATGACCGCTGAGGACAACGCCTTCCAGGCGACCGACGCGGCACGCCAGCCGTCGGCGATCGCCAAGGCCGCTTATGATGAAGTCAGCCGTATGGCTGATGGCCTCACCGACGCCGGTGTCGCGGTGCATCTCTTCGAGGACGAAACGACGACGCGTCCGGACTCGGTCTTCCCGAACAACTGGTTCTCGACCCATTCCGGCGGCCATGTGGCGATCTATCCGATGTATTCGGAAAGCCGCCAGAGCGAACGCCGCTCCGACATCATCGAGATGCTGAAGAACGAGTATCGCGTCCAGGACGTGATCGACTATTCCGGTCTCGAAAAGGACGGCGTCTATCTCGAAGGCACCGGCGCCATGGTGCTCGACCATATTGGTCGCGTCGCCTATGCCGCGCGCTCCAACCGCACCAATGAAGTGGCGCTGGAGCGTTTCTGCACCCACTTCAACTTCGAGCCGATGATCTTTGGCGCCGTCGACCGCCTGGGCAACTCGATCTATCACACCAACGTTTTGATGTGCATCGGCACCGAATTCGCCCTCATTGGTGCGAGCATGATCCCGGATACGGCGCGTCGTCATGAAATCTGCGCACGCCTGGAGGAAACCGGACGCCAGGTGATCGACCTGACGCTTGAGCAGATCGAAAACTTCGCCGGCAACGCCATCGAGCTCGACGGTGCGGACGGTCGCGTGGTCGTCATGTCGGCCCGCGCGCTCGCCTCGCTCCGCCCCGATCAGATCAAGGCGCTCGAAGTCTCCGCCCGCGTGCTCGCCTTCGACGTGCCGACGATCGAGCTTGCCGGCGGTTCCGTGCGCTGCATGCTCGCCGGCGTTCATTTGTCACGAAGAGAACCGGCCGGTACGCAAAAGCTTTACGCCGCCACGTCCGATCGATAGAAGCACCTCATACAAGCCAAAGGTCCCACAAATGTCGCAGTCACGCCCCGTCTACCAGTTCAACAACATCATCGTCCGCACGCCGTCGAAGTCGGTCGTCAACGGCCTGCGCGCCGACGATCGCGGCAACCCCACCTTCGAAGGTGTGAAGGCCGAACACGACGCCTATATCGCGGCGATGAAGGACGCAGGCGTGAAGGTGACGGTGCTGCCGGCGCTCGAAGCCTTCCCGGATTCGATCTTCGTCGAGGACCCGGCAATCGTCTTCACCGAAGGTGCGATCCTCTTGCGTCCGGGTGCGGAGACGCGCGTCAAGGAAACGCCGGAGATCGAGCCGACGCTCCGCGCCATGTTCGAGACCGTGCTTGACCTGCCGGGCAGCGGCTTTGCCGATGGCGGCGACGTGCTGACGACGCGCGAAAGCGTGATGATCGGCCTTTCGGCCCGCACCAACAAGGTCGGCGCCGAAGCGCTGCAGGCCTGCCTTGCCAAGCTCGGCCGCAAGAGCGAGATCGTCGCGACCCCGGAAGGCGTGCTGCACTTCAAGACCGATTGCTCGCTGCTCGACGACGAGACCGTGCTTTCGACCGCGCGTCTTGCCAAATCCGGCGCCTTCGAGCGCTTCAAGCAGGTGATCATTCCCGAAGGCGAAGAGCCGGCGGCCAATGCGCTGCGTGTCAATGACGTCGTGATGGTCGGCTCCGACTTCCCGCGTACGATCGAGATGCTCGACAAGCTCGGCTACAAGGTCGTGCCCATGAAGACGACGGAGATCGGCAAGATCGACGCGGGCCTGTCCTGCATGTCGCTGCGCTGGTTCAGCAACACGCTCTGATCCGTCGCAATCCCCGAGGAGGAAACAAAATGAAGACGTTGAAGACCGCCCTGTTCGCAGGGATCGCCCTTTCCATGGCTGTTGGCAGCGCATTGGCCGAGGACACGCTGCGCCTCGGAATGACGCCGGAGCCCTACATGCCCTTCACCCAGGTGAACGCCGGCGGCGAATGGGAGGGTCTCGAAGCCGATCTCTCCCGCGCGCTCTGCGAGAAGATGGCGGTGAAGTGCGACATCAACCAGATGGCCTGGGACGGACTGATCCCGTCGATGAAGGAAAACAAGGTCGATTTCATCATCGGCGCCTTCTCGATCACGGATGAGCGTCGCCAGGTCGTTGATTTCTCGACGCCCTATTACACCGAAGGCACCTCCTTCGTCGGCGCCAAAGCTGACACGAGCGAGATCAAGACCGTCGACGCGGCTGACGGTTCCGGCAAGATCATCGATCCGGCAAGCGTCGAGGGCAAGATCATCGGCGTCCAGACCTCAAGCGTACAATCGGCCTATGTCGCCAAGTACCTGACCGGCGCCGAAGCCAAGAGCTACGACACCGCAGACAACTCGGTCGCCGATCTTATCGCCGGCCGCGTCGACTACGTGCTGATCCCCGACCTCTACATCCAGACCTTCCTGAAGTCGCCCGAGGGCGCCGACTACGAGGTCAAGGTCGAGGTTCCGAAGAACGTCGTTCTCGGTGAGGGTGTCGCCTATGCCGTTCGCAAGGGCGACGCGGCGACGCTTGAAAAGGTCAATGCCGGCCTTGCCGCTCTGGAGAAGGACGGCACGACCCAGAAGCTCGTCGACAAGTGGATCTTCGGCAAGAAGTAAATCGCTCTTCAGGGCGGCGTGTGGCCTATGTTTCGCGCCGCCCTCGATCGCCAAACCGGCCGCAGCGCCGGGGCATCTTCGCAGCGACCGCTACAGCGACCCAGCCCGACAGAGGGCGGCGTGAGCGCTGAAAAGACAATCGGGAACAGGTAACGACGGATGGACTATTACTGGCAATTGCTTGCCTGGGGCGGCGAGGGCTGGGGCGACGATTTCGCCTGGGGCCTGGTGATGACCTTGCAGGTGTCCGTGGTCGCCTATGCGGTTGCGGTTCTCTTCGGCTTCCTCGGGGCGGCCGGCAAACTGTCGAAGCACCGCGTCCCGCGCTTCCTTGCCGACATCTATACGACCGTCGTCCGCTCGCTTCCCGAACTGCTCGTCATCCTGCTCCTCTATTTCTCGGTCGCGAGCGGTGCTGAACGGCTGTTGAAGCACTTTGGCCTTGTGGCAGAGACCTTCCAGTTCAGCTCGTTCTGGGCCGCTATCGTCGCACTCGCTTTCGTCTCCGGCGCCTTCATGACTGAAGTGCTGCGCTCCGCCTTCCTTTCCGTGCCCCCCGGCCAGATCGAAGCGGCGGTCTCGATCGGCATGCCCAGGCGCAAGGTCTTCACCCGCATTATTTTCCCGCAAATGATGCGCCATGCCGTGCCCGGCATGGGCAATCTCTGGCTGTCGATCACCAAGGAAAGCGCCATCATCAGCGTGCTCGGCTCGTTCAGTGAACTGCTCTACACCGGCTACCGCGCTGCGGCAGGCACCAAACAGTACATTTTCTTCTACGGGCTGACGGCCATCCTGTTTCTGGCGATCACGCTCGTTTCCGTCCTGGTGATTGCTCAGATCGAGCGCCGCCTCAACCGGGGGCACCACTGATGGAAACGCTCTCCAACGTCATCGGCTTCCTGCCGGCGCTGATCAAGGCCACCCCCCTGACGCTGCTTTTGACGGCGGTGGCGGGCGTCTTCGGTCTGGTCATAGGCACCCTCGTGGCGCTCGCCCGGCTTTCCGGCCGTCGCGTGCTCTCGGTCCCGGCCTATGTCTTTACCTTTGCGTTCCGCGGCACGCCGCTGCTGGTACAGATCTACCTGATCTACTATGGCCTCGGGCAAATCCTGCCCGGCACCTGGGTGCGACACAGCTTCCTCTGGCCCTATCTACGTGATGGCCTCTGGTACGCGATCTTTGCGCTCAGCCTCAACCAGGCATCCTACAATGCCGAGGTCATCCGCGGCGCGATCAAGGCGATCCCGCGAGGCCAGATCGAAGCGGCAAAGTCGATCGGCATGCGCTCGTCGATGATCCTTCGCCGCATCACCCTGCCGCAGGCGTTCCGCTCCTGCCTACCGGTTTTGACGGGTGACCTGATAATCCTTTTGAAGACGACGTCGCTCGCCTCGACGATCACGATCCTGGAGGTCATGGGCACCGCCCGCATGCTGCAGCGCCAGTCGCTGCTGATCTTCGAACCGCTGATTGCCGCCGGCATCATCTATTTCACCGTCGTCTTCATCCTGACGCGCGTCATGGGCGTCGTCGAGAAGCGGCTCACCCGCTACCGCACGGCGAAGGCATAACGAGGAGGCGCGCCTGGGCGCGACGAGAGGAACGAACATGGTCGCAACAGCGCTATCGGTGAAGAACATTCACAAGAGCTTCGGGTCCGTCGAGGTGCTGAAAGGCGTCTCCTTCGAGGCGAAGTCCGGCGACGTCATCTCGCTGATCGGCAGCAGTGGTTCGGGCAAGAGCACTTTGCTGCGCTGCATCAACTATCTGGAGACGCCCGATGAAGGCGAGATCGCGGTCTCGGGCGAGGTGATCCGCACCGTCAAGGGCAAGGACGGCAAGTTCCATGCCACCGACAAGCGGCAGCTCGAACATATCCGTACGCGCCTTGGCATGGTGTTCCAGAGCTTCAATCTGTGGTCCCACAAGACCATCCTCGAAAACATCATCGAGGGCCCGATCCATGTGCTCGGCATGACGCGCAAGGATGCGATCGGCGAGGCCGAATTGCTGATGGAAAAGGTCGGCATCACCCCGAAGCGCGACCACTATCCCAACCAGCTTTCGGGCGGCCAGCAGCAGCGCGCGGCGATCGCGCGCGCTCTCGCGATGAAGCCGGAAGTCATGCTCTTCGACGAGCCTACGTCGGCGCTCGACCCGGAACTCGTCAACGAAGTCCTGCTCGTCATCAAGAAGCTCGCCGAAGAAGGGCGCACCATGGTCATGGTCACGCACGAAATGTCACTCGCCCGTGATATCTCCAGCGAGGTGATCTTCCTGCACAAGGGACTGGTGGAAGAACGCGGCGCGCCGTCGCAGGTGATGCGCGACCCGCAATCGGCGCGGCTGCGCCAGTTCTTGCAGATGGCTTGAGGAGGCCCTAATGCGCGACGCCAATTTTTCTGAGTTCCTGCCCGAACTCGTCGAGATCCGTCACAAGCTGCACGAGATGCCCGAGATCGGCCTATCCGAGGTGAAGACCTCCGAATTCGTCGCCGGATTGCTGCAATCCTGGGGCTTCGAAGTGACGCGCGGTCTGGCGACGACAGGCATCGTTGCGACGCTGAAGCGCGGCAACAGCAACCGCGCCGTCGGCTTTCGTGCCGATATGGACGCGCTGCCGATGCAGGAGGAAACCGGTCTTGCCTATCAGAGCAAACATCCGGGCGCGATGCATGCCTGCGGCCACGACGGTCACACCAGCATGCTGCTCGGCGCTGCCTGGGCTCTGTCGAAGGACGAGAGCTTCAACGGCACCGTGCACCTGATCTTCCAGCCGGCCGAAGAAAATTTCGGCGGCGGCAAGCTGATGATCGAGGACGGCCTGTTCGAACGCTTCCCCTGTGAGCGGGTCTATGCGCTCCACAACTGGCCGGGCCTGCCGGTCGGCCAGTTCTCCAGCCGCGCCGGCGCGATGGCTGCATCGATCGACGTACTGACGCTAACGATCAGGGGCAAGGGCGGTCACGGCGCCCAGCCGGAATTGACGGTTGACCCGGTCGTCGTCGGTTCCAGCGTGGTGATGGCGCTGCAGACGCTGGTCTCGCGCAATGTATCGCCGCACCAGCCGTCGGTGCTGACCGTCGGTTCGTTCCGGTCCGGCTCCGCCTCCAACATCATCCCGGATACGGCAGTGCTGGAAATCAGCATGCGTGCGATGGATCCGGCCGTGCGCAAGCAACTCCAGGAACGTGTCGAGCAGATTGCCCGCTTGCAGGCGGAAAGCTACAACGCTGAGGCGACTTTCGACTGGCAGGTCGGTTATCCCGCGACGATCAACGATGCCGATGCCGTCGAAGATGCGCGTGCGGTGATCGCGGAGACTTTTGGCACCGACGCCTATGTCGAATTGCCCGAGCCGCTGATGGGCAGTGAAGACTTCTCCTTCCTGCTGGAGAAGGTGCCGGGCGCCTATGTGCTGATCGGCAACGGCGACAGCAGCGGGCTGCACACCACCCGCTACGATTTCAACGACGACATCCTCGAACGCGGCGCTACGTATTTTTACCATCTCGCGCGGGCAGCGCTCGTCTAACCGGGCGGTCGCTAACGTCCGGTCGCTCAGGTGGCCGGGTGCAGGTCACCAAACACCGTCGGGATAAGCTCCGACACCGTCGGGTGAATATGCACCGCGTGGGTGATCGTCGTGTAGGGTTTGCCGGCATACATGACGTCGAGGATGCTCTGCACCGCTTCGTCGCCGCCCGTGCCGAGGATCGAGGCGCCGAGGATTTCCTTGCTGTCGGCGTCCACGATCACTTTCATGAAGCCCTCGGTCTCGCCCTTCTCGACGGCGCGGCCGACGCGGGTCATCGGTCGCGTGCCGATGAGCAACTTGCGTCCTGATTTTCGCGCTTCGGTTTCCGTCATCCCGGCGCGGCCAAGCGGCGGATCGATGAAGAGGCCGTAAGTCGCAATCCGGTCGCTGACCTTTCGTGCCTCGCCATCGATGAGATTCGCGGCGATGATCTCGAAGTCGTTATAGGCAGTGTGGGTGAAGGCGCCGCGGCCGTTGCAGTCGCCCATGGCGAAAATGTGCGGGACATTGGTCCTGAGCGTTTCGTCGACTTCGACATAGCCGCGCGCGTCGGTCTTCACGCCGGCTCGATCGAGGTCGAGATCATCCGTATTCGGCCGTCGCCCGGTGGCAAGCAACAGGTGGGAGCCGACGATCTCGGGTGCGCCGGCGGTGCAGTCGACGCCGGCGACGACTTCGTCGCCGGGCTTGGCGAAGCGGATGCATTCGGCGTTCAAGCGGAAGTTTATGCCCTCTTTCTCCAGAATCGCGAGAATGGCGTCGGAAACGTCCGCATCCTCGCGACCGATCAGGCGTGGGCCCTTCTCGATCACCGTGACCTCGGAGCCGAAGCGGCGGAACATCTGTGCGAACTCAAGCCCGATATAGCTGCCGCCGATGACGATCAGGTGGCGGGGCAGGGTGTCGAGATCCATGATCGAGACGTTGGTCAGATAAGGCACGTCCTCGACGCCAGGGAAGTCCGGCGTCGCCGCACGTCCGCCAACGTTCAGGAAGATCTGGTCGGCCGACAGCAACTCACCGCCGACGCGCACTTCGTGCGGGCCTTCGAAGCGCGCATGGCCTTCGAAGACGGTGATGTTCGGCATGCCCTTCAGCCAGCCTTCGACCCCCTTGCGCGAATTGAACCGCACCGTGTCCTTGCGCGCCATGACGCGGGCGAAGTCGATGGTGATCGGCCCGGTCGTGACGCCGTAATCAGCCCCTCGGCGCGCCAGATGCGCGGCATAGGCGCTGGCGACCATTGCCTTCGTCGGCATGCAGCCGGTGTTGACGCAGGTGCCGCCGAAGTGCTTGCGCTCGACGAAGGCGACGGTCTTTTCCGCTGATGTCAGCCGGCTGGCCAGCGAAGGGCCGGCTTGGCCGGCGCCGATGATGATTGCGTCGAAATGTTTCGTCATGACACCGAGGACACCACCCAGAGTGCGAGGAGAACGGCAACGACATCCTCAAGAAGCGCGATCGGCAGATCCTTGCCGCCGATGGCCGCAACGAGGCGCTTTCGGGCTTCGTAGCCGCCGAGCGTACCGATGACGGCACCGATCACGCCGGCGACCAGCCCGGCCAGCATAGCACCTGCGGCCGTTCCGAGCACCGCGCCGCAGAAGCCGCCCGAGACGATGCGCACGCCGAACTGCTGCGGAACCTTGCGGCTCGGCGTGCTCGGCAACTGATCGGTGACGAATTCCACCAGCGCCAGCAGGCCAAAGATATAGGGCGTGAAGCGAAAACCCATAAAGGCCGCCCATGTACCGCCGAGCGGCAACCAGCCCGCAGCGGCGCCGATGCTGACGGCGGCAGGTGCGGTCATGGTGCGCAGACCGGCAACCACGCCGATAAGCAGCGTGAAGAGATAGATCGACATGAATTCCCCGAACGTTCGCCGGGCGAACCCAATCCACCAGCCCCCAA
This sequence comes from Sinorhizobium sp. NFACC03, assembly GCF_900103435.1. Lineage (NCBI taxonomy): Bacteria > Pseudomonadati > Pseudomonadota > Alphaproteobacteria > Hyphomicrobiales > Rhizobiaceae > Sinorhizobium > Sinorhizobium sp. NFACC03. The sequence continues at coordinate 187,691 of NZ_FMXF01000004.1, forward strand.
GCGGTTCGGGTCGAGCGGCATCGCAACCAAGAGTAAAAGCGGTGTTTCTGGCGGGCCTCTGTCAGAGTGGCCGACATCGCCCCTGATTGCAACGGCCAATCGCACGCGATCGGACGTAGAAATCTACGCTTTCGATAGTGTCTGTTGATGTCGGAATTTTTCGTCCGCCACAGTCTCTGCGTGCAACCCTATTTTTTGCCGGGGACTGACATATATGGAATGCCTTGCCCCGACGCGGCGAACTTTCCGTGATCAAACTTGCGGAGCGAATTTCGAGGGAGAAACAAACTCATGCGCCTGACTAGATTGCTTATCGGAACTGCCTTTGCCTTCACTTTGACTGCTGCCACGGCCAGCGCCGATGTCGTCGTCTCCTCGAAGATCGACACCGAAGGCGGTGTTCTCGGCAACATCATCCTTGCCGTGCTCAATGCCAACAACATCAAGACCGTCGATCGCGTCCAGCTCGGCGCGACGCCGGTCGTGCGCAAGGCGATTACCGCCGGCGAGATCGACATCTACCCGGAGTATACCGGTAACGCCGCCTTCTTCTTCGAAAAGGCTGACGATCCGGTCTGGAAGGACGCGGGCAAGGGTTACGAGACCGCCAAGAAGCTCGACTACGACGCCAACAAGATCGTCTGGCTGACGCCGTCGCCGGCAAACAACACCTGGGCGATCGGTCTTCGCAAGGAAGTTGCGGATGAGAACAAGCTGAAGACGCTCAGCGACTTCGGCAAATATGTCGCCGGTGGCGGCAAGGTCGTGCTGGCCGCTTCGTCTGAGTTCGTGAATTCGGCCGCCGCTCTCCCGGCCTTCCAGACGACCTATGGTTTCACCTTGAAGCAGGATCAGCTGATCACGCTTTCCGGCGGTGACACCGCGGCGACCATTGCGGCTGCTGCCAACCAGACGAACGGCGCCAATGCGGCGATGGTTTATGGCACCGATGGCGGCATCGCACCTTCTGGCCTCGTCGTGCTCGAAGATGACAAGGCGGTCCAGCCAGTCTACCAGCCGACCCCGATTATTCGCGAGGCTGTGCTCAAGGAAAACCCGCAAATCGAGGAACTGTTGAAGCCGGTGTTCGAGAAGCTCGATCTCGTAACGCTTCAGGACCTGAACGGCCGCGTGCAGGTCGGCGGCGAACCGGCCAAGGCGGTTGCCGAGGATTTTCTGAAGAAGAACGGCTTCCTGAAGTAGGTTGACGGATAACCGGAACGCTGGTCCGATGACTGGCGTTCCGGGGTGTGCCTGCAGGTGCCGAAGTCGCGCCGGCACAGGCGGGGAGGGAATGTGGTTTGAGAGAACTCCGCTTTGACAAGCTCGGAGCGATCATCGCGGCCTTGGCTCTTGGCGGCGCCTTCATCGCGCCTTTTGCAACGTTTCGTGCCAATCGCATCGTCGCCGGCGAGGCAAAGTCGATCGTCGAGGCCTTGCCGCAGCCCTGGAGCGCGGCAGTGCTGCTGGTGATCTTTGCCGGCGTGCTCGTGGCGGCCATGCGCTCGACGGCCACTCTGCGCCTTGTCGCAGCTTTCGCAGCGCTGGCCGTGCTGGCGCTCGGCATCGGCGTCGCGGCCGGCCACCTGACGCCTGAGGGCGACACCTATGCTCGCGTGTCGCCTGCTTCCGGTTTCTGGGTCATGCTCTTTGCTTTCGGGCTGCTTGCAGCCGATGCACTGACGCGATTGCGCCCGGCCCCCATCGTGCGCATCGTGGTGCTCGTCGCCGTGCTCGCCTTTGTCGGGATGCTTTTGCTTTCCGGTACCTGGGATGGTCTCTCGATCCTTAGGGAATATGCGAGCCGGGTGGACACCTTCTGGGCGGAAGCCCGCAAGCATGTGACCTTGGCGCTCGGCTCGCTTGTGACCGCGACCATCGTCGGCATTCCGCTCGGTATACTGTGTCACCGCGTCGCCCGATTGCGCGATGGTTTGCTGGGCGTTCTGAACGCGATCCAGACGATACCGTCGATCGCGCTGTTCGGCATTCTCATTGCACCGCTTGGCTGGATCGCCGCGAACGTTCCGGGCGCTGCCACGATCGGCATCCGTGGCATCGGTGTCGCACCCGCCTTTGTCGCGCTGTTCCTCTATTCGCTGCTGCCGGTGGTTGCCAATACCGTCGTCGGTCTAGCCGGCGTTCCGAGGGATGCGAATGACGCAGCCCGCGGCATCGGCATGACCGATTGGCAACGGCTGGTCGGCATCGAATTTCCACTGGCCTTTCCGGTGATCCTCACCGGCATCCGCATCGTGCTCGTGCAGAACATCGGCCTGGCGACCATTGCCGCCCTCATCGGCGGCGGCGGCTTCGGCGTCTTCGTCTTTCAGGGCGTTGGCCAGACCGCGATGGATCTCGTGCTGCTCGGCGCCGTCCCGACCGTGGTGCTCGCCTTTGCGGCGGCGATCGTGCTCGACGCGATGATCGAAATGGCCACACCCAACACCAGGCAGGCAGAGGCCGCATGATCGAAATCGAAAACATCACCAAGCGCTATGGCGAGACGGCGGTCGTCGACGACGTCAGCCTGACGATCGCACCGCGTACCGTCACCGTCATCGTCGGTACCTCCGGCTCTGGCAAGACGACGCTATTGCGGATGCTCAATCGGCTGGTGGAGCCGACTTCGGGGACGATCCGCCTCGACGGTGAGGACAACCGTGCGCTGCCAGGCTATGAACTGCGCCGCCGCATCGGATATGCGATCCAGGGCCATGGCCTGTTTCCGCACCGTACCGTCGCGCAGAACATCGCCACGGTACCGACGCTGCTCGGTTGGGAGCGCGCGCGTATCGACGCCAAGGTGGACGAACTTCTCCAACTGTTCCAGCTCGATCCGGCCGCCTTCGGTCCACGCTTTCCGCATGAGCTTTCCGGCGGTCAGCAACAGCGTGTCGGCGTCGCCCGGGCGTTGGCTGCCGAACCGAAAGTCCTGCTGATGGACGAGCCCTTCGGCGCACTCGACCCGATCATTCGCGCCAAGGCTCAGGATGATCTGCTCGCCATTCAGAAGCACTTCGAGACGACGGTCATTCTCGTCACCCATGACATGGAGGAGGCCTTCCAGCTCGCGGACCGCATCGCCGTCATGGACAAAGGCAAGGTGGTGCAATATGCGACGCCCGCCGAAATGCTGATCAAGCCCGCGACCCCGTTCGTCGAGAGCCTGATCGGGGTCAGCGAACGGCCTTATCGGTTGCTCGCGATCGAGCCGGTCTTGAGCGCCGTCGAACCAGGGTCAGCAGACGGCACAGCCATATCGAGCACGCTCAGCCAAAGGGAGGCGCTTGCCGAACTGCTTTGGTCCGGGCGGAGCGCGCTGCCGGTGGCTGATGCCGCGGGGGCTATCATCGGCAAGGTCAGTCTCGAAGGGCTGGCGAAACGGGCAGCCGGGCCAGTCTGATGCCGAAACTATCGACGCTTTTTCGCTTGGGAGTGTTCCTGGTTTTGCTCGCCTTCCTGCTGCAGCCGCAATGGTTCGAACCGTTGCTGCGGCCCCTGGTTCAAGCGAATGCGCCGGTGATCTACAATCAGGGCAGCCTGTTGCAGCTTACTCTATTGCACCTGCGCACCGTCGCCATCGCAGTGTCTGCTGCGGCATTGGTTGCGCTTGCTTTGGCAATATTGGTGACGCGCGAATCCGGGGCCGAATTCCTGCCGCTGTCGCGCAGCCTGGTCAACATCGGCCAAACCTTTCCGCCGGTGGCCGTTCTGGCGCTCGCCGTTCCCATCTTCGGTTTCGGTGAGAAGCCGACATTGATCGCGCTTTTTCTCTATGGCCTGCTACCGATCTTCGAGAACGCGCTGACAGGGCTGACGACATTGCCGCCATCTGTCATGGAGGCGGCGCGCGGTGCCGGCATGACAGGCGGTCAGCGGCTCCTGAAGGTGGAGTTGCCGCTGGCGATGCCGGTTATCCTTGCAGGCATCCGACTTTCGGTGGTCGTCAGCCTGGCAACGGCCACGATCGGATCAACGGTCGCGGCGAAAACCCTCGGCGAAGTGATCATTGCCGGTCTGCAATCGAACAATCTGGCTTTCGTCGTTCAGGGTGGCCTGATCGTCGCGACGCTTGCGGTGCTGCTGCACGACGGATTGCAGGCGGCCGAAAGAAAACTCGCTACCCGAATGGGACGGTGAGGTGCCGTCGGAATGCAGGAAGCCCGGAAAGTGTTCACGGCCGTGCCAAATGCCGATGGCGCGTGATAGAGTGACCCATGCTCTTCCGCGGCGCCAAAAGTCCTCTTGTCAGGGATATGGGCGGGTTCAAGGCCAGGCTCAACATGCCCGGTTGGCTGCTGCCACGGCCGCGTGATCACGGCTACGGCCCTCTGGCAATGGTTGTTGAGTCGATCCTGGAGCCGGGCAGGCTGATCGCCATGCACGAGCACCAGAACGATGAAATCCTTTCATGGGTGCCGGAGGGTGTCATGCGCCACGATGACCGCGCTACCGGGAGACTGGTCACGGACAGCGGGCACCTTATGGTGATGAACGCGGGAAAGAGCTTCTGGCATTCGGAGGAGACCCTGCCGAGCGATCCACCGTTGCGGATGCTCCAGATCCTTGTGCGCCCTCACGTTTTAGATCTCCCACCGGCCATCCAGCACGGCCCCATTGCAGTGGCACCTGTCAATCAATGGAGGCATCTTGTCGGGCCGGAAGGTGGCACAGCACCGTTTTTCGTGCGCAACAGCGTCGACTTTTTCGATCTCCGGCTCGAGGCTGAGACAAAGACTGCGTTTCCGCGGGCGGAGGGACGACACCTTTACTTTTATCTCTTTTCGGGCTCGATAAAGGTCGGAGATATCGCCTTCGGTGAGGGGGATCAGGGGATATTCCTGTCGGACGACGCCCTGGAGCTATACGCCACTCGCAGCTCGCTGATCGTTGCGTTCCTGATCGAGCCGAGCGCGCGCGCCGCACGGCAGGGGACGGTTGGCGACCATCCCAAGATACCGCGACCTTATCTGGCTCGACCTTTGCTGCGGCTGTTGCACTGGCGAAACCGCCTGGTCGGAAGCGTCTGAACTGATCAGAAGTCAACCACGCAACGTGCAGTGGTCTGGACCGCTTTCTTCCTGCCGTAGAGTTGCGGGATACGCACCCTTTTTAGTTGTCCATGAAATGCCTGCTTTCTCGGCATTTGCCTGTCGTATGAAAATGAATTTCACAATTTTACAAAATATGCGGATTTGAGTTGACGGCCTGAAAAAACTGTCCCAGTCTGCGAAAATAAATTACGCCAAAAGGCAGGGGAACAGGACGAGCATGAAAGTCGGCATCATCGGACTCGGATTCCGTTTGGGTTATCTGGGCTATGTCTTCAAAGCCATGGACGAGAACTTCGAGATCGCCGGCTACGTCGATCCGAACCCGGCTGGTCTGACCACGCTCACCGAAAAAGGCATCTCGGCCGGCAAGGCTTACGCGACCTCGGAAGAGCTGATCGCCAACGAGAAGCTCGATCTCTTGATGATCGGCTCGCCGAACCACATGCACCTCGATCATATCCGGATTGGTCTCGAGGCCGGTCTCAAGGTGTTCAGCGAGAAGCCGATCGTCACGACGGTCCAGGAGAGCCTCGAACTCGCGGGGCTGATGGCGAAGTTCGGCCATGAGCGCCTGATGGTCGGTCTGGTGTTGCGTTACGCGCCCATGTATCGCGACCTGCGCGCAGCGCTTGCCGAAGGCAAACTCGGCCAGGTCGTCTCGATTGAGGCGTCCGAGCATATCGAACCCTATCACGGCGCCTTCTTCATGCGCGACTGGCGCCGCTACGAGCGCTATTCCGGCAGTTTCATGCTGGAAAAATGCTGCCATGACCTTGATCTCTACAATGGTGTCGTCGGCGCGCGGCCGGAACGGGTCGCGAGCTTCGGCGGCCGCAAGAGCTTCATTCCCGCCAACGATCCCGCACGCGAAGGTATCAACGACCTAGAACTCTTCCATCGCAAACCGAGCGGCTGGATGGGCTCCGACAAGGTCTTCGACAGCGACGGCGACATCATCGACTACCAGGTGGCGATCGTCGAATACGCCAACGGCGTCGGCATGAACTTCCACACCAATCTCAACGTGCCGGACCAATTCCGCCGCTTCTGCATCATGGGCTCGCGTGGCATGGCCGAGGGCGATTTCATCCGTGGCTATTTCGACGTTCACGAGATGCTGACCGGCAAGAAGGTCATCGAAAACAAATACGCCGCTACGGAACTGTCGCAGCACTACGGTGCCGACGAGCAGATGGCGACCGATATCATCGGCCATGTTCGTGACGGCCGGCCGCTACCGGTTTCGACGCTCGATGCGCTTGAAGCGGGTATCCTGGCGCTTTCGATGGACGAGGCGCGACGCAAGAAGAGCGTCATAGATCTCCGGCCCATCTGGGACCGTTTCGACGAAGCCCTGCATTCGCGCGCAGCGTAAGGGGAGGCGAGAGATGAGTGTTCAACGCAGCACGGTCATCTTCGCCTGGATCCTGCTTCTTCCCGCTGTCCTCTACGTCACGGTGATCGTCGCCTATCCGCTGGTCGACACCTTCATCCTGTCGTTCACGGACGCGTCGCTGAAGAAGACGACCAACTGGGTCGGCTGGGCCAACTACGATAAGATCTTCAACGAGACTTTCGCCGAAGTCATCTTCCGGACCTTCATCTGGACCTTCTTCTCGGTCTCGATCAAGATGATCATTGGCGTGTTCGGCGCAACGATGCTGAACGCCGCCGTGCCCGGCCGTGCGCTCTTCCGCCTGCTCACCATGCCGCCATGGATCGTGCCGATGGCGATCGGCATCTTCATGTGGGGGTGGATGTACAATGGCCAGTTCGGCATGATCTCGGGCGTGCTGCAGAACCTGGGGCTGTCCAACGGGCCCATCGCCTTCCTCGCCCACGGTTCCACCGCCTTCTGGGCGACGATCATCACTGACGTATGGATCGGCGTGCCGCTGGTGACCCTCTATATGCTGGCGGCGATGCAGGCGATCCCGCAGGATCTCTATGAAGCCGCCTGGACGGACGGAGCAGGGCGCCTCTATCGCTTCCGCCGCATCACGCTGCCGCTTTTGGTTCCGTCGCTGATCACGATGTCGATGCTGTCGCTGATTGCGACCTTCAACTCCTTCGACATCATCTGGATCCTCACCCAGGGCGGCCCCAACGGTGAGACCACTACGATGATCATCGATACCTACCGTACCGCCATCGGGTCGAAGAAATACGGCGAAGGCGCCGCGCGTGCTGTACTGATCTGCATCTTCCTGTCGATCTTCTGCTTTGCCTATTTCCGGGTCACCAGCCGTCTTGCCGCGGGGGAACAGAAATGAGCCAGCCTGCCATGATCAACCGCTATCGCTGGTACGAGCTCCTTGGCATCTACGCCGGTATCTTCGTCTTCCTGTGCTTCATTCTGGCGCCCTTCGTCGAAGGGTTCCTGGTGTCGTTGAAGCCGCTCGGACTGCTTTTTTCCTCGCCCTATCGCTTCTGGCCGCAAAACGGCTCGTTTGCCGCCTACTCGACCATGTGGGTCAGCGTGCCCGGCTTTGCCCGCTACATCTTCAACTCCTTCTTCATCTCCACCATCGTGACCGCCATCGTGCTGATACTGGTGATCCCCGCGGCCTATGCCTTTGCCCGCTTCAATTTTCGCGGCGCCGGGCTGCTGCTTGGTGCCTTCCTCGCCGTCAACATGTTCTCGGGCGCAGTGCTGCTCATCCCGCTGTTCCGTCTGATGCGCACTTTCGGCGTGCTCAACACCTATCTCGCGATGATCGTGCCGGGCGTTGCCTTCCTGATCCCTTCGGCAATCTGGCTCTTGCGCACCTACATGATGCGCATTCCGCGTGAACTGGACGAGGCCGCTTTCGTCGACGGCGCCAGCCACTTCTATACGCTGCGCCGGGTGATCCTGCCGATCGCCATGCCGGGCATCACCGTGGTGGCGATCACCACCTTCATCGGCGCCTATGCCCAACAGTTCATCTATGCCCTGACCTTCAACTCCAAGAGCGAGTACATGCCGCTGCCGGTCGGGCTGTTTGCCTATTTCGGTCGCCAGGAGGTGGTCTGGAACGAGCTCATGGCCGCGAGTTTCGTCGGCATCGCGCCGGCTGTCGTCGTGATCTTCCTCCTACAACGGTATCTCGTCAGCGGCCTGACCGCGGGCGCGGTGAAACAATAAGACTTAAGTCAACCACCAGAGAACGGGAGCATAAAACGTGTCTATTCAATTCAAGACAGGGGTACTCGCCCTGGCGCTGCTCGGTTCGACAGCGCTCGGCGCCGTCACCGCGAAGGCTGCCGACCAGGAGATCAGCTGGATCTACTGCGGCGACACAATGGACGCGGTACACGCGAAATACATCAAGCAATGGGAAGAGAAGAACCCGGGCTGGAAGGTGACCCCTGAAGTTGTGGGCTGGGCTCAGTGCCAGGACAAGGCGACGACGCTTGCAGCCGCCGGTACGCCGGTCGCCATGGCCTATGTCGGCTCGCGCACGCTGAAGGAGTTCGCGCAGAACGAGCTCATCGTTCCCGTGCCGATGACGGAAGACGAGAAGAAGACCTACTACCCCAACATCGTCGACACCGTGACCTTCGACAACAACCAGTGGGGCGTTCCGATCGCGTTCTCGACCAAGGCGCTTTACTGGAACAAGGACCTGTTCAAGCAGGCCGGTCTCGATCCGGAGAAGCCGCCGAAGACCTGGGCTGAAGAAATCGAGTTTGCGAAGGCGATCAAAGAGAAGACTGGTATTGCGGGCTACGGCCTTCCGGCCAAGACCTTCGACAACACGATGCACCAGTTCATGCACTGGGTGTACACCAACAACGGCAAGGTGATCGACGGCGACAAGGTCGTCATCGATAGCCCGCAGGTGCTGGCAGCACTTCAGGCTTACAAGGACATCACGCCCTATTCCGTTGAAGGCGCCACCGCCTACGAGCAGAACGAGGTTCGCGCCATCTTCCTCGATGGCAAGGTCGGCATGATCCAGGCGGGCTCAGGTGCTGCAACGCGCCTGAAGGAAACCAAGGTCAACTGGGGCGTCGCGCCGCTGCCGCTCGGTCCTGAGGCCAAGGGCGAGGGCACGCTGCTCATCACCGACAGCCTGGCGATCTTCAAGGGCTCGGGCGTCGAGGAGAAGGCGATCGAATTCGCCAAGTTCATCACCTCGCCCGGTCCGCAAGGGGAATATGAGCTTCAGGGTGGCGCCGGCCTGACGCCGCTGCGTCCGTCGCCGATGGTCGACGAGTTCGTCAAGAAGGATCCCTACTGGAAGCCGTTCATCGACGGCATCACCTATGGTGGTCCGGAACCGCTCTTTACCGACTACAAGGGCTTCCAGAACGTCATCATCGAGATGGTCCAGTCGGTCGTGACCGGCAAGGCCGAGCCGGCCGACGCCTTGAAGAAGGCGGCTGCGGACCTCGAAGAGTACAAGTAAGGCCACCGGGGTCGCGCGCCGATGGGATCGGTTCGCGGCCCCACCTAACTCTGCTATAAATGAGCCGCTTCTCGCCGGTGGCCGGAGACAGTTTCTTGGGACAGCTCAATCTCAATCGGATTCAGAAATTCTACGGGACTTTCGAGGTGCTGAAAGGCATCGATCTCGAAGTCAGGAACGGTGAGTTCGTCGTTTTCGTCGGACCCTCCGGTTGCGGCAAGTCGACCTTGCTCAGGATGATAGCCGGTCTCGATGAGGCCAGCTCGGGGGACATCCTGATCGAGGGCAAACGCGTCAACGACCTGCCGCCGGTCAAGCGTGGTATCGCCATGGTCTTCCAGTCCTACGCGCTCTATCCGCACATGACCGTCTTCGAGAACATCGCCTTTCCGCTTCGCGTGGAAAAAATGGCCGAGGAGAAGTTGAAGGCGAAGGTGGAGCATGCAGCGCGCATCCTGCACCTTGATCAGCGCCTGCAGCAGAAGCCCGGGATGCTTTCCGGAGGCCAGCGTCAGCGTGTCGCGATCGGGCGAGCGATCGTGCGCGAGCCGAAGATCTTCCTCTTCGACGAGCCGCTTTCGAACCTCGACGCGGCGCTTCGGGCGGACATGCGCATCGAACTGGCGAAACTGCACCGGCAATTGCAGGCAACGATGATCTACGTCACGCACGACCAAGTCGAGGCGATGACGATGGCGGACCGGATCGTCGTCCTCAATGCCGGGCAGATCGCCCAGACGGGCGCCCCGCTCGAGCTCTATCATAAGCCAGCCAATACCTTCGTTGCCGGCTTCATCGGCAATCCGAAGATGAACTTCCTGCCGGTCACCTGCAAAGGCGTCAGCGACGCCGGCGTCGAGGTCGACTACAAGGGGCAGACGGTGGTCATTCCCGTCAACCCGCAGAGCGGCCTTGCCGGGCGGACACTGACGCTTGGTGTGCGGCCGGAGCATATCACGCTGGGAACCGGAGACCTGACCCTCAAAGTCACGCCAACGGTCATCGAACGCCTCGGCGCCCATACGGTCGCCTATGCGGCGATCGGCGGCGAGGGCGAAAACTTCTGCGCCATGTTGCCGGGAACGGCCGCAATCCGGCCGGAGGAGACGATCCAGACCGGTATCAAGGTTGCGGATTGCCACCTGTTCGACGAGGCGGGCCTCGCGCTCGAACGACGCGTCGAACTGACCGACATCGACTTGGGCGTGCTCGATCCGGCAGCTGCCTGATCATTCAGGACCAAGGAAAAAGACCGTTGTCTTGCGAAAGACAGCGGTCTTTTTTGTCTGTGCACTAAGCCCATCGTACCGGTGTCGGCGAGACGCGATGGCCGCACTCTAGGCGCGGCTCAGGCCGTTCCCTTCTGCGTGCGGATCGGCGACCTTCGGCCAGATGTCCTTCGGTGCCCGCTTGTAGCCGGTCTTCGCCGGGTTGTTCGGATAGGGAGTGCCGGCCGAGCAATAGAGGATTTCGGACGCGATCTTCGAGAACGAGGCATAGAAGTGATTGGTCGACTTGATGACCAGAATTTTCTTGGCCTTCGGGTCGATGCCCATCACCGAGAAGAGGCTCGGATCGAAGCTCTGTGCGCGCGTCGAATTGAGGATGATGTCGATGCCGTTGAAGACGATATGGGCGGCATCGCCGAACGGGGCAAAACTCTCGCCGAAGCGCATCTCTGCGTCGCGCACCAGCTTGACCACCTTGACCGTGCCATCGATCGGATGACCGGTTCCGGGAGCCGACTTGGCGCCGAAGCGCAGCGGGATCTCGGCGCCTTCGCCGGCGGCCATGCAGATCTGCACTGCCATCGGATCCCAGATCGTGCCGACCGCAACGTCGGTTGCGCCGCGCGCCAGAAGCTCTTCGAGAAGCACCGTTGCGTCGCCGGCGGTGCCGCCGCCTGGATTGTCCCAGACATCGGCGATCACGACAGGACCCTTCGATGCAGCGAGTGCCTCGGAAACGGCCTGCTTCTCGTCGATCTGCGGCATGATAAAGGTTCCGCGATGAGAGAAGAGTTCGAGACCCAGTTCCCGCGCGAGGCTCGCGCCCTTCTCCCGCTTGCCGTTGGTGACGGCAAGCAGCTTGGTGCCCATTTCCGGAACGTCGCCGGCCATGAAGCCGTGGATCACGGAGAGCGAAAGAACATCTGCGTCTTCTCTTTCAATCCGCATCAGCTTGTCGACGAAGGAGCGCATCGGATCGCGTGAGGTCGGGTATACGTCGATCATCCGGCAGTCGAAGATCGACATGACGGGCGTGACACGCCCTTCGAGTGTGTCGACGACGATGCGCCAGAGATCTTCGGCACGGTCGACGAAGTCGGTGTGCGGAAACTCCTTGAAGTAGACGAAGAAGTGCGAGGCGGCTGCGCGCTTGGCCGTCAGGTGGCTATGGGGGTCGAGTTCGGCGCAGACGAGGATGTCGGGGCCAACGATCTCCCGGACGCGCGTCAGCAGGTCGCCCTCGGGGTCTTCGTAGCCGTCAGCAACCATGGCGCCATGCAGGCCGAGCACCACCGCGTCGATGGGCATGGCAGCGCGTAGCTGGTCGAGGATTTCGTCACGCAGGCCTTCATAGGTCTCGCGGTTGACGAGGCCGGCTGGATCCGCCCAGGTGGCGGTGCCCTCGATCAGTTGCCAGCCCTTCTCCGCGGCGACGCGGCGGCCGACCGTGATCGGCGCGGTGCAAAGCGTCGGTGTTTCCGGGTGTTCTCCCGGCGGCGCGTAGAGCGAGGCTTCAAAGGCCCGGCGGTCGATGCAGATCGGGGAGAAGGTGTTGGTTTCGGTCGCAAGCGCCGCTGTGAAGATCCGCAATGCCTTTGCCTTTTCTATCGCGTCTTTCAGGCCGGCCCCATCGGGTTCGGCAGGTAGCCGGTGAAGCCGGCAATCTTCCAGCGTCCCTCGTGCAGGCGGCAATAATAGACGGTCTGCCATTTCAGGATGTCGACGCTGCCGTCCGACTTCTTGAGGCTGCCATCGAATTTCTTGCGCGCCAGCGCCTGGTCGCCGTTGATCTCGATGTCTTCGAGAGTCGTCGTCGTGAAGATCGCATTGCGCGGATCTTCGGCGAAGCTCTGCGTCGCAAAGTCGTTAGCCTGGCGCAGCCACTCTTCGCGATAGGCCGCAAGCGACGGGAAGGTCAGCCGCCAATTGTCGGGATTGGTTTCGCGTCGGCCGTCGATGCCGATGAAGCCGTTCTCGACGAAATCACCTGCGACCATCGACCAGTCTGCGGCCAGGAAGGCGGTAATGTCGCGCGAGACGAGCATCTCCCAGATCGAGTGGCGTGCCGTGTCGGAGGAGGGGAATGGATTGAGGAAAGGATCCCGCATATTCGCGCCCTGGATTGAAATTCTTTTCATGAATGGTGTTTTTCGCTAGTCAAATTCAGCTTTCTATGGTCACTTGTCAACGATCAAAGAAAATAATTTGCACGAAGGCTGACATGACCATCAAAAGATATGGTGCGGAACAGGTTGGTGCTGGCGGTAAGCCCTTGCCGTTCGCACGTGCGGTCGAAGCGGACGGTTGGCTCTATGTTTCCGGCCAGGTTGCCATGGAAAACGGCGAGATCATCGAGGGTGGGATTATCCCGCAAACCCACAAGACAATCGCCAACGTGCTGGCCATCCTGACCGAAGCCGGCTACGGTCCGCAGCATGTGGTTCGTTGTGGTGTCTGGCTCGACGATCCGCGTGATTTCTGGACATTCAACAAGATCTACCAGGAGTATTTCGGTGCTCATCCGCCGGCGCGGGCCTGCGTCCAGTCGTCGATGATGGTCGATTGCAAGGTCGAGATCGACTGCGTCGCCTATAAGCCGAAGGAAGGCTGATCAATAAGCAAGGCGCAAGCGGGCGATGGACATCTTCGCGACACTACAGGAAGAAAAAGGGCGGCTCTCCCAATCGGAAAACCGCATTGCCGACATTCTCCTGAATGATTTCGAGTTTGCGGTGAACGCCTCCATCATCGAATTGGCGAGCAAGGCGGACGTGTCGCCACCCACCGTCACCCGCTTCTGTCGAAGGCTCGGCTGCGACAGCTTTTCCGATTTCAAGGTGCAACTTGCCCGCACCGCCTATATCGGCATGCGCTACCTGAAGCCGGAACCGAAGAGCCGCGAGACCGGCGATGTCGCCCAGGATATCATCACCAAGTCGCAGAACGCGCTGTTTCTGCTGCATCGCTCGCTTGACCTGGCGGCGATCGAGCAGGCGGTCGAACGGATCGCCGCAGCGGAAATGATCTACGCCTTCGGTTCCGGTGGTAATTCCTCGATGATTGCCGGCGAGTTGCAGAATCGGCTGTTCCGCTATGGTCTTCGCATCACCTCCAGCTCCGATCACAGCATGCAGCTGATGATGACGGCGGCGGCGCGGCCGACCGACGTGCTCATCGGCTCGTCCTTCTCCGGCCGCAACGCCGAGCTCGTGCGCGCTTTTACGCTCGCCCGCGAACTGAAGGTGCCGACCATCGCGCTGACACAGAGCGGCAGTCCGGTGGCGGCCGCCGCCAGCATCACCGTGCCGGTCGATCTGCCCGAGGGCAACAACATCTACCGCCCCACTTCCACCCGCATCGCCTATCTGGCGCTGCTCGATATCCTCTCCAGCCTCGTCGCCTACCGGGTGCAGCCCCAGGCGACGACCACACTTCGGCGCATCAAGCAGCAGCTGGTCACGCACCGCGACGGTGACGATCGCCAGCTTCTCGGAGACTGACGTGCCGCGAAAGGTCAGCGCATGACGCAATCCCTCGCTATCGTAACCGGTGCAGCCGGCGATATCGGCCGCGCTATCGCGCGCAAGCTTTCCGACGATCACGATGTGATCCTACTCGTCGACATCAACGCGGACGCCGCTGAACGGGCGGCGCGCACCCTCGGCGATGACAACCGCTTCGTGGCCGTTGCCTGCGACGTGACCGACGCGACAAGCGTTGCAGCGATGGCCGCAACGGCGGCAAGTCGGGGGACGGTGCGCACGCTCGTCAACAATGCCGGTGCGGCCCGTGCCGTCAGCCTGCACGATACGACACCGGAGATCTGGCGCATGGACAATGCGCTGAATCTGGAAGCGGCCTTCCTGTGCTTCCGCGCCGTCGAGGATATGCTGAAAGAGACCCGCGGATCGGTGATCAATATTGCCTCGGTCAACGGCATGAACGTCTTCGGCCACCCGGCCTATAGCGCCGCAAAAGCGGGCCTCCTGCATCTGACGCGGCTCATCGCAGTGGAATACGGCAAGTTCGGCATTCGCTCGAATGCCGTTGCACCCGGCACAGTGCGCACCCAGGCCTGGGAGGCGAGGGCGGCGTCAAACCCGGATGTCTTCGAGGAGGCACGTCGCTGGTATCCGCTGCAGCGGATCGTCAACCCTGATGATGTCGCCAATGCGGTGCATTTCCTGGCGGGACCGCTCGCTGCGGCCATTTCGGGCGTCTGCCTGCCTGTCGATTGCGGGCTCACTGCCGGCCAGGCGGAACTGGCCCGCACGTTTTCACAATCAAGCCACTACTGACACTGCATTTGGAGGAAGAGTATGCAGCCGGTTTCCTATCGTCTCGAGGCGTCTTGGCAGCCGGATGGCGGGCCCTTTGGTCGGTTCACCTTCACGCTGTTCAATTTCTCTGGCGCGCCGCTTTCCGGTTTCAGGATCGTCTATACGTCGCTGACGCGGGTCATTGATCCCAAGGCATGCGAGAATGCGGTGTTCCTGCGTCGCAACGCCAACTTTCATGAGTTTGCGCCGCCCGAGGGTCTGACGATCGAGAACGGCGGAAGCTGGACCTTCACCGTCAGCGGCCTGCATCGCAATGCACGCCATTGCACCGACGGAGCCAAGTCCGCCTATCTGACGCTTGCCGATGGCCGCCACGTCCCGGTCGCCGTCTCGGATTTGCTTCTTGAGAACGCCGTCAGCGAGCCGCCGCCGGTGCGGCTGCCGGAAGGTGAACTCGACCAGCCCTATGCGCTGCAGCCTTGGCCGGCGATGCTCGAGCTTCGAGCTGGAACTGGTTTCCCGGTCGTTCTCTATCCGGCCGCTGGGGCCGGGCAAGACGAGATTGCGGCGGTTGCTACCGTGCTGTCGATGTTCCATCGATTGTTCCCTGCGGCGCATGCGCCCTTCAGCCTTGCGACGTCGAAGCAGGGGCGGCCGGTCGTCTTCACGGCGGATGCCGGGTTGGCGGCAGAAGCCTATCGCCTTGAATTCTCCGAAACCGAAATTCGCCTGGGCTACGGCGGCAGCGCCGGCCGGCAATATGGCTTGACCAGCCTTGCCCAGCTTCTGGACGGAGCGCGCAATCATCCCGGCAAATTCCGCTTCCCGACGAGCGGTACAATCTCGGACAAGCCTCGCTACGGCTGGCGCGGCTGCCATCTCGATGTCTCCCGCCAGTTTTATCCGGCCACCGATGTGGCGCGGCTGATCGATATCCTCGCCTGGTTCAAGCTCAACATCTTCCACTGGCACCTGACGGACGACGAGGCATGGCGCCTGGAGATCAAGGCGTTTCCGGAGTTGACGACGCTTGGTGTGCTGCGCGGCCCTGACGAGCCGCTCTTGCCGCAGCTCGGCAATGGCGCAGAGCCCGTAGGCGGGTTCTACAGCCAGGCGGACGTCAAGGCGATCGTCGCGCAGGCATCGGCTCTTCATGTCGATGTCGTGCCGGAGATCGACATTCCCGGACACAGTGCGGCGACGCTCGTCGCTCTGCCGGATCTCAAGGATGGCCAGGAAGCCCCGGAGAGCTATCATTCGGTGCAAGGTTATCCCAACAATGCGCTCAACCCGGCCGTCGCCTTCACCTATGAGTTCCTGGAGAAGGTGTTCGATGAGATGGTCGAGCTCTTCCCAAGCAAGTACCTCCACATCGGCGGCGACGAAGTGGCGAACGGCTCGTGGCTCGCTTCTCCGCTTGCCAAGACGCTGATGGAGCAGGAGGGGATTTCCGGCACCTTCGCGCTGCAGTCCTATTTCCTGAAGCGGGTGAAACAAATGCTGACGGCGCGCGGCCGCAAGCTCGCCGGCTGGAACGAGGTGGCGCATGGCGGCGGTGTCTCGACCGACGATACGCTGCTGATGGCCTGGGAGCGGCCGGAGGTCGGCATTGACCTCGCGCGCGAAGGCTATGACGTGGTGATGACCCCCGGACAGGCCTATTATCTCGACATGGCGCAGGCCGATGCATGGCAGGAGCCCGGCGCCAGCTGGGCCGGTACCGCGACGCCAGCGCATACCTACAGCTATGAGGCGGAGGGTGAGTTCCCCGAGGATCTGAAGCCGCGCCTTAAGGGCGTCCAGGCCTGCATCTGGTCTGAGCATTACCTCTCCCGCAGCTATTTCAACCGCCTTGTCTTCCCGCGGCTTCCGGCGATTGCCGAGGCGGCCTGGACGCCGAAGGCGGCAAAGGACTGGCTGCGCTTCGCGGCCATCGCTCCGCTCAGCCCCAATCTCTAAGAGGAAAGCCCATGCGCATCGCCGTTGGTGGCATCCACACTGAATGCAGCACCTATTCGCCCGTCCTGATGACGGAGGAGGACTTTCGCGTGCTACGCGGGCAGGCGTTGCTGGAGGCCGAATACTTCAGCTTCATGAAAGCCGAGGACGTCGAGCATCTGCCGCTACTGCACGCACGCGCCGTACCCGGCGGTCCCGTATCGCGAGGGGTCTACGACGCATTCAAGGCAGAGTTTCTCGAGGGACTCCGTGCGGCCCTGCCGATCGACGGGCTCTATCTCGCCATGCACGGCGCCATCAAGGTCGACGGCATGGACGACGCCGAGGGCGACTGGATCTCAGCGGCCCGTGCCGTCGTCGGCCCAGATTGCCCGATTGCCGCAAGCTACGACCTGCACGGCAATGTCAGCCAGAGGATCATCGATCAGCTCGACATCTTTGCAGCCTATCGGACTGCGCCGCATATCGACACGCCGGAAACCATGACCCGCGCCTGGTCGATGCTCGTCTCGGCGCTCAGAGACGGAACGCGTCCGGGTATTGCCTGGGCGCCGGTTCCGGTGCTGCTGCCCGGCGAATGCACCTCGACTGAAGACGAGCCGGCGAAGTCGCTCTACGCTCAATTGCCAGAGATCGATAAGCGGCCGGGCATTCTCGACGCCAACCTGATGGTCGGCTACGTCTGGGCCGACGAGCCTCGGGCGACCGCCTGCGCGGTCGTGACCGCCACCGATAAGCCTGCCGCCAAGCGGGCGGCAGAAGAGATTGCCGCGGGCTACTGGGCCGCGCGCCGCAACTTCCGCTTTGGTCCGGTGACCGGACCACTCAACGAGATGCTGGATATCGCCGAACAGGCGACGACGACGCCGATCATCCTCGCCGACTCCGGCGACAATCCGACCGGCGGCGGGGTCGGCGACCGGGCCGATGTGCTGAAGGCACTGCTGGCACGCGGCTGGCGCGGCGCCCTGATCGCCGGCATTACGGATCGGCCGGCGGTGGAAGCCTGCTTTGCTGCCGGTGCCGGCGAAACGCTGATGCTCAAGATCGGTGGTAGCCTCGACCCGGCAAGCCCCTGCGCCGAAATGTTGGTGGAGATCGTCAGGCTCGACAATTCCGGTTTGGAGCGTGAGCGGCAGGCGGTGGTGCGCGTCGGCGCCATCGATATCGTCATTGCCGCGCGCCGCAGGCCCTATCACAATATCGAGGATTTCCGTCGGCTCGGTCTCGATCCTGAAGCCGTGCGGCTGCTCGTCGTCAAGTCGGGTTACCTCTCGCCTGAACTCGCGCCGATCGCCAATCCCAATCTGATGGCTTTGACCGAAGGCGTCGTCAATCAAGGCATCGCCGGCCTTGCGAGCTTGCGCCGTCAGCGGCCTGCTTATCCGTTCGACCAGGACTTCGCCTTCGAGCCTGTCGCCCGCTTCTCGTCCCGTTGGTCGAGCGGCGACTGAGGCTTTACTATCTGCATTTTTCCTACCCGAATTTCGGGTGGGCTCTCCTCTGCAGCGCCGCACGTCGTTCAAGACGCGTCAGGTCGCGGTAACGCTTTAAGTTGCTGCATATTTGTCCTTAAATCGATCCCGATTAAAGGAACCATGCAGTGCCCTTCACCCGCTTCGCGGACACGTTCTAGCATGACTTCCACTATACTCAGCGCCATGCGCAACCCGGCCATGCGGATCAGCATGCTGGCGATCTTCCTGTTCGGCTTTGCGGGCGCTGCCACCTCGCCCTATCAGTCGGTTGTCGGCATCAACGAACTGGGTCTCAGCGACGCCATCTATTCGCTGCTGATCCTTCTTGCTTCGACCGTGAATGTCATCGTCAGCGTCTCGATCGGCATCCTGGCGGACCGCGTCGGCAATTATCGCGTGCTGATGTCGACGGCGATCCTGTTCGGCGTTGTGGGCTACGGCATCGTTTATATGCTGCCCTACCAGGCGAGCTTCGTCGTCAGCGTCCTCTTGCTGCTGCCGATTTATGGCGCGCTCTACACGCTGCTCTTTGCGAATGTGCGCAGCATCGCCCGGCGGATGAGCCGGCATGACGCCTCGTCGCTGACGACCGGCGCGCGCGCGGCCATATCGGTGTCCTGGGTTCTGGTGCCCGGGCTGGTCGGCTTCGCGCTGGCAGGCGGCGAAAGCATGCTGCCGGCCTATCTGCTGGCCTGCCTTGGTTGTCTCGCCAACCTGCTGATCGTCTATTTTTCGTTGCCCAATGAAGGCGGCGCCGATCCGTCGCTCGGCAAGCGGCTGTCCTACTGGACGTCGTTCCGAGAGATCCTGACGCCGCGCATCTTCCTGCGGGTGATCGCCGTTGCGACGATCACGTCGAGCCTGCACGTCAATGCCGCCGTGCTGCCGCTGATCATGACGGATGAGATCGGCGGTAGCGTCACCGATATCGGCATCATCGTCGGCATCGTCGCCTTCCTGGAAGTCGTCTTCATTTTCGTCTGGGCGCGCATCCAGTTGAGCCTGGTGCCGTTCAAGGCGCTGGCGCTGGGGACGGCCATCTACATCGGCTATATGCTGCTGCTCGGCTTTTCCACGGCCACGTGGCAGATCTACGCGCTCACGCTCGTCAGCGCCTTCGGTGCAGCGGCGCTGATCACCATCCCGATCGGCTACCTTCAGGACCTGATTGCCGATCGGCCGGGCTTGGGAAGCTCACTGATTGCCGTGAACCTTTTCCTGAGCGGCGGGCTTTGCGCCGGGCTTTTTGCGCTCGGCACCCGGATCAGCAACTATTCCGGAACGGCGCTGCTCGGTGGTGTTGGAGGATTTGCCGGGTTGTTGCTGCTGCTGGCGCTCGATGGCGATAGAAAAGGAAAGAGGACGGTCAGCCGCGAACCGGGCTAGTCCCAGGGCTCATCGACAAATTTGCAGGTCAGTGTGGTTTGGTTGTCTTGGAGACATCTCTTCTTTTGATCGACGAGGATCATAATTCTCGCGAAGAAGCGCGAGAAGTCGGCCTTGCTGGAGTTAAAGGTGGCTATCCCCAGCGCATGCGCCTGGGCCTGAGCCACGCAGGTCGCCAATTCCTGGTCGGGGACATCGCTGTTTGCAACGACAACGGCGCGGTCAAACCGCCCTTCCGCAGAATAGTTCACGGCGGAGGCGCAGTTTCCTGCGCCGCTTCCTGCGGTGTCATTGAGCAATTTGCTGTAGTAGGGGTCGAAGCCGAAATCTTCAATTTTGCGAACGTCCACCCGGCCATTCTGGACGACATCTTTTCTAAATATCACGCCGATGGTGTTTCTTCCGAGGCCCGGTTGGGCTCGCACTTCAATTCCGGCAGTGATGGCGAGCATTTGAATTGTTGAGAAGACCACGTCCCTCTTCTTGGTCTCCCCTTGGCTCATTCCGACGCCGATATACTCCGGGAAGGCGGTAAAATGTCGCTCTCCGTTGCGAACAGGGCCGAAGAAACTCACGTTCTGGGCGACCGATGACGAAGCAATAAAGACGCTCGTAAGAAGCCCCACGGCAAACATAGGAAGTCTAATGGTTCTTCTCTTGTTTCTGCCCTTACACATGAAGCCTTCTCATAAACAATCAGCGCTCGCTTGAGCGAAAAGAGATCTTCTGCAACGCGTCGTCAGCAATGCGATGGCATGATTATTTTTCTAGCATTGCTATCAACTGTTGCAAGGCGCCGAAGCAAGCTAGACGCAGTCCCGGTACTTGTCTCATCAAAAAGTGATAGGGGCGCCTTGCGGCGCCCCTACCAGGATTTCCGTTGAGTATGTCAGTCGAAAGCGTATCAGTTGCCGAGGATACCCGGCAGACGCAGGCCCTTGTCCTTGGCGCAATCAAGAGCGATATCGTAGCCCGCATCGGCATGGCGCATGACGCCGGTTGCCGGGTCGTTCCAGAGCACGCGCTCAAGTCGCTTGGCCGCATCATCCGTGCCATCGGCGCAGATGACGACGCCCGAATGCTGGGAGAAGCCCATGCCGACGCCGCCGCCGTGGTGCAGCGATACCCAGGTCGCACCCGAGGCGGTGTTGAGTAGCGCGTTCAGCAGCGGCCAGTCGGAAACTGCGTCCGAGCCGTCCTTCATCGCTTCGGTCTCGCGGTTCGGCGAGGCGACCGAGCCGGAGTCGAGGTGGTCGCGGCCGATGACGACCGGGGCCTTGAGTTCGCCATTCTTGACCATCTCGTTGAAGGCGAGGCCGAGGCGATGGCGGTCGCCGAGACCCACCCAGCAAATGCGTGCCGGTAGACCCTGGAACGAGATGCGCTCGCGCGCCATGTCCAGCCAGTTGTGCAGGTGCTTGTTGTCGGGCAGCAGTTCCTTGACCTTGGCGTCGGTCTTGTAGATGTCTTCCGGATCGCCGGAGAGAGCCGCCCAGCGGAACGGTCCGATGCCGCGGCAAAAGAGCGGGCGGATATAGGCCGGAACGAAGCCTGGGAAGGCGAAGGCGTTTTCAAGGCCCTCTTCCTTGGCGACCTGGCGGATGTTGTTGCCGTAGTCGAAGGTCGGGATGCCCATGTCCTGAAAGGCGATCATCGCCTCGACATGCTCGCGCATCGAGGCGCGTGCGGCCTTTTCGACAGCCTTCGGGTCGCTCTCACGCTTGGCCTTCCACTCGGCCATGGTCCAGCCCTTCGGCAGGTAGCCGTTGACCGGGTCGTGTGCCGAGGTCTGGTCGGTGACCATGTCGGGGCGGATGCCGCGGCGAACCATTTCCGGCAGGATTTCAGCGGTGTTGCCGAGCAGGCCGACGGACTTCGCTTCGCCGTTTTTCGTCCAGCGCGCGATGATCTCCATCGCCTCGTCCAGCGTCTCAGCCTTCTCGTCGAGGTAGCGGGTGCGCAGGCGGAAATCGATCGAATCGGGGTTGCATTCGACTGCAAGGCACGAGGCGCCGGCCATGACCGCTGCGAGCGGCTGGGCGCCGCCCATGCCGCCGAGACCGCCGGTCAGCACCCATTTGCCCTTGAGGTTGCCGCCATAGTGCTGGCGGCCGGCCTCGACGAAGGTTTCGTAGGTGCCCTGAACAATCCCTTGAGTGCCGATGTAGATCCACGAGCCGGCGGTCATCTGGCCGTACATGGCGAGACCCTTCTTATCCAGCTCGTTGAAATGATCCCAGGTCGCCCAATGCGGCACGAGGTTGGAGTTGGCGATGAGAACGCGCGGCGCATCCTTATGGGTGCGGAAGACGCCGACCGGCTTGCCGGACTGCACCATCAGCGTTTCGTCGTCGTTGAGGTCCTTGAGCGTCTCGACGATCTTGTCGAAATCGGCCCAGGTGCGCGCCGCGCGGCCGATGCCGCCATAGACGACCAGTTCGTGCGGGTTTTCCGCCACGTTCGGATCGAGGTTGTTCATCAGCATGCGCAGCGGCGCTTCGGTCAGCCAGCTCTTGGCGTTGAGCGTCGTGCCCTGAGGGGCGCGCACGTCGCGAATGTTGTGGCGCGGATTGTTCATGGTCATGCCTCGCTCCCTGTCTGTCTCTTGAGGTCAAATGCGATGGTTTCGATGCGGTTCAAAATGGCTTTCAGCGGTTCACACAGCAGTGCTGAACGGGCGGCGTCGAGCGCGAAGGGTGGTTCTTCCGCTGCCAGATGGGTCGATTGCGCGAGTTCCATCTGGATCGCGTGCACGCCAGTCTCGGGGCGCCCATAGTGGCGGGTCGTCCATCCACCCTTGAAGCGACCATTGAGAATACTGCTGTAACCTTTTGCTGCAGCAGCTATTTCTGCCGTTTCTTTCTCGATTTCCGGTGCGCAGGTCTTGCCCATGTCGGTGCCGATGTTCAGATCCGGTAGCTTTCCTTCGAAGAGGAACGGGATGTGCGAGCGGATCGAATGGCAGTCATAGAGCACGACGACGCCATGGATCGCCTTGACGCGCTCGATCTCGGCGGCAAGCGCCGCATGATAGGGCGCGTGGAACGTCCGGAGGCGTTCGGCGATATCGGCTTCGGTTGGCGCCTCTCCATCCTTCCAGATCGGCTTGCCGTCGAAATCCGTTTCCGGGATCAGGCCGGTCGTGTTCTGGCCGGGGTAGAGGCTGACGCCCGCGGGATCGCGGTTGGCGTCGATCACGTAGCGGTGGAAGGTGGCGCGAACGACGGTCACCTCCGGCAGCAGGCCGTCATAAAGCTGGTGGATATGCCAATCGGTATCGGCCAATATCCGGCCGTTGTCGTTGAGCCGATCCCAGATCGCAGCCGGCACGTCAGTGCCGGTATGCGGAAATCCGAGAATGACCGGGGAGTTCCCCCTTTTGACTTCGAAGACCGCCATCTCAGCTCTCCAGGCCAGGCAGGATGCCGGCGGAGATGGCGGCGTTCAGGCGGCCCGAGGCGACGAGATCGCCGGCAGCCTTGAGGTCGTTGGCCATGTAGCGATCCTCCTCGATCGTCAGAGAGACGGCGCGAAGTGCCGCGGCTGCCTTCTGCAACTCGGGGCTCGTCTTCAGCGGCGCGCGGAACTCGACGCCCTGGACCGCGGTCAGGGCTTCGATGCCGACGATCGAGAACAGGTTTTCGGTCATCTGCAGCAGGCGGCGGGCGCCGTGGCAGGCCATGGAAACATGGTCTTCCTGGTTGGCCGATGTCGGGGTCGAGTCGACCGAAGCGGGGTGCGAGAGCTGCTTGTTCTCCGACATCAGCGCGGCGGAGGTCACCTCGGCGATCATCAGGCCGGAGTTGAGACCCGGCTTCTTGGCGAGGAAGGCCGGCAGGCCGTAGGAGAGTGCCGGATCGACGAGCAGCGCGATGCGGCGCTGCGAGATCGCACCGATCTCGCAGACGGCGAGCGCGATCTGGTCGGCGGCAAACGCAACCGGTTCGGCGTGGAAGTTGCCGCCGGAGACGACGGAATTGTCCGAAAGGACCAGCGGGTTATCGGTGACGGCGTTCGCTTCGATCTCGAGCACGCGCGCGACCGAGCGCAGGAGATCGAGGCAGGCGCCATCGACCTGCGGCTGGCAGCGGATGCAATAGGGGTCCTGTACGCGCTCGTCGCCTTCGATATGGCTTTCGCGGATCGCGGAGCCGGCAAGCAAAGTGCGCAATGTGGCGGCCGTATCGATCTGGCCGCGATGACCACGCAGCGTGTGGATGTCGGGATGGAAGGGGGCGGACGAACCCATGGCGGCGTCGGTCGACATAGCGCCGGTGATCAGTGCTGCCTGCGCGGCGCGGTGGGCGCGGAAGAGACCGGCAAGCGCCAGCGCCGTCGAGGTCTGGGTGCCGTTGATCAGCGCCAAGCCTTCCTTGGCGGCCAGCACGACGGGCGTCAGGCCAGCGGCGGAAAGCGCCTCGGCGCCGGACATGCGGCGCCCTTCGAAGAAGGCTTCGCCATGGCCCATCATCACGGCTGCCATATGGGCGAGCGGGGCGAGGTCGCCGGAAGCACCAACCGAGCCCTTCTCGGGAATGACCGGGACTACGCCCTTTTCGAGCATGGCTTCAATCAGACGCACGAGTTCGAGACGGACGCCGGAGGCGCCGCGACCGAGCGAAACGAGCTTCAGCGACAGGATCAGACGCACGACGTTTTCGGCAAGCGGCTCGCCCACGCCGCAGCAATGCGACAGGATCAGATTGCGCTGAAGCGTCGCGACATCGGCGCTGTCGATCTTGATCGAGGCGAGTTTGCCGAAGCCGGTGTTGATGCCGTAGACCGGGGCATTGCCGGCGACGATTTCGGCGATGCGGCCGGCCGCCTTCTTGATTCCGGCGTCAAAGGACGGGTCGAGACGAGCCGGCTCTCCGGTCCAGTAGATGGTTTCGAGGTCGCGAAGGGGCACGGAGCCCGGATGTAGAATGATGGTCATTGACCGATCCTTTGCCCTCTGAAGATGCGTTCATGAAGTGGGTTGAAGCCGATGCGGTAGACGAGCTCGGCGGGATCCTCGATGTTCCAGAGCGCGAGATCGGCCGACTTGCCGACCTCGATGGTTCCGGTCTCCGCGAGCAGGCCGAGGGCGCGCGCGGCTTCGCGCGTTGTGCCGGCCAGGCATTCGGCTACCGTCAGCCGGAAGAACGTCGCCGACATGTTCATGGTGAGAAGCAGCGAGGTCAGCGGCGAAGTGCCGGGGTTGCAATCGGTGGCGATCGCGATCCGTGCGCCGGCGTCGCGCAGCGCCTGAACCGGCGGCAGGCGCTCTTCGCGGAGTGCATAGAACGCACCGGGGAGCAGCACGGCAACCGTGCCTGATTTGGCAAGGGCTGCTGCGCCTTCGGCGTCGAGATATTCGAGATGGTCGGCCGAGAGCGCACCATAGGATGCCGCGAGCTTCGCACCGCCGAGATTGGAAAGCTGTTCTGCGTGCAGCTTGACCGGCAGGCCTAGTGCCTTGGCGCGGTCGAAGACACGGGCGATCTCGGCGGTCGAGAAGGCAATGCCCTCGCAGAAACCGTCGACCGCATCGACCAGCCCTTCGGCGTGCGCCGCATCGAGGCCGGGCAGCACGACGTCGGTGATGTAGTCGCCGTTGCGGCCCTTGTAGTCTGCCGGCGTCGCATGCGCGGCGAGGTAGCTGGTGACGACACGGGCCGGCCGCAGCGTTTCGAGCTTGCGGGCGGCGCGCAGCATGTTGAGCTCAGCCGTCACATTGAGCCCGTAACCGGACTTGATTTCGACCGTCGAGACACCTTCGGAAAGAAGCGTGTCGAGCCGTGGCAGAGCGCTTTCCACGAGTTGGTTGACGCTCAGCGCATTGGTCGCCTTCACCGAGGAAACGATGCCACCGCCGGCCCGTGCGATCTCTTCATAGGTGGCGCCTTCGAGCCGCATCTGGAACTCGCGGGCGCGGTTGCCACCGTGCACGAGATGCGTATGGCAATCGATCAGAGCCGGCGTCATCACGCGGCCTTCGCAGTCAACCGTTTCGAGGCGGCCTGCGAGGTTGGCCGGCAGATCGCGATCGGGACCCGCAAAAGCGATCCGCTCATCGACGACAGCAACGGCCGCATTCTCGATAAGCCCAAGTCCTTCGGCGCCTTCGCTCAGCGTCACAAGGCGCGTGTTGCGCCAAACGCCGGATGACTGCTTGCGGGTCGAGATATCGTTCATGAGGTCGCCTCCACTGGATATAATGTATATACATATTAATTCGCTCCACAAGAGGAAAATCGTGTGGCGGGAGGAAAAGGACAGGGCGGAAAGGCTAAGAAAAGAGGCGCGGCGCTGTTCAAAAACATGAGCAAGCGGCTTCAACAAATTGATTCTGTGAGCAACTTCTGTGCGATGTTTTTCCGAAGCGCGCGAACGCAAAAAAAAGCCCCGAAACCGGAATTTCGGGGCTCGTGTCAATCGATCGATCGAAAAAAAATATCCGGCCGAAAGCCCTGCCATGTCGATTCGAGAGGCGAAGCCGGCGGTACCGCTCGCCCCCGTCAGGCGGCGTGGTCCGCCTTGATGCGCAATCGTTCCACCAGGTCGACGAAGCGGGTGCCGGCGATGTCGAGCCTGCCGCTATTGTCGATGACGCTCACGCCAGGCCCCGACGTGACATCGGGGGCCTGGCGGCTCAGCCGTCGCAGGACTTCTTCCTCGCTCTCGCGGCCGCGTTCTGCAAGCCGCTTGGCCAGAACCGGTGCCTCGGCGGTGATGACGACGACGGCGATGTCGCCAAACGCTTCCCGGAACGCCGGCAGGGCGCCGCGGCTGCCGTTGACGATAGCGGTCATGCCGTTTCGCACATTCTGTAGCACCACGGAGGGGATGCCGTATTTGAGGCCATGCGCGTCCCAGAAGACGGCGAAGGCGCCGTCCTTCTGCATGTCGACGAAATCGTCTTCGGACACGCTTTCATGCACCTCGCCGCCGGCATCCGACGGACGGGTGATGACACGCCGGACGAAATGCACGTCGTGACAGTCGGCAAAATGCCGGGCGGCAAAGCCCATGACGCTGTCCTTGCCGGCACCGCTCGGTCCGACGACGACGACGAGTGCGCCTGCACCCTGTTCGCTCGCGCTCATGCGACACGCCGTCCTTCGCGCCAGACGGAGCGCACGACCGGAATGCCTTGCCTGCGGTGGACGCGGGCGATGTCGGCGCGCAGGCCGACTGCGACGCGGCCGCGGTCGTCAAGGCCGACGGTACGGGCCGGTGTCGAGGTCACCATCGCGATCGCCTTCGGCAGGTCGATGGCTTCGACTTCGTCGGAAAGAACGAAGGGCGCGTGGATCAGGCTGAAGGGCACATAGTCCGACGACAGCACGTCGAGAACGCCACGCTCCGCCAGGTCTCGGGCGGCGATGTTGCCGGAGTGCGACTTGCCGCGCACGATGTTCGGCGCACCCATGAGAACGCTCAAACCCGCGCGGTGTGAGGCTTCCGCCGCTTCGAAGCTCGTCGGGAATTCGGCAAGCTTGATGCCGAAGCCGACCGATTCTTCGACGTGGTCGACGGTCGCGTCGTCATGGCTGGCAATCGTGATGCCGCGGGCGGCGCAGGCCTCAGCCAGCGCAGTGCGATGCGGGCCGGCATATTTCGCCGAAAGCGCCTGCTGACGCTCGACGAAGCGGGCGAACTCCGCGTCGGAAAGGCCGCGCTTGGATTTGTAGTAGAGCGTGTACTGGTCCATCGTCTGGAACTGACGCTGGCCGGGCGCGTGGTCCATCAGCGAGACGAGCTTGACCTGTGGGTCGTTCCGGAAGTCCTCGTAGTGATCGAGCACGTCGGAGGTCGAGACCTCGCAGCGCAGGTGGATCAAGTGGTCGGCGCGCAGCCGACCTTCTTCCTTGGCCTGCGCCAGGGCGTCGGCCATGCTGCGCATCTCACCCTTCTGGAAACCGCCATCTTCGTCGGAGCCGAGCCGAAGGCAGTCGAAGACAGTGGTGATACCCGAGGTGACGACCTGCGCGTCATGCGCCTGGATCGCCGCGATCTTCAGCCAGCGCACGCCCGGGCGCGGCGAATAGTGGGCCTCGAGGTGATCGGTGTGCAGTTCGATGAGGCCGGGAATAAGGTAGTCGCCTTCGAAGTCCTCGCCGCTGGCGACCGTCCCCCCGGAGATATCGGCAATCTTGCCGTCGCGGATCTGCACCGAGCCGTCGAGGATACTGTCCTCGAGGACGATGCGGGCGTTGGTCAAAACCTGTTCTTTGCTCATCTCATGCAATCTTTCGTTGGGTGTCGCTGCCGAGCGGCAGCAGGGAGCGGACAGTAAAGGGGGCGCCGCGCTCCGGTTCGACGAAGAGCGCGACTGACGTCACGTGAAGCGGTTTGCCGATATGTTCGGCAAAGGTGGATTCGAGCGCCGATCGCATGACGCCGCTGGTTTCGGTGGGCACCGGACCGGTCAAAGTCAGATGGAACTGAAATTCTTCGAATACATAGGGATAGCCCCATTCCCTCAGGTAGCGCCTCTGGCGTTCCGGGAGGCTCTCCGGCTTGCGCCGGGCGAAGTCCGCCTCCGACAGCGGCGCGCGGAACGGGTCGAAGCGGTGAACGGCATCTTCGGCCAGATCCTGCAGTTCGGCAGAGAGAGCGGACGGTACCAGGGCGAAGAACGGACCGAGCTGGTGCAGGACAATTTCAGGGATTTCGAAGGGATCGAGGTCAGCGGCGAAGCATTCGAAGATGCTGAGGAGTTCGTCTTCGTCGCGGCCCTCGGCAAGCTCGAAGGGAGCCTTCAGCGTTCCGTGAAAACCGTAGCGTCGCGGGTCTGCTGTCAGTGTGCGTTGCGTCGCTTCGTCGATCCCGGCGATCGTCGGAAGAGCAAGATCTTGGCCGGTAAAGGCGTCACGGCCAAGCCAACGGGACGCGGTCTGCGACAGCCGGTCGTCCGCCGGCGGCGCGAAGTAGATTGCATAACGCACGGTCTTCACTTTCTTGTAGCGACCGGCCCGCCGGGGAGGCGGGTCGATTGTTTGCGGGATGCGATGCGCAGCTAGCCGATTTCCATGACAACATCATGATGGTGGAGGCGCAAATGCTTGGCTGTCGTCAATGTGCCCTGCGACCCATCAGGCGTGAACGGCACGCGTTCGAGATGCTGTCGAAAATAAAGACAACCAGCAAGATCAGAAGCACCATATAGGCGACATTTTCCCAATCGGAATTGGTGCGCATTGCTTCCCAGAGCTTGAGACCGATACCGCCCGCGCCGACAGCACCGATGATCGTCGCCGATCGGGTGTTCGATTCCCAGAAGTAAAGCGCCTGGCTGGCAAAGACCGGCAACACCTGCGGCAGCACGCCGAAGCGCTGTACGGCAAGCGGCGCAGCACCCACCGACTTGACGCCTTCGCGCTGCTTGTCGTCGATGTTTTCCAGCGCCTCTGAATAGAGCTTCCCGAGCGTGCCGGTGTCGGTGAAGAAGATCGCCGAGATACCGGCAAGCGGTCCGGGGCCGAAGGCGCGGGTAAAAAACAGCGCCCAGATGAACATATCGACCGACCGCAGGAAGTCGAAGAAGCGCTTGACCAACTGATTGGTCATGAAGCTTGGTGTGATGTTGCGGGCCGCGAGGAAGCAGAGCGGGAAGGCGATCAGCGATGCAAAGAGTGTGCCGACGAAGGCCATGACGACGGTCTGCAGCAGCTTCGTCCAGACATCCAGATGCTGCCACTCGGCGTTATAGAGGATGTTGTTCCAGGCAAGCGAGAGGTTCGAGCGGGATGGATCGATGCGCTCGCCGGATATGATGAGCGAGGCGACCTCGCCATAGCTCTTGCCGAAGAAGGGCGAGTTGGTGTCGAAGAGGAAGTTCGCCCAGCCGAAGAAGCGGTTGCGGACGGAGACCTCGTCGCCTTCGACTTCCGCCCAGCCGGTGGCGCCGAATGCAAGCACGATCTTCTCGCCTGGACGCTTCTGCGTCGCCCAGGTGGGCAGCGTGCCCTGCGGCATCACCCTGTCGGCGCCATCGACGGCCATCACCAGGGTCTCGCCGCCATGCGTCGCCTTGACCAGGCTGTCGTCGATCTCGATCCTGGTTGAGCGGTCATAGGTCACGACGACTCGTGTCAGGACTTCTTCCGTGCGGGTTTCGACGCGGTTCTGAGCTTCGGCCGTGGTGGTGCCGCCGAGTGCTGAACCGGGCGTCATGAAGCTGAAGGACGAGCTTGCCTTCGGCTTTGCCGCCTGCGTCGTCGACGCCGGAATTTCCACGCGGCGCGTCACCGTCTCCTTGTCGAGTTCCACCCAATCCGGATCGGGATTGGGCCCGAGCGGCGAATTGCGCTGATAGTTGAGGCTCATTGTCCGGTCGGAGGCGATATGGATCTCGGGCCTCACCTCGTAGGAGACCCAGTCGGCGAGATAAGTGCCGGCGATACCCCAGTTGGCGTTGCCAAGCACCTGACCGATCGAGAAGAACCACCAGCTGAAGATGAGATAGACGACAATGCCGCCGGCGATCGTTGCCGTGCGTACACGCTTGAAGGTCGAGGATTTCAGGAGCTCGGGATGGCGGGCCGCGATCGCGTCCATCTCCATCGGGCTCAGTCGTGTGGTCGTGGTCATAGCGCGCACCTACTGGGCAAGCTGGAAGGCCTGTTCGCCAACGAGGCGACGGCGAAGCCAGGCGGAAAACTGGTCGACGGCGAAAATGGTCGCAAACAGCAGGATGACGATCGCAAGCGTTTTCGCCTGGTGGCCCTGGCCGATCGAAAGGCGCAGCAGCTCGCCGATGCCACCGCCACCAACGGCGCCGATGATGGTCGAGGCGCGCACGTTGATTTCGAGGCGCAGCAGGAAGTAGCTGGTGAAGTTGGGCAGCACCTGCGGCACCATGCCGAACCAGACGCGCTCGATCCAGTTGCCGCCCGCGGCACGCAGGCCCTCATCCGGTTTCATGTCGGCGTTTTCGACCACTTCGTAGAAGAGCTTGCCGAGCGCACCGACCGTGTGGATCGAGACCGCGGCGATCGCGGGAATGGGGCCGAGCGAGAGGATGGCAAGGAAGAAGCCGGCAATCACCACTTCCGGAAAGGCGCGCAGGATCTCCATGATCCGGCGAACGGTACCGCGGATCCACGGATTGGGCATCAGGTTGCGCGCGGCGAAGAAGCAGAGCACGAAACCGAGTGCCGTGCCGATGATCGTCGAGAAGATCGCGATGTTCACGGTCTCCAGCATCTTGTGCACGTATTCGGGGATATAGAAGCTGTCGGTCAGGTACAGCCGGCCGTCCGGGTAGTTGTATTTGAAGCTGCCGTCGTCATAGGGCGAGGGCAGGTCGAACATGGCACGGAAGATTTCCAGCCCGTCACGCGGTGCGAGATCGCCGACGAAGTCGAAGAAATGCGGCAGGCGATCGAAGAACTTGCCGGCGTTGGAATCGTTGGCGAACCAGAGCGAGCCTGAGAGCGCCAGGAAGAGGATGCCGAAGCCGAGCCAGGAGTAAAGCCGGCGGCGGGAACTCAGTTCCTGCCAATGGCGCTCGATGACGGCGCCGTTGTCGCTCAGAATCCGCGGGAGCAGGGAAGTTGCCATGACCGTTCCGGCTTGCGCCGGCCTCTATGGCATTTCAAGGAAAAGCACGGAGCGGCTTTCCGTAGGAAATGCGTGAAAACAAAGCGGTAGGGTATGGTTGAAGGGCTGGTGTCGAGCACCCCTTCAAAGTGAAACGCTGGCCGTTTGGGCGGCCAGCGTTCTCGGAAGATGCGGTCTATCAGCCGCCGATCGTTGCCTTGCGGGCGTCGATGATCGGCTTGTAGAAATCGGAGTTGACTTCGGTGTAGCCGGTGAAATCACCGCCCTGGATGGCGGAGAAGCAGGCAGCGTCGGTCTTCGGCAGGTCGACCATGAACTGCTTGAACTTCGCCTTCATGTCGTCGTTCATCGAGGTGCGCACGACGATCGGGCCGTTCGGGATCAGCGGCGACTTCCAGAGCTCTACGAGATCGTTCATGTCGAGGATGCCCTTGTCGACCATCTTCTTCAGGTTGCCCGAGGTGTAGCCGTCCTTGAATTCGCCGACGCCCGAGCCGAAGGTCGTGCCGGCATCGAAGGTGCCCTTGACAACTTCGAGAACGAGGTTTTCGTGACCGCCGCCGAAGCCGGTTTCACCGAAGAATTCCTTGACCGGCGCGCCGATCGCTTCCGGCAGGGTGACGAGCGGGACGAGGTAGCCCGAGGTCGAGTCCGGATCGGCGAAGCCGAGCTTCTTGCCCTTCAGGTCTTCGAGCTTGGTGATGCCGGAATCCTTGCGGGCAACCATGATCGAGTGGTAGCCGGTCGAACCGTCGGTCTGAACGGTCGTCAGGATCGGCTCGACGGCGTCAGCCTTGGCGAGGTAGATCTTGGCATAGCCGGAAGCGCCGAGCTCGGCGTAGTCGAGCGTGCCACCGAGCAGGCCCTGGATAACGCCGTCATAGTCGGCGGCCGGGAACAGCGAGACCTTCTCGACGCCGATGGCAGCCGGCAGCTTGTCGACGAGGCACTGGAAGTTGCGCAGGCGGTCGGCTTCGTTTTCGCCGCCGAGAATGCCGATGCGGAATTCCTTGAGGTCTTTAGCCTGAGCGTGGCCGACGAGGGCGAGGAGCGCGACGGCGCCCAGAAGAGCTTTCTTGAGCATAAGGTTCTCCCGTGTGTCCGGCTTGGCCGGATCCTATTCGGTTTCAAAGAGGTGCCCTTGACGCGGGCTTTCGATCCTGGCGGGCGTCAGATGCCGGCCAGTGCCAGCGGCTTGAGGCCGGCAGATGCCGTTTCTTCCTGCGGTTCGGCCGCCGGAATGTTGATGCTGGTGGAGGTCATCGATTCCTCGATGCCCGTGTCGGCGCCGTAGATCTCGGCAACCGCTGCCGCCGTCAGATCCTTGGGCTGGCCGTCGAAGACGACGCGGCCATGCGCCATGCCGATGATGCGTTCGCAATAGTTGCGCGCGGTATCGAGGGTGTGGAGATTGGTGATGACCGTGATGCCGTCGCGTTCGTTGATGTCGCGCAGTGCGTCCATGACGATTTTGGCGTTCAGCGGGTCGAGCGAGGCGATCGGCTCGTCGGCGAGCAGAACCTTCGGCTGCTGCATCAGCGCGCGGGCGATCGCCACGCGCTGCTGCTGGCCGCCGGAGAGAGTGCCTGCCGGCTGAAGTGCGGTCTGTTCGATGCCGAGGCGCTCAAGCGCGCCGATCGCCATGATCCGTTCTTCGCGGGTGAACATGTTGAGGATGCTGAGCACCGTCGAGCGGTGATTGAGGCGACCGAGCAGAACGTTGGTGAGCACGTCGAGGCGCGGTACCAGGTTGAACTGCTGAAAGATCATGGCGCAGTCGCGCTGCCAGTTGCGCAGTGCAGCACCGCGAAGCGACGAAACCTCCGCGCCGTCATAGACGATCGAGCCTGAAGACAGGTCGACGAGGCGATTGATCATGCGCAAGAGCGTCGACTTGCCGGCGCCCGAGCGGCCAATCACGCCGACCATCTGACCCTGCGGGATGTCGAAGGTAACCGAACTTACGGCTGTCTTCTTGCCGAACTGGCGGGTTACACTCTTCAACTGAAACATTTCTAGCAGGTCCTCTTTCGGGGAGACCGGTCATCGGTATGACACCTGCCATATCGGCGCTTCATGAAAGCGAAATGTCAGTTTGTTGTAAGTTCTGTTACAGTTCACACCCGCGCGGGCTGGGTTAATCAAAAGTGAACGACATCGCCCCGGCGGGTGCCCGATTGGCCACCTCCCGCAAGATTGCAGCTTGAGATTCGGCTGGATCGAGGGCGGTCGCCTGATCGCGTCCTAGCACAGTAACGCCGGGCGATTCCTGGCTCTACGGTCCAGGCTCCAAGGTTGCCCCCGGAACATAGAGCGCGATCGGTCGGATCTCGTAGATCGCCGTTGGATTGCTGCGTCGCAGGTCGCGTGCCGCTGCGATGGCCGCCTCGATCGTCGGGAAGTCCACGACATAGAGGCCGAGAAGCTGTTCCTTGGTTTCCGCGAAAGGGCCGTCTGTGACGATGCCTTCGCCCTTGCCCCTCAGTGTCACCGCACCTTCGACGGGGCCGAGCCGTGCGGCCGGTCCGAATGATTTCTGCTGAACGAAGCGATCATGAACCTGGAGCAGCTCGGACATCAAGGCCGCATCCTCCTCCTCACTCCAGGATTCTACCACGCCTGCCGTGTGATAAGCCAAGATCGCATAATACATGAACCGTCCTCCCGGAGGTATTCCTGTCAGGTTTCGCCGATGGCTTCAATCGGTGTGGCGAGGTTCATGGGTTCAACGCTACTCTCTAAATCAGCCTCAGGATGCTGCGACCCACGATAGGCCCGGGGTCGATCCGGGAACTGCGCTTTTGAGTTCGCGCGCCGAATTGCCGCTTTGTCCTGTACTTGTCCGAAGTCGGAGACGGGATACCCTGCTGCCTCTTGCCGGTATGACGGCGCCTCTGTGCCGGAGCGCGCTTCGTTGGCTCATTCATCACGAAGACACATGGTCCCATCACTTCGTTTCATGGAGCGGATGCGCTTCCGCCCTTGACTCGTCTTTATCGATCTTTTCTAACTTATGTTGTCAGACATCTTACATAACGGGAACCCATTGCTGACGTTCAAACAGGAGGAATGCGTGAGGAAACTGGTTCTACAGCTCGCCGTCGGCGCTGCCGCGCTGGCGCTTGCCACCGCCGCGCAGGCAGGCGAGACGCTCGACCGTGTCATGAGCAAGAAGGCCATGGTGGTCGCCACCAATAGCGGGTGGCCGCCGCAGAGCTATCTCGACGACAGCAACCAACTGGTCGGCTTTGACATCGATGTCTCCCGCGAGATCGGCAAGCGCCTTGGCGTCGAGGTCAGCTTCGAGACGCCGGACTGGGCGACCTTGACCGGCGGCCGCTGGCAAGGACGTTATGACGTCGGCGTCGGCTCCGTCACCCCCACCAAGGCGCGCGCCCAGGTCATCGACTTCGCCGGCATCTATTACTACAGCCCCTATGTCTATGTGCTGCACAAGGATAGCGAGGCGAAGTCTGTCACCGACCTGAACGGCAAGGTCGTCGGCGTTGAAACGGCCACGACATCGGAAGATTTCATTCGCCGGCAGTTGGAAATCGACGCGCCGGGGCTTCCGCCGATCGAATACAAGCTGGACCCGGGCGAGATCCGCACCTTCGCCGATTCCATGCTCCCCTTCGACGACCTGCGCCTCGGCAATGGCGTGCGCCTTGATGCGGTCATCGCGCCGGAACAGACAGCGCTCAACGCCATCAAGAACGGTTATCCGCTCAAGGTCCTTGACGGCGAGTACGCGTTCAAGGAGCCGCTCGTCGTTATCGCAGAAAAGACCGACCCCGAGTGGACGAAGAAGATCGGCGACCTCATCGCGGAGATGAAGAAGGACGGCACGCTCGCGAGCTTTACCACCAAATGGTACGGCAAGGACTATAGCGCCGAGTGAATTGGACAAGTCTGCGCGGCGGCAGTTCGTGCCGCCCCGCAACCCTTAATCGCTGTCCGCAGAGCGAGAGAACATGTCCTATCCCGACACCTACTACAAAAATACGATGGTCGACCGGAAGGTCAGACCAGTGCTTTCGGAAACCATCGAATGTGACACGGTCGTTGTCGGCGGTGGGCTTGCTGGTCTGACAACGGCGCTTCAGCTTGCACGCGCCGGGCAGTCGGTGGTCGTGCTCGAGGCCGAGAGTATCGGCTTCGGGGCTTCCGGTCGAAATGGAGGCTTCGTCAGCCCCGGTTTTGCGACCGGTGGCGAGAATATTGCCCGAATGGCCGGTGCCGAAGGGGCGCGGCAGATCCACCGCCTGTCGATCGAAGGCGTGGATTTTGTTCGCGATACGATCGCGGCGCTGAAGATCGAGAGCGCGCATGCGCAGCCCGGCATCACCAGCGTGCTGCGCTATGACGACGACGGCAGCATGAAGGCACATGCCGACGCGATGCGTCAAAACTACGGATACGAATTGGAATACTTCGACACCGAGCATATTCGCGCGGTGTTGAAGTCGAAGCGCTATTTCCAGGGGCTGCGCGACCCCAAGGCCTTCCACATGCACCCGCTCAACTACCTTCGTGCGGTGGCAGAAGAGATCGAACGGCTGGGTGGGCGGATCTACGAAGGCTCGGCGGCAACGGCGAGCACACTCGACGGGGCCGAAAAGACGGTGTCGACCGCCCGCGGTCGCGTCAAGGCCCGCCGGGTCGTCTTGACGACCGGTGGCTACACCGGCGCGCTCAACGGTCGGCTGCGGCGTGCGTTCCTGCCGATCGCCACCTATGTGATGCTGAGCGAAGAGGCGCCAGACCTGATCCGTTCTGCCATCGTCACCCGCGACGCGATCGGCGACAACCGCCGCGCCGGGGACTATTACCGGCTGGTGGATGGAGGCAAACGTCTGCTTTGGGGTGGGCGGATCACCACGCGTGCAGCTTCGCCGGCGGCCCTTGCTACCGAATTGCGCCGCGAGATGACGGGCACCTATCCGCAACTCAAGGAACTGAAGACCGAACTCGCCTGGTCTGGGCTGATGTCCTATGCACGCCACCTGATGCCCCAGATCGGTGAGATGCGGCCGGGTGTCTGGCATTGCACCGCCTTTGGCGGCCACGGGCTCAACACCACGGCGATCGGCGGCAAGCTGGTGGCCGAAGGCATTCTTGGACAATCCGACCGCTACAAGCTCTTCCGGCCATTCGGTCTGGTCTGGGCCGGCGGCTATGCCGGGCTGGCGGTTGCTCAACTCACCTACTGGAAACTGCAGGCACAGGACTGGTGGCGCGAGCGCGCGGCCTGAACGCCGGAGATTTTGAGATGATTGGTCGTCTGATACTGACTTATCCGGATGTCGCGCGACGGTCCGGCATGTTTCTCATGCTGGCGCTAGTCACGCTGGCGATCTACGGGCTCGGCATCAGCCCCGCCTGGATCGGGCATCTGCTGCCGACTTCGGCAGGGTGGCTGGAAGCCAATCCAGCGCTCGGCCGGTTGGTCAGCGCCTCGATGGTCGCGCTGATCGCGGTAGCGAACTGGAAGGCTTTGCGGCAGTTGCCGCGTAGCGGACAGGTGATCGGCGTCTGGGTCGAACTGTTCGTCCTGCTGATGCTGTTTTTCTACTCGTTCGATCTGTCCTTCGCCTTCATCGCCAAGAAGATCGGCTACCTGGTCTCTCAGGGCGTCGTCACGACGCTCTATATCTCGGTGATCTCGATCGCGATCGCCACCCTCATCGCGCTGGTCGGGGCAATTGCGAAGCTGTCGAAGAACGGCGTGATCTACGGTCTCGCGACCTTCTACACCTCGCTCTTCCGCGGTCTGCCCTTGTTGATGCAGATCTACATCATCTATCTCGGCCTGCCGCAGGTCGGCTACGTCATCGGTGCGGTGCCGGCGGGCATCCTGGCGCTGTCGCTCTGCTATGGAGCCTATATGACCGAGATCTTCCGGGCCGGCATCGAGAGCATTCCCCGCGGCCAGACGGAAGGCGCGACCGCACTCGGCCTCAGCCCGAGCCAGACGATGGCGCTGGTGATCATGCCGCAGGCGATGCGCGTCATCGTCCCGCCGACCGGCAACCAGTTCATCGCCATGCTGAAGGACTCTTCGCTCGTCTCCGTCGTCGGGGTCTGGGAGATCATGTATCTCGCCCGCACTCAAGGGCAAACCGAGTTCCGGCACATCGAGATGCTGATCACCGCCTCGATGATCTACTGGATCCTGTCGATCGGTCTTGAGTTCCTGCAGTCTCGTGTCGAGGCCCGCTTCGGGCGCTTCGATGTCCGCTGAGTACGGTGCGCACCCAAATTCCTTGGGGTGGAAAGCCTGAAGGCGCCCGCCATTTACCCGGCCCGTTGTTGAACTGGGTCGGGTGAGGCGGGCTCGTCTTGTTACAGAGTGTGCGGCTGTTGCGGAAACCCGCCGACATGGGTGCAGGTGCGCGCAGCGAGGTCGCGCCCGGCCTCCAGTCGCTCGATCAGCGGGCGGCCTTCGAGATGAGCCAGAATGAACCCGGCGATAAAGCTGTCGCCCGCGCCGGTGGTGTCGACGACATCCACAGGATGGCTGCCGGTCGATACCAGTTCGGTTCCGTCGCTTGCGAGCGAGCCGAGGGCGCCTCGCGTGACGACGGCCAGCTTAGCTCCGCGAGAGAGGAAGCCATCAGCCAATCGCTCTGCGTCCTGATCGCCGTCGCCGCCGGACCCGAATGCGATGTTGAGGCCCTCCACGCCGAGGTCGGAGGGGGCGGCGTTGACGGAGACATCCTGCGAGACGCTGACACCCGCGGCTGCAAGTGCCCGGCGCAGCGCGCCGCCGTCGTCGAGCCAGCCGATATGCACGTGATCCATGGTCTTCAGGAGAGCGAGGTTGTCCGCGTCGGGTCGGTAACCGGCACAGGCGCCGAAATCCTCATAGAGGAAGACACGGTCGCCATCCGGCGTGATGCCGATGTCGGTATAGGCGGTGTTGACGTCGCGCTCCTTGAGGCCGTCAAGCCGCACGCCGTTCTGCTCGAGAAGCTGCCGCACCTGTGCGCCGTCGCGGTCACGACCGACGGCGCCGAAGTAGAAAGATTGGTGTCCGAGAAGCGCCAACTGCACCGCAACATTGATCGCGTTACCACCGACATA
The DNA here is from genome assembly GCF_900103435.1 of Sinorhizobium sp. NFACC03. Taxonomy (NCBI): domain Bacteria; kingdom Pseudomonadati; phylum Pseudomonadota; class Alphaproteobacteria; order Hyphomicrobiales; family Rhizobiaceae; genus Sinorhizobium; species Sinorhizobium sp. NFACC03. The sequence continues at coordinate 226,110 of NZ_FMXF01000004.1, forward strand.
GGTTTCCCCGATCGGCGCCTGGAAACGGTCGATGCAATTGTCGCCGACGGCAGCAAGGCGGAAAGTGGTCATAGCGTCTCCTGGCGGCCGCATGGAAAGGCCGCGAACGCGTTTTCGCATCCGCGACCGTGGGGCGAACGATTACGTCTCGAATGCTCAGTAGGCAACGCGCTTGTAGTAGCGCCGCGTCGTCAGCGGGTGATTGCGCATCACCTCCAGGTGGGCACTGATGCGCTCGAGCACTGTTGCAAGCACGATCGGCGAGACGAGACCGCGCACGTCGGGAGAAAGGCCGGGGAGGGTAAACTCCGCCGTGTCGAGCACGGTGAGCTTGCTTGTGTAGCTAGGCACGAAGTTCTGAACGCGCTCAGCGAGCGGACGCATCGCATCTTCGCCCTTGAACAGGATGACGCTGACGTCCTGTTCCACCAGTTCGAGCGTTCCATGGAAGAAGTCGGAGGCATGCACCGGACGGGTGCGGATCCACTGCATCTCCTCCAGAATGCACATGCCATAGTAGAAGGCTTCCGGCCACACATTCCCGGCGCCGGTGATAATATGATAGTTGGAGCCGGCAAGAACCTTCGCGAAATCCTCTGCCCGGGGTTCGAAGCTTCGCTTCACCTCCAACAGCGCCTGCGGTAGGGTTTCGAGCTCGCCCACAATCCGCTCGTAATTTTCGAGTTCCCCGCGGTGGCGCATGATCGAAAGCGCGGTGAACAGCGATTGCAGATAGAAGGACTCGCAGGAAGTGTCGTCCTCGGCGAAATTAACGAAGACATGGTCGCCGCCTTGGCCGAGTGGCGTGTCCCGATGCCCGACTAGCGTCAATACCGTCGCGCCAACCGCTTTTGCCTTCTCGAGCAGCGCCACGCTTTCCTTCGTGGTGCCGGAGAGGGAGGGAATGACCACGATGGACCTAGAATTCAGGTTTGCCGATCCGGAAAGGACGAGCTCTGCCGGCAGGTCGATAAAGGTGGGAAAGCGGGACTGGCGCTGAAGAAGCTGGGCTGCCGGCTGCATCAGTATGGCGGCGCCTCCCGTTCCCGTGAAAAAGATGTTCTCCGCGCCGGCGGCGAGACAAGCCGCGATGGTGGTGTCCAGTTGCTGGCGCAGTGCGCCAGCGCCCAACTGGATGCGAAGAAATCTCTGTTCGTCGAAGTTCAGCATGGCACGCTTTCCCGGTGATTGCCTCGGTCGGCGGTCATGGCGTCCGCCGTTCTCCTTAATGTTGTAAGACAACTGACAACAATGCGAAGCGGTGTCAAGAGAGATATCTCGCCAGCACCGCTGCACCTCGCGATGCACGCCGAGTAGCAGCGAAAATCCGGTCGGCCGGAGGCGCACTTGACCTTCCAGAATTTGTCAGACAAGAACATCCTTGTGATTGTTCAACGGAGTGAGAGGAATTGGACGAACCCCTTCGTGATACGCGCACACTGGTCATTCAGCTCCGCGACCGCATCGCAGATCTGATTCGCGACGAAGGGCTCAATCCCGGCGACAAACTGCCGACCGAGGCGCAGTTGACGCAGCGCTTCAAGATCTCGCGTCCGGCGCTGCGCGAAGCGCTGAAACTGCTTGAGCAGGACAGCATCATCTATGTCGAGCACGGCCGGGGGCGGTTCGTCTCGGCGATGTCCGCCGTGCAGGTCGATCGGCCGATCACCGTCTTCGAAAGCGTCACGGACATGGCCCGGCACTATGGCTACGCCACGGCCAACAAGGTTCTTTCGGTGGCGGAGGAAGCACCCGACGCCACCACGGCTGAGCAGTTGCGGCTCCAGCCGGGCGAGCGGGTGATCCGTCTCGAACGGCTGCGGCTGCACAAGGACGAGCCGATCCTCTATTGCGTCGACTTCATCCCGCGCAGCATCATCCCGTTGCGCCTTTATGATGTCGATTGGACAGGTTCACTGCTCGATCTGCTGGATCAGCACAGGAGCAGGCCCAGGATGTCGGCCGCGATCGTCTCCGCCGTCATGCTTCCAGATGATGTGGTGGAGCGCAACGACCTGCGCGATTTCGGGCCGGCACTGCTGATCCGCGAGACCTGTTTCAATGCGGCCGGCTTGCCGGTGGTCTACGCGCTCGACTATCACCGCGGCAGCCATTTTTCCTTCAGCCTAGCGCGTAAGTGATCCGGCCGACGGTCGAGGTCGGCCAGCAATCGACTTTGAACGACGTGACGCGGCGAGGAACGGCCTCGTTATTGCTCCAGACGCGCCGGGCTGAACTTCGATGGGTCGAGACCGACCGCGTCAAAGCCTTCCGGGGGCGAGGTGCCGACGACGAGGTTCGCGGCGAGTGCGCCGAGCGCCGGTGAGGTCAGGATGCCGTAGCCGCCCTGGCCGGCGAGCCAGAAGAAATCCGGTCGGTCGCGGGCAAAGCCGATGACCGGCAACTTGTCGGACGAGAAGCTGCGCATGCCGGCCCAGCTCTTGAAGATGCGGCGAACCGGTACGGTCGTTGCCTCTTCGATGTAGTGCGCCGCCCAGGCGACGTCGATTTCTTCGGGCTGGACGTCGGCCGGCTCGCAAGGGGTAGCGTCGGCCGGCGAGGCGAGCAGCCGCCCACCCTCGGGCTTCATGTAGAAGTCTTCATCGATCTCGTTGATCTCCGGCAAGGTGAGCGCATCGATGCCTTCGGGAAGATCAACGGTGATCGCCGTGCGGCGATGCGGCACGATACCGACGGGGGCGACGCCGAACAGGTCCGCAACCGGATCGGCCCAACCGCCGGCGGCGTTGACGATCGTCTTTGCGCTGACATCGCCGGCACTTGTCGTGAGCACCCAGCGATCGCCGTCTCGACGCGGCGCCAGCACGTCCGAGCGTTCGACGATCGCGGCGCCATGCCGGCGGGCGCCTCTGACGTACCCCTGCATGAGGTTCTCGACTTCGATGTCCCAGAAATGCGGATCGTGATAGGCCGCGGCAACGTAATCCCCCCGGAGAACAGGCACCCGTGCGATAACTTCGTCGATGGTCAGCCTTTGGATCTCGGCATTGGCGCGACTTTCCTCGGCGAAGACCTCTTCGAAGCGATCAGTCTTCTCGGCGTTGGCGATCATGACGCCGCCGCGCTGCTTGAGCAGCGCCACTTCGGAAAACCCCTCAGGCGGTTTGTCGAAGAAGGACTTGGAGATCGCCGCGAGCGCACAGACTTCCGGCGTGTTGTAGCGCAGCACGAATTCTGCAGCCGAGCGGCCGGTGCTGTGATAGCCGAGCCCTTCCTCCCGCTCGATCACCACGACGGAGCGATGTGGTGCCAGGAAATAGGCGAGTGACAGGCCGGCGATCCCGCCGCCAATGATTGCCACATCGTAGTCTCGCATGTCCCGCCTCCATTGGTTGTTGGCGGGACCATAGGCAAGCTGCCAACCGCGTTCAAATTTATAACCGGAAAGGTGGCTATCAATTCTGATGATGGTCATATCTCGTCGAGACAGTGGTCGAGGGGCTCGGTATCGGCGACATGGGAAAGAAAAGCAGCCTCCGCCGGATTGAGGATCGCGTTCGGGTTGGAAATGCGAAAGACATCAGTCGTCGGCAGGTCGGTGTAGGGCGGCAACTGCCAGAGCTGGCCCTCTGCAACGGCTGGCGCCGCCAGGTGGTCGGGCAGCATGCCGATGCCGACATTGGAGGCGATCAGCCGCATGACCTCTTCGACATTGCAGGAGACGGCGCGGACCTGCTGGCCGAAGGATCCGACGGCACGCACCGCCGTCACCGAGTTCATATGCTGCCCGCCAAGCACGTCGGCGATGAAGGCGATATAGGGATTGCCCCTGAGATCGTTGAAGTCGACGCCTTGAACGCCGAACAGCGGATGATCGCGGCCGCAGTAGAGCGCGTAACGTTCGCGTACATGGAAGCGTTTGTTGAGCCAGTCGGGTATGTTGCCGTCGCTAAGGCCGATGGTCGCGACGTTGCGCTCGACGGCGCTTAGAACGTCGACCGTCGTCGCGACAGTGACCGATAGCGTCACCTTGGGGTGCAGACGGAAGAAACTTTCGAGCTTGCGGTCCCAGGCAGGGTTGTGGGCGTGGCTGACGGAGTGGATGTTGAGGTGGCCGGTGACTTCCTCGCCGGCGATCTCCAGAACGTTCGGCAGCCGGATGACGGCCGCGAAGATATCGCGGCATTGGGCATGCAGGCGGGCGCCGGCATCCGTCAGGTTGAAGCGCCCGGGACGCCTGTCGATGAGCTTCTGGCCGACCGTTTGTTCCAGCCGTTTCAGCGCCATGCTGACAGCCGGCTGCTGCAGGAGCAGGCGGTTTGCAGCGGCCGTGATGCTGCCTTCCTCGACCAGCACGACGAAAGTGCGCAGCAGATTCCAGTCGAGATTGTGGGCGAAGCGTTCGAGGCGGTCGTTGGCCATGGTCGTGGCTTGCTTTTGATCTCTGGCGTTGCACTGGCCATTCGCTCCACGGTGGGGACTGGTGGCCCGAAGGACTTGAGTTCTTGTCGTCATATTTCAGCGATTTTGCAACACGGGGTGCCCCGGCGTCGCACGCAGGGCCATTCCCTGAACGCATGAGGCGGTGCCTCAATTTCGTTTGAAACGGCATGCACCCCTTGCGATAACATGAGCCGAATAATCCGATGGGAGAGAAACATGGCCGGCAAGACGCAATTTCAATGGGATGATCCGTTCCTCCTCGAAGATCAGTTGACCGAGGACGAACGTATGATCCGCGACACAGCGCGGGCCTATGCGCAAGACCGGCTGCAGCCACGCGTCATCGACGCCTATCGCGAAGAATCGACCGATCCGGAGATCTTCCGCGAGATGGGCGAGCTCGGCCTGCTCGGTGTGACCGTCTCCGATACCTATGGCGGCGTCGGCGCTTCTTACGTCGCCTACGGCCTTGTCGCGCGCGAAGTCGAGCGCGTCGACAGCGGCTACCGCTCGATGATGAGCGTGCAGTCTTCGCTGGTGATCTATCCTATCTATGCCTACGGCTCTGAAGAGCAGAAGCAGAAGTATCTCCCGAAGCTCATCAGCGGCGAGTGGATCGGCTGCTTCGGCCTGACCGAGCCGGACGCCGGCTCCGATCCGGCCGGTATGAAGACCCGCGCAATCAAGACCGAGAGCGGCTACCGCCTCGTCGGCTCGAAGATGTGGATTTCCAACGCGCCGCTCGCCGATGTCTTCGTCGTCTGGGCGAAGTCGGAAGCTCATGGCGGCGCTATCCGCGGCTTCGTGCTCGAAAAGGGCATGAAGGGCCTTTCCGCTCCGAAGATCGCCGGCAAGCTGTCGCTGCGCGCCTCGATTACCGGCGAAATCGTCATGGACAATGTCGAGGTCGGCGAAGAGGCGCTGCTGCCGAATGTGGAAGGCCTCAAGGGTCCGTTTGGCTGCCTCAACCGCGCCCGCTACGGCATTTCCTGGGGTGCGCTCGGTGCCGCTGAATTCTGCTGGCATGCCGCGCGCCAGTATGGCCTCGACCGCAAGCAGTTCAACCGTCCGCTCGCACAGACGCAGCTCTTCCAGAAGAAGCTTGCCGACATGCAGACGGAGATCACGCTCGGCCTGCAGGGCTCGCTGCGTGTCGGCCGCCTGATGGACGAGGGCCGCATGGCCCCGGAAATGATCTCCATCGTCAAGCGCAACAATTGCGGCAAGGCGCTCGATATCGCCCGCATGGCCCGCGACATGCACGGCGGCAACGGCATCTCCGAGGAGTACCAGGTCATGCGCCACATGGTGAACCTCGAGACCGTCAACACCTACGAGGGCACGCATGACGTCCATGCGCTGATCCTCGGCCGCGCCCAGACCGGCCTCCAGGCCTTCTTCTGAGCGGCACGATCATGGAAGCGCCGCTGAAGGGCATTCGTGTCCTGGAACTGGCCCGCATTCTCGCGGGCCCCTGGATCGGCCAGACGCTGGCCGATCTTGGTGCCGACGTCATTAAGGTGGAAAGCCCGGCCGGCGACGACACCCGCACCTGGGGCCCGCCCTTCGTCGCGGGCGAAGATGGCGAGAAGCTCGATGCCGCCTACTTCCACGCCTGCAACCGCGGCAAGCGCTCCGTGGTGCTCGATTTCACCACGGAGGAGGGGCAGGAGGCCGTGCGCCGCCTTGCCGCCCAGTCGGACGTCCTGCTCGAAAACTTCAAGGTCGGCGGGCTCGTCAAATATGGTCTCGACTACGAGAGCCTGAAGAAGATCAATCCGCGGCTGATCTATTGCTCGGTCACGGGCTTCGGCCAGGACGGTCCCTATGCCCATCGCGCCGGCTACGATTATATCGTCCAGGGCATGAGTGGCATCATGGACCTGACCGGTGAGCCCGATCGCGAGCCGCAGAAGATCGGCGTTGCCTTCGCCGATATCTTCACCGGTCTCTACGGTGTAATTGCCGTCCAGGCGGCGCTTGCCCAGCGCGAGCGCACCGGCGAGGGACAGCAGATCGACATGGCGCTGCTCGACTGCATGACTGGCGTTCTCGCCAACCAGGCGCTGAACTTCCTGGTCTCCGGCAAAGCGCCGCGCCGGCTCGGCAATGCCCACCCGAACATAGCGCCCTATCAGGTCTTCCCGACCTCCGACGGCCACCTGATCGTTGCGGTCGGCAATGACCGGCAGTTCGTGAAGTTCTGCACGTTGCTCGACCGCGCCGATCTCGCGACCGACGAACGTTATCTGACCAACGCGCTGCGCGTGCAGAACCGCGATACGCTGACGCCCGAACTGGCAGCCGAAACCGTGAAGATCGAGCGCGACACTCTGTTGACGTTGCTGGAAGATGCCGGCGTGCCCGGCGGGCCGATCAACACCGTCGCCGACGTCTTTGCCGATCCGCAGATCGAGCATCGGAAGATGCGGGTGAATACGCCGCATTCGGGCGCTGCCGCCGGTACCTCGCCGGGTGTGCGGACGCCGATCCGCTTTTCAGCTGCCGAGCTTGCGCTGGACCGCGGCGTACCGCGGCTTGGAGAGCACACCGACGAGGTACTCGCCGAGATCGGGATGCAGGTCCCGAAGGCAGGCTAACGCAAGGTGAGGCCCCGAAGGCACTTGTTAAGACACCACCTGAGAAAATAGCAAAAAGCCCCGGAAATCCTGGAGATTTCCGGGGCTTTTCCGTTAGGCCTTGAGTGCGCGGTTGAAGACGCGCGACAGCCGTTCGGCAAAGGCGCGCGGATCCTGCGGCTTGTCGCCATCGAGCACGCGCGCCTGGTCGAGCAGCAGCTGAACGGCATCCGTTCGGAACGCTGTATCGCCGGCGGGGCTGGCGGCCATCGCGGCGATCAGTGCGTGGTTCGGATTAACTTCGAGGATCGGCTTGGCCGCATCGTCGAGACGGCCGGCGCCTTGCAGCATCTTTTCAAGCTGTCGATCCGGACCGTGCTCCGGCGCGACCAGGCAGACGGCGCTTTCCGTCAGGCGGTCGGAAGTGCGGACATCGGAGACCGCTGAGCCCAGCGTCTCTTTGGCGAAGGCAACGAAATCGATGACCAACTGGCTGGCCTGCGGCGCCTCTTCCTTGTCGCCCTCGGGCTTGGCGATATTGCTGAGATCGGCAGCCCCTTGGGTGATCGACTTCAGCGGCTTGCCGTCGAAGTCCGGAGCGGACGTTACCCAGAAGCTATCGACCGGATCGGTCAAAAGCAGAACTTCGATACCGCGGGCGCGGAAACCTTCGAGCTGCGGCGAGGCCTTGAGCTGGCCGAGATTGTCGCCCGTCAGATAATAGATCGCCGACTGGCCTTCCTTCATGTCCTTGACGTAGTCGGCCAGGCTGCGCTGGCCCTCGTCCGAGGTGGTGGTACGGAAGCGTGACAGAGCAATCAGCTGTTCGCGGCGCTCGTAGTCCTCGTAGATGCCCTCCTTCAGCACGCTGCCGAAGTTCTCCCAGACCTTGGCGAAGCTCTCCGGTTCGTTTTCCGCCAGCTTCTCGATCGCCGTCAGCACGCGGTTGGTCACGCCCTTGCGGATGCTTGCCAGCAGCGGGCTTTCCTGGATCATCTCACGCGAGACGTTCAAGGGCAGGTCGGACGTATCGACGAGGCCGCGCACGAAGCGCAGATAGCGCGGCAGCAATTCCGCCTCGTCGGTGATGAAGACGCGTTTGACGTAGAGCTTCATCCGGCCCTTGCGGTCCGGGTCGAAGAGGTCGAAGGGCTTCGAGCCGGGCACGAAGGCAAGTGCGGTATATTCGTGACGGCCTTCGGCGCGGAAATGCACGGTCAGGGCCGGATCGTCATACTGCCCTGCGACGCCACGATAGAAGTCGGCGTAATCTTCCTTGCTGATCTCGCTCTTCTGCTTGGTCCAGAGGGCCGTGCCGTCGCCGACGGAAACCGGCTCGGCCCCGGGCTTCTCGACGACCGAGATCGGCACCGGCACATGGCCGGACTGATCCTTGACGATGCGCTCGACCGTCCAGCGCGACGTGTAGGTCTTAGCATCCTCCATCAGATGGAGCGTGATGCGCGTACCGCGCGCCGGAGCGTCCGCAAGTTCGGCGGCAGCAACGGTGTAGCTGCCCTTGCCGTCGGAGGACCACAGCCAGGCGTGTTCGGAGCCTGCGCGGCGCGATACGACGTCGACCTTGTTGGCGACCATGAAGGCGGAGTAGAAGCCGACGCCGAACTGACCGATAAGCTGTGCGCCTTCTTTGCCCTGGGCGGCCTCGATGCGCTCCATGAAGGCACGCGTGCCCGAGCGGGCGATCGTGCCGAGCGCTTCGACCAGTTCATCACGGCTCATGCCGATGCCGTTGTCGTCGACGACGAGACGGCTGTTTTCTTCATCGAGCGTCAGCGTGATGCGTGGGGTCGGGTCTCCGGCAAGAAGCTCAGGCGAGACGATCGCTTCATAGCGCAGCTTCTCGCAGGCGTCCGCGGCGTTCGAAATCAGTTCGCGGAGGAAGACGTTCTTGTCGGAGTAGACCGAATGCACCATCAAATGGAGCAGTCGCGCCACATCGGCTTCGAAGACATGTTTCTCTACGGACATTTCGGTTTCGCTCATCGCTTTGGCAACTCCTTGTTCTTTGCGCCCCAATTGGCAAGCTGCGTCCAGAATTTCAAGGGTCGTCTTGCGTGGCACCCATTTCTGTATGATGCTGCACTGCGAAGGAACGCTGAAAACTGGCCAACGTATGCTCCTTCCACGGGGTCCAAGGCGACGGTTCGCTATGCCGACAAATCGCCATAACACTCCACTGTTATGCTCCTGCGACCTGAGCAGACGTTCTTGGGTCACCTATGTCGAGTTCATACCGCAGCTCTGCCACCCGTATCTTTGACTAAAGTCAATGCGAGACGAATTGTATTGTTCTATTGGCTTCAAGCAGCGGGGCCGGCCTTCAATCGCACCGAGGAGTGGACACTATGCCCAAGCATTCCACCATCCCGACAATACCGACATTCGCCGATGCCTATTCCTATTCGCTCGATGCCTGGCAGCGCTCGGTCCTTTTTCTTGACGTGATGCGGCAGCGCGGTGCGCAATATGAGGAGCACCGGACGCAGACCGCTCCGAACGTGCTGGAGTTCGAGGCTCGGCTTGTCCGCGACGGACGCACGCTCGCTCGACCGGTGAACTATGCGCTGGTGAGCATCGTTCCTCCCGAAGGTGTCGTGGCCGTCCCGTCGAAGCGCCCCTTCGTCGTTGTCGATCCCCGTGCGGGTCACGGGCCCGGCATCGGTGGTTTCAAGGCAGACAGCGAGATCGGCGTGGCGATGAAGGCCGGCCATCCCTGCTATTTCATCGGCTTCCTTCCTGATCCGGTTCCCGGGCAGACGATTGAGGATATTGCTCTTGCAGAAGCCGTATTCCTCGAAACCGTCATCGCTCGCCATCCGGATGCTGACGGCAAGCCCTGCGTGATCGGCAATTGCCAGGCGGGCTGGGCCGTGATGATCGTTGCTGCACTCAGGCCGGAACTCTTTGGCCCCATCATCATTGCCGGCGCGCCGCTTTCCTACTGGGCCGGCGTCAAAGGGCAAAACCCGATGCGCTATTCCGGCGGGCTCCTCGGCGGTAGCTGGCTGGCGGCGCTGACCGGCGATCTCGGCGCCGGCGTCTTCGACGGCGCCTGGCTGGTTCAGAATTTCGAGAACCAGAACCCGGCCAACACGCTTTGGACCAAACAATACAATCTCTATTCGAAGATCGACACGGAGGCCGCCCGCTACCTCGGCTTCGAACGCTGGTGGGGCGGGCATGTGACGCTGAATGCCGAGGAAATGCAGTTCATCGTCGATGAGCTGTTCGTTGGCAACAAGCTTGCGGCTGGCGAAATCCGGACGTCCGATGGCACGGCGATCGATCTGCGCAACATCCGTTCGCCGATCGTTGTCTTCTGCTCGAAAGGGGATAACATCACCCCGCCGCAGCAGGCGCTCGACTGGATCCTCGATCTTTACGACAGCGTCGACGAGATCCGCGCCTACGGCCAGACGATCGTCTACACCGTCCACGAGACCGTCGGACATCTCGGCATCTTCGTGTCCGCCGGGGTCGCGCGGAAGGAGCATGACGAATTCGCGTCCAACATCGACCTGATCGACGTGTTGCCGCCCGGCCTGTATGAGGCCGTGCTGACGCCGGCAGCCGATGTGAACGAGGGACGCGAACTTCTCTCTGGTGAATGGCTGATGCGTTGCGAGGCGCGGACGCTGGAGGACATCCGTGCGCTTGGCGGCAACGATATCGAGGATGAGCGTCGTTTCGCAGCCGCGGCAAAACTGTCGGAAGTCAATCTGGCGCTCTATCGCACCTATCTGCAGCCGCTGGTCAAGGCGGCGGCAACGCCGCCCGTGGCGGAGGCGATGCGGAACATGCATCCGCTGCGGCTGCAATATGCACTGTTCGGGCAGGACAACCCCTTCATGCCCTGGATGTCGGCGCTTGCGGACCATGTGCGCGAGAACCGCGAGCCTGCGGATGCAAGCAACCCGTTCATCGCCTGGCAGGAGGCCCTGTCGCAGCAGATCGTGGACGGCCTCGACACCTGGCGGCGGACGGCCGAGTATCTATCGGAACAGAGCTTTCACGCCATCTACGGCGCTCCGACACTCCAGGCCGCACTCGGCATCGACACGAATTCGAACCAGCCGCCGCGCAAGGCTGAGAAGAGCCTGCTTCATCAAGCGCTCGTCGAGGCGCGGATTGCCGAGCTCAGGACGAGATTTGCAGAAGGCGCTACGTGTGAAGGCCTTGCGCGGGCGTTGATTTTCGTCGGCATGGCGCGTGGCGGCGCCGACGAGCGCGGGCTCGAGGCAGTTCGCAGGCTTCGGCGTGCCCATCCCTCGGCGAAGCAACTGACACTAGCCGATTTCAAGGCGGTGATGCGCGAGCAGTACTTCATGTTGCTGATCGACGAGGATGCTGCCCTTGCGGCGCTTCCCAAGCTGCTGCCGGAAGCGATCGAGGAGCGTCGCGCCGCCTTCGCCGCTCTTCGCGAGGTCCTAGATGCCTCCGGCGCGCTGACAGGTCTTGCGGCCGAGCGGCTGCAACGGGTGGCGACGCTGTTCCGGCTGGACAGCGAGCCTCCGGTGGCGATCAACGCTGGCAAGGTCGTCCGCAATCGTGCCGCATCCTGATCGAGAAGGAGCTTCGACATGTCCGAGGAAACCGCACTGCCGCTTGAGCAGTCCAAATACGATCTCCTGATTGCCACCGCGCGAGACGAAACGCCGGCGGTCACCATCGTCGCGCACCCTTGCGACGAAACCTCGCTGCGTGGCGCACTTGAGGCGGCCGAGACGGGACTGATCAAGCCCGTGCTCGTCGGCCCGGAAGCGAAGATCCGCAGTGTCGCTGCCGAACACCGGCTCGACCTCGGTAGCTACGAGATCGTCGACGTGCCGCACAGCCATGCGGCGGCGGCAAAAGCGGTGGCCATGATCCGCGAGGGGCGCGGCGAACTGCTGATGAAGGGAAGTCTGCATACGGACGAACTGATGCGGGAAGTCGCAGCCTCCGCAACGGGTCTTCGGACCGATCGAAGGATCAGCCACGTCTTCATCATGGATGTGCCGGGGCATGCCGAGACGCTGTTCATAACCGATGCCGCCATCAACATCTTCCCGGACCTCGAGGCCAAGCGCGACATCGTGCAGAACGCCATCGACCTCTGGGTTACAATCGGTCTTGGCGAGCCGCGCGTCGCCATTCTTTCGGCTGTCGAGACCGTGACGACGAAGATACCGTCAACGATCGAGGCGGCGGCGCTGTGTAAAATGGCGGAGCGTGGCCAGATCACCGGCGGCCTGCTCGAGGGCCCACTTGCCTTCGACAATGCGATCGACCCGGAGGCAGCACATATCAAGGGCATCAAGTCCCCGGTTGCTGGCCGGGCGCAGATCCTGGTGGTGCCCGATCTTGAGGCCGGCAATATGCTGGCGAAGAATCTCACCTTCCTGTCCCATGCCGACGCCGCCGGCATCGTCCTTGGCGCCCGCGTGCCGATCGTGCTGACCTCGCGGGCGGACTCCGTGCGCACGCGCCTTGCTTCCTGTGCCGTGGCTTCGCTCTATGCGGCAAGGCGACGCGCCGCCCAAGTTGCGGCGGTGTAGCCATGGATGCGCTTCTCGTCGTCAATGCAGGATCGTCCAGCCTGAAGTTTCAGGTTTTCGGGATCACGGAAGCCGGTCTCGAGCGCCGGGTGAAGGGGCAGATCGGCGGCATCGGAACGCGGCCGCGCCTGCAGGCGAAGGCGGCCGACGGGACCGTGCTCGTCGATCGAAACTATGAACCCGACGTCGTCGGCGACCTGCCGGCGGCGATCGCCGCGGCGCGGGACTGGCTGTTGAGCCTTCAGGGCTTCACCTTGCGTGCGGTCGGTCACCGGGTGGTACATGGCGGGCCCGACTATGCCGAGCCGGTGCTCATCGACGCGACTGTGCTGGATCGTCTGGCGAGCTACCAGGATCTCGCGCCGTTGCACCAGCCCAACAACCTCGCGCCGATCCGGCAGGCCATGGCGATCAATCCGGACGTGCCGCAGGTCGCCTGTTTCGATACCGCCTTCCATCACGGCCACCCGGAAGAGGTAAACTGCTACGCCATGCCGCGCAGCTTCTATGACGAAGGCGTTCGACGCTACGGCTTTCACGGCCTCTCCTACGAATACATCTCGGAGCGCCTGCGGGAGGTGGCGCCGGAGGTGGCGCTTGGCCGTGTCATCGTTGCGCATCTTGGCAGTGGCGCCTCGATGTGTGCCCTCTACAACGGCCACAGTATCGAGAGCACCATGGGTTTCACCGCGCTCGACGGCTTGCCTATGGGAACGCGGCCAGGCCAGCTCGATCCGGGCGTCGTGCTCTATCTGATCCTCCAGCGCGGCATGAGCGCGCAAGCCGTTTCGGATCTGCTCTATCATGAAGCGGGACTCAAGGGGCTCTCCGGCGTGTCGAACGACATGCGTGATCTTCTTGCAAGCGAGGATCCACATGCCAAACTCGCTATCGATCATTTCCTCTATCGCTGCGGGCTCAACGCCGGGATGCTTGCAGCCGCGCTCGGCGGTATCGACGCTTTCGTCTTCACGGCGGGCGTCGGCGAGAACTCCGCTCAAATCCGCGCCCGGATCGCGGAGAACCTCGCCTGGCTCGGCGCCGAACTCGATCCGGCCGCGAACGCGGCGGGTGCCACGCTGATTTCCACGCCTTCAAGCCGCGTCGCGCTCTACGTCATTCCAACCGACGAGGAACTGATGATCGCGCGCCACACGCTGGCGCTCCTTCGAACTCGTGCAGCCTGATCCATCGGAGACAATCCATGTCCATTCCTGTCGCCAAGGCCAAACTTCTGGATGGCCGTAAAGGCCTCATCGTCGGCATTGCCAACGATCGGTCGATCGCCTGGGGCTGCGCCCGCGCCTTTCGCGCCTTCGGGGCGGAAGTCGCAGTCACCTATCTGAACGACAAGGCAAGGCCCCATGTGGAGCCGTTGGCGCGTGAAATCGAAGCGCCGCTGTTCCTGCCGCTCGACGTGGCCGTTCCGGGCCAGATGGAAGCCGTGTTCGAGGAGATCGAAACTACCTGGGGGGAGCTCGATTTCCTCGTGCACTCGATCGCCTTTTCGCCGAAGGATACGCTCGGCGGCCGCGTGGTTGACGTGCCCCGCGAAGGGTTCCTCAAGACCATGGACATTTCCTGCTGGTCCTTCATCCGCATGGCGCATCTCGCCGAGCCGCTGATGAAGAATGGCGGCACGCTTTTCACCATGACCTATCACGGCTCACAGGTGGTGGTGGAAAACTATAACATCATGGGTGTTGCCAAGGCGGCGCTTGAAAGTGCGGTCCGCTATCTGGCAGCCGAACTCGGCCCCAAGGGCATCCGCGTCCACGCGATCTCGCCGGGAGCGCTTGCGACGCGCGCCGCTTCCGGTATCCCGGAATTCGACGCGCTGCTCGAAAAGACGAAGGTCAAGTCGCCGTCGCGCGAACTCGTCGATATCGACGATGTCGGCGTTGCGACGGCCTTTCTGGCGCATGACGCCGCCCGGCTGATAACGGGGCAGGTGCTCTATGTCGACGGTGGCTACCACATCATCGACTAGCTGCTGGCTGGCCGGCCGGTGCCTGCACGGGTCAGATGTTGCCCATGCAGAGATATTTCATCTCGAGATAGTCTTCGAGCCCATGGCGGGAGCCTTCGCGGCCGATGCCCGATTGCTTGATGCCGCCGAAGGGCGCGGCTTCCGAGGACATGCGGCCGGTGTTGATGCCGACCATGCCGTATTCCAGAGCCTCGGCCACATGCCAGACCCGCTTCAGGTTCTCGGCGTAGAAATATGCGGCAAGCCCATAGATCGTGTCGTTGGCTTCGGCGATCACCTGCTCGGCGGTCTCGAAGCGGATGATGGGCGCGATCGGGCCGAAGGTTTCTTCCTGAGCGACCCGCATGTCGGTCGAGATGCCGGTCAGGACGGTCGGCTGGAAGAAGGTGCCTGACGCGCCGATCCGGTGGCCACCGGCGCGCACCTTGGCACCCTTGGAGACCGCGTCGGCAACATGGGCCTCGATCTTCTCGATCGCGTGCTTGTCGATCATCGGACCGATGGTGATGCCCGGGGTGAAGCCGTCGCCGACGGTGAGCTCGGCAACTCGGCTGACGAATTTCTCGGCAAAGGCGTCATGCACGCCGGACTGCACATAGATGCGGTTGGCCGAGACGCAGGTCTGGCCGGCATTGCGGAATTTCGCCTGGATGGCGCCGTCCACAGCCTCGTCGATGTCCGCGTCGTCGAAGACGATGAAAGGGGCGTTGCCGCCAAGCTCCAGGCTGACCTTCTTGATCTGGTCGGAGCATTGCCGCATCAAAAGCCGCCCGACTTCGGTCGAGCCTGTGAAGCTGATCTTGCGCACCTTCGGGTTGCTGCAAAGCTCGCGGCCGATCGCGGCACCCTCCGAGGCATAGAGCAGGTTGACGACGCCCGTGGGGAAACCGGCCTTTTCGGCGAGCACGAACATGGCGCCGGCAACGAGCGGGGTCTGCTCGGCGGGCTTCAAGACGATGGTGCATCCGGCGGCAAGGGCCGGCGAGATCTTGCGGGCGACCATCGATGCCGGGAAGTTCCACGGCGTGATGGTGCCGACGACGCCAACCGGTTGCTTGATGACAAGCATGCGGCGGTCGTTTGCCGGTGCCGGGAAGGTCTCGCCATAGATGCGCTTCGCCTCTTCCGCGTACCATTCGATGTAAGCCGCGGCGTGCAGCACTTCGCCTTTCGATTCCGCGATCGGCTTGCCCATTTCGGCGGTCAGGATCGCCGCGAGATCGTCGGCATGTTGCACGATCAGGTCATGCCAGCGCCGCAGCACCGCGCTTCTGTCCTTGGCGGGTTTTGCCGCCCAGAGAACCTGCGCCTTTGCAGCGGCTTCGATCGCCCCATGCGCCTCTTCGATCCCCATGTCCGGAAGGGCCGCCAGCAACTCACCGGTCGAGGGGTTGAAGACGTCGAAGGTTGCGCCGGTCCAGCCTGCGGCGGCATGTGCAATGGTGTGTAGCGGCGCGAACAGCTCGGCGGCGCGCAGGTGCTTGGTCAAGGCGGGGGTCAAGGTCATTGGCGGGCATCCTCCGGCGATGGTCCGCCGGGGGGCGGCAGACCCGCTTTTGCTTGTTTTTGCGGGTGCCGAACGACGTCGGCACCCGAGCTTCACGCGTTTGAATCGACGCGCTAAGTCGCTGTAGCACTTTGAATTGCTGCATAATTTTGTCCTCAAGTCGATCCCGATTTGAGGAATTATGCACCGGGCAACCGCGTTAGCGGTCGCCTGGTCGGGCGTCAACCACGCGCCGCGAGGATCGACGCTTCGAGAATGTCGAGCGCTTCGGCGAAGACTTCGTCCTGGATGGTGATCGGCGCAAGGAAGCGAATGACGTTGCCATGCACGCCGCAGGTCAAGAGGATCAGTCCCTTTTCCAGCGCGATCAGGCGAACATTGTTGGCGAAGTCGGCGCTCGGCAGGTTGGTCTTCACGTCGTTGAACTCGACGGCATTCATGAAGCCGGGGCCGCGGATGTCGGCGATCTCGGGTGCCTGTTCGCGGATGGCGGCAAGGCGCTGCTTGAGCCGGCCGCCGAGCTGCTCGGCGCGTTCGCACAGCTTCTCTTCGGCGATGACATCGAGCACCGCATGGGCGGCGGCGATGCCGAGCGGGTTGCCGCCATAGGTGCCGCCAAGGCCGCCGGGGGCCGGCGCATCCATGACTTCGGCGCGGCCGGTGACGGCGGCGAGCGGGAAGCCGCCGGCAAGGCTCTTGGCCATGGTGATGAGGTCAGGCGCAACGTCGTGATGGTCCATGGCGAACATCTTGCCGGTGCGGGCAAAGCCGGTCTGGACCTCGTCGGCGATCAGAAGGATGCCATGCTGGTCGCAGATTTCGCGCAGCGCCTTCATGAAAGCGGCGGGCGCGGGGTAGAAACCACCTTCGCCCTGCACCGGCTCCAGGATGATCGCGGCGACACGGCCCGGATCGACATCGGCGGCAAAGAGCTTCTTGAGTGCTGCGAGCGACTGTTCGGTAGTAATGCCGTGCAGTTCGATCGGGAAGGGGGCGTGGAAGACGTCGCCCGGCATCGCGCCGAAGCCGACCTTATAGGGAACGACCTTGCCGGTCAGTGCCATGCCCATGAAGGTGCGGCCATGGAAGCCGCCGGAAAAGGCGATGACCGCCTGGCGGCCGGTCGAGGCACGCGCGATCTTGACGGCGTTTTCGACAGCTTCGGCGCCGGTGGTGACGAAGATCGTCTTCTTGGCAAAGTCCCCGGGCGTCAGCGCGTTCAGGCGCTCGGCGAGGTGCACGTAGGATTCGTAAGGCACGACCTGATGGCAGGTATGGGTGAAGCGATCGATCTGCGCCTTGACCGCCTCAATGACCTTGGGGTGACGATGGCCCGTGTTGACGACCGCAATGCCGGAGGCGAAGTCGATGTAGCGATTGCCTTCCTTGTCCCAGATCTCCGAGTTTTCCGCGCGATCGGCGTAGATCTGGGTGGTCATGCCGACGCCGCGGGAGATGGCGGCGTTCTTGCGGTCGGTGAGGCTGGTCATGGCGCGTTCCTGTCACGTCTGGAGTTAATATATTGCATTTTTTCTGCAAGTTTATTCTGGAAGTGGTACACCTTTCACAGTCGATTGCAAATCAAATTTGGTGATCGAGACAACACGGGCGCTGATGCGGCGTCCTTGTCAGATCTCAATCGTGACGGGTAAGGTTGCGGACACGTCGGAACTGCACGGATTCGTGCAGTGCCGGCGGGCGGTAAAGGGAAATTGGAATGGGCGCTGTGCGCTACAAGGTTGCCGAGGCGGCGCGTCTGGCGGGGGTCTCCGCTTCGACTCTGAGGTTATGGGAGACGCAAGGGTTGGTCGTGCCCGAGCGCTCGCCGACGGGACATCGGCAATATACGGAGGGCGATCTTGCCCGGCTGAAGCGCATCGCCTGGTTCCGCGTCGAACGCGGGCTGAACCCGGCCGCGATCCGCGAGGCGCTGGAAGCGGAAGGTGCCGGGGACGACGCTGTTTCGAGCGCGGGCGAGGGCGGCGATAACCAGGTAGGGCGCAAACTCAGGAGCCTCCGGCACGCGGCAGGAAAGACGCTCGAGCAGGTTGCCGGCGACATTGGCATCGCCGCATCGGTGCTCTCGACGCTGGAACGCACCTCGCAGGGTGTCTCGGTGGCCGTCCTGCACAACATCGCGGAATACTTCGGAACCACCGTTTCCAGCCTCTCCGGCGAGGAGGAAGCGGATGCGCGGGCCGTGGTGCGAGCCGGCGAATGGCGGACCTGGCCGCGCACGACGCCCGGCGTCACCGTGCAGTTGCTGGCCGACGGCCGCAACCAGATGGATTGCCACCGCTTCGTGCTGGAACCGGGGGCTTCCAGCGAGGGCGCCTACCGGCATGAGGGCGAGGAGTTCGTCTATGTTCTCTCGGGCCGGGTCGAGTTCATCCTCGACAGCGACCAGTTCTACGACCTCGGCGTCGGCGACTCGCTCTATTTCGAGAGCAAGAGGCGCCACGCCTGGACGAACCGGCACGACGGTGAAACCGTCCTTCTTTGGGTCAATACGCCACCGACATTCTAAGCCCCCGGCCGACTTGATGCGCTTTCGTTTCTGAAACAATACAAGAGCTTGCGGCCTCGGCCGGGCGGCGGTGGCCGGCGCCTTGGTCGTCACGGTCGACCGCCCGCAGGCGAACTCGGCGCGCTGCCACCATCCCAGCGGTCAAAGTTTGGCCCTATTCGACCCTAGAGTTTTAGGGGCCGCCTTCAATGCGTCGTGCGACCGATCAGACCTTTCACGCTTCTCTTGAAGCAAATGGCAACCTCGCGGCAAAAATCGTAGCTGACCAGAGAGTTGGCTCCACAAGGAACAGGGCCCGCAAGGGTCGGAACTCCGAGGGGATGTTCAATGTTGAATACGCGCGACCGTCAGTTGGACGGGTTGCGGGCCGCTGCCGTTTCCATGGTTTTGTACGCGCATTTTTTTGCCGCGGACGATTCCCATTGGGGACACATCGGTGTGCGGCTGTTCTTCATTCTCAGCGGCTTTCTGATCACGCGGCTATTGCTTGACGCCCGTTCCGCCGCTCAGTTCGAACCGGCGACGGCTCTCAGATCCTTCTACGCGCGCCGTGCCTTGCGTATCTTCCCACCCTATTTCGGCATGCTGGGCGTCCTGTGGCTGTTCAACCTGGAAGGCGCCAGGGAAGGCTGGGTCTGGCACGCGCTTTACCTCTCGAACTTCTGGTACGCGGTCAAGGACGCGTGGACACCGTGGGTGCTCTGCCACACCTGGAGTCTCAGCATAGAAGAGCAGTTCTATATCGTCTGGCCGCTTCTCGTTCTGCTGACGCCGCGCCGTCTGCTCGGGCGGCTTTGTGTCGGTGTGATTGCCTGTTCGCTGGCCTACCGCTTCTATTGGCCGCTGACAGGCGACCCCTCGCTCGCGCGCGACCTGCTGCCGCCGGCCTCGATGGATGCGCTGGCGGCGGGTGCCCTCCTGGCCGTCCACCGATCGCATGTCACAGCCTGGCCGCGATGGATGGCGGCCAGCTGGCTGCCGCTTTCCATCCTGTCGCTCGTCCTCCTTTGGGCGCGCTCGACTGCAATGGGGCCGGTACCCGATTGGCTGGTGTGGATCGGCCTTGAAGTTTCGCCCCTCGTTCCGCTTGCAATGTTGGTGGGCAGCGCCTCCGCGGGGTTCCGCAACGATTTCGGCAGGTTGCTCGAACTGCCACCGCTGACGGCGCTCGGGCGCGTCAGTTATGGCGTCTACCTGTTTCATCCGGTCGTACTGGCGCTGGTCGTCAAGGCGCAGGCGTGGATACCGGTCAATGTTTCCGAACAGGGCTTCGGGCGTTTGCTCGTTGCCGGTTTCGCCACTTTGGTCGTCGCGGCCGTCTCCTGGCTCGCCTTCGAGAAACCGCTGAACGCCTTGAAACGGCACTTCCCCTACCTCCGCGCAGGCGGACGGCGAAGTAAATCCCAAAATGCCGGAAGCTCTGTCGACTGGCTGAAGGGAAAAAAGGGTGAGCGGCCGCAGCCGACCTATCGCGCGGACACCGCTGGCCGGGAAAACGCGCTCCATGCTTCAGATCTGCAATAACGTTCGAGAATGCCCATGACCGTTCCGTTGGTTTCCGTCCTGCTGCCCGTCTACAACGCCGAGCCCTATCTGGCTGCGGCGCTTGAGAGCATTCTGAAGCAGGACTATCGACGGCTGGAGATCATCGCTATCGACGACGGTTCGCGCGATCGTTCGCTGGAAATCATGCGACGCTATCAGCAGGCGGACGACCGCATCACCATCGTCTCGCGCGAAAATCGCGGTCTGATCGCGACCTTAAACGAAGGCCTCACGCTGGCGAAGGGCGACCTCATTGCCAGAATGGACGCGGACGATATTTCCTATCCCTCGCGACTGTCACGCCAGGTGTCGCTGTTCCAGCGGCAGCCGGAGCTTGCTCTGTGCGGCTCGGGTATCGACACGCTACTTGGCGACCGTATCATCCGCGGCACGCCCAACCCGATCTATCAGCCGGCGAGCCTGCGGGCGCTGTCGAAGTTCTTCACGATCTTCATCCACTCGACCGTCGTCTTCAACAGGCGCGTCATCCCGCAGGATATGCTGACCTATGATGCGCATTACGTGCATGCGGAGGATTTCGATCTCTTCCGAAGGGTTGCCGAGCGTTTTCCGGCCGTGATGATCGACGAGGCGCTGATCGCTTACCGCATTCACGGCAACAGCGTTACGAACACGCACAAGCGCCAGATGCGCCGCACGCATTTGCGAATCGTCGCCGAAAATCTCGAACGCGAAGAGCTTTGCGACGGTCCCTCTGCCTTGAATGATATCGGCCTCGCAGTGACGTCCGAAACGATAGGGCGAGCCGCTGCGTGTATTCTCTCGCTTGAGGCCGGGGTCTCGGCGCTTCCTGCGGAAACCCGCGCCGGATACGAGGAGGGCGCGCTGAATTTCTTCTATTTTCTCTATCAGCTCGTCAGCGACGAGCGGCGGCCGGAACTCACCCACGAGTTTTTGACGCAGACGAGAAAATGGGGGCTCATCCGTCGCCGGGAACGATATGGCCTAATCGCCGGCGCTCGAGTGCCATGGTGCAGCCGCATGACGTTGGCTGCTTCAAGCCGGCTGGATGCCGTGTCGCGGTATCTGCAATCCGTGCCTGCGACGAGCGTCCTTCCGCAGCAGGGGATGCGCTAGCATGACCGTCGAGGGCCTGAGGTGGACAGCGGCGGAACGCAGCGACATGGTGGAGACGCAACGGCCGTCGTCGCCCCCCGCACGCAACGTGCTTTTCGCAAGCTTTATCGTCTGCACGCGCAATCGTGCGGCGGCGCTCGAGACCTGCATCCGATCGATCGAGACAGTTTGTGGCACCTATGCTGCCGGCCGGTGCGAGTTGATCGTTGTTGACAACGGTTCGACCGATGACACGCCTGAGCGCATTGCCCGGATGATTTCCGCTTCCCCGCTGACAATCACGCACCTCATCGATACCCGACCGGGCCTCGCTGCCGCGCGCAACACGGCCATGACACGCGCCCGTGGCGGCATTCTGGTTTTCATCGACGACGATTGTGAAATCGACACGAACTATCTGGCTGATCTGGAGCGCCACTACGCAAGCGGCGAAAGCGGAACCATTCGCGGCGGCCGCGTGGAACTCGGAGATGCCAGAGACCTGCCCTTCACGATCAAACGATCGAACGCGCGTGAGCGGTTGACGTGTGACATTCATCCGGGTGGCTTCGTCTTGGGCTGCAACATGACGATGCATCGCGAGGTCGCGCTGCGTGTCGGGGCCTTCGACGAACGCTTCGGCGCCGGCACCTCCCTGCAGTCGGCCGAAGACACCGACTATCTGCTGCGCGCCTACAGGCTCGGTATCCCGATCGAATATGTCCCCGACATGCTCGTATTCCACCACCACGGCCGACGTACCCGCCTGGCAATCGAGAGGCTTCACCGCAACTACAGTTTCGGCAACGGCGCGCTTTGCATGAAGCATATCCGCACGACACCGTGGTTGCTGCGGCATTTCTGTTGGACCGTCCGGTCGGCGATCAGGGAAGTCTTCGGCGGCCCCCGGTTCGACCCCGTCCTGCACCTGTCGCATTGGCCAATCGTTTTCATGAACCTGCTCGGCGCTCTCAAGTTCATGAGCCTGTCCGTCGCCGAGCGGACAACGGGCCCGGTCGAACAACGGGCCCGAGAGCAACTCCAGCGCTGAGGACGGCCGCGATGTTCAGAATTCTCTTGCCGAGCCTGCAGCTGTTGAGCAATGCACTGGATAGCCAGATGCGTCTGCTTCCGCTCGTGGTGGTCCTCGGCCTCTGCAGCGCGGCACTGGAGGGCGTCGGTATCGGCCTCATCATTCCCATGCTGGGCATCATTGCGGGCGACCAGGATCCGGCGGCACTGAGCGGCGTCTCCTCTCTTTTCCAGCAGGTCGGATCGGGACTGGACGATCGCCAAAGGCTGATCGTCATCGCCGCTGCTGCCTTTGGGCTGATCTGTCTCAAGAATGTCCTGGCTTTTGCCAACACGGTGCTTGCAACCTTCATCTACGGCAAGGCTGGCCACGCGATCCGAAGCGCACTGTCGGGTCAGCTGCTGCGCATCGGCTACCCGTTCTTCATGAAGGAGAGCCCCGGGCGGTTGCTCAACATCATTTCGAACGAGTCCTGGCGAGCATCCGACGCGATACAAACCGTACTTGCGGCCCTTGTAAATGGCGCGGCCGCCGTCATCCTGCTCGCGTTCCTCCTGCTTTTGTCCTGGCAGATGACGTTGTTCGTGGCGCTCGGCCTCGTTCTCGTGCAGCTCGTACACTACGTCCTGTCCGCAACCCTCACGGGGCCGAGCCGCGATGTCACCTCCTTCAACGGCGAGCTGGCGGCACGCATGCTCCACCTGGTCCACGCCAGCCGCCTGATCCGGATATTCGGGCAGGAGGCGCGGGAGAAGGCCGCGTTCGATGGGGCGTCGGATTCGGTCAGGCGCGCCGCCTTCGCACTACAGGCCCGCCAGGGCATGCTGCCACCGCTGACCGAGACGCTCCACTCCGCTCTCTTCCTTGGAGTGGTCGTCAGTGCCTGGTCTGCCGGCATCAGTTTTCCTGTGATCGTTGCCTTCGTGGTTCTGCTCTATCGTTTGCAGCCGCATGTGCGTGCCTTGCAATTGTCCTGGAGCCAGATCCAGGGCTGGAGCGGCTCGCTGGAGGAGGTGCATTGGTTGTTGGACTCGTCCGGCAAGCCGCGGCCGCCGGAGGGGAGGGGGCCTTTCAGCGGGTTGCGGCAGCGGCTGAGATTTGATGACGTCACTTACCGCTATCCGAGCTCGGATTCCCGAGACGTCGTGCTGCAGTCGGCGGCGTTCGAAATCCGAGGCGGCCGTTCGACGGCGCTTATTGGCCGGTCCGGCGCCGGCAAGACGACGATCGTCAATCTGCTATGCCGTTTCGTCGAGCCGGATGAGGGAAACATTCTCGTCGACGATGTCCCGCTGAACCGGATCGACCCGGTGCAATGGCGAAGCCGGATCGCGCTCGCGAGCCAGGACCTGGAACTGGTTGATGGAACGATCCTGGAGAACATCACCTATGGCCGGGACGCGACCACAGCAGCCGAAGTGGAGCATGCGGCCAGGATGGCCGAAGCGCATGGCTTCATCGAAGGCTTGCCGCAGGGCTATCAAACCGTCGTCGGGTATCGAGGTGCCAGCCTTTCGGCCGGGCAGCGGCAGCGGGTCGCGCTCGCCAGGGCCCTGGTGCGTGATCCCGATATCCTGATCCTGGACGAAGCCACCAACGCGGTCGACGGGCTATCGGAAGCGGCCATCGTCGAGACGCTGAAATCGAGAGCGGGACGCCGCACGACCATCGTCATCAGCCACCACCGCAGCACGATTTCGTTCTGCGACGAGGTCGTCATTCTCGGCGGCGGCCAAGTGAAAGGTCAGACAGCTTTTGCCGACGTGGCCGCCTTGAGCATGGATCAGCTTTACGAGCACGAAACCGTGGAAAAGCGTCGGGCTTGAGAGGGGCCTTGTCCGCGTTGTCTCCGGCTCGCTTGGCCTCTCAGCCTTCGATGATCGAAACGAAATCGGCGCGCGGCCGTATGATCACGGGCCGCGCGCCGGTTTGTATCTCATAGGAATAGGCCGTCCGCTTCCCGTGGTCGCAATGATGTATGCGGAAAGCGGACGGGTTCTCGGAATCAGGCTGCCGCGTAGCGCTTTGCCATTTCCGGCAGGCGCAGCGTGCGGATCTTCGATGCCTTGCCGGCCGTGCGGAAGGCTTCGAAGCGCTCCTTGCAGACCTCGGTCATCAGCGCGGTTGCTGGCTTCAGGTAGTTGCGCGGGTCGAAATTCTCCGGGTTCTCGGCGAAGTTCTTGCGGATCGTGCCGGTCATGGCGAGACGCAGGTCGGTGTCGATGTTGACCTTGCGCACGCCGAGCGGGATCGCCTTCTGGATTTCCGAGACCGGAACGCCCCAGGTCGGCTTCATCTTGCCGCCATAGGTGTTGAAGAGATCCTGAAGATCCTTCGGCACCGACGACGAGCCATGCATGACCAGATGCGTGTTCGGCAGCTTCTTGTTGATCTTGGCGATCGTCTCGATCGACAGGATGTCGCCATCGGGCTCGCGGGTGAACTTGTAGGCGCCATGGCTGGTGCCGATGGCGACGGCCAGTGCATCGACGCCGGTCTTGGTGACGAAATCGAGCGCCTGGTCCGGATCGGTCAGCAGTTCCTCGCGCGACAGCTTGCCTTCGAAGCCGTGGCCGTCTTCCTTGTCGCCGGCGCCGGTCTCGAGGTTGCCGAGGCAGCCGAGTTCGCCTTCGACCGAAACGCCGGCCGCATGCGCGATCTTCACGACCTCTGCGGTGACGGCGACATTGTATTCATAGCTGGCGACGGTCTTGCCGTCCTTCTCCAGCGAGCCGTCCATCATGACGGAGGTGAAGCCGTTGGTGATGGCCGAGATGCAGGTCGACGGCTGGTCGCCGTGGTCGAGGTGCAGACAGACGGGGATATGCGGGTATTCCTCGGCAGCACCCAGGATCAGGTGGCGCAGGAACGCATCACCCGCATAGGAACGGGCGCCGCGGCTTGCCTGAAGGATCACCGGACTGTCGGTGGCATCGGCGGCGCGCATAACGGCCTGAATGTATTCGAGATTGTTCACATTGAACGCCGGCAGCGCGTAATCGTTCTCCGCCGCATGGTCGAGCAGTTGCCGCAATGTGATCAATGCCATTCGGTATTCTCCCTTGGTGCTCGGCGCAGCCTTCCCGGTGCGCCACAAAAACAATCCGGCTTGAAGCGCCGCATGAACATCATCGCAGGCAAGCGATGGCCGGAATTTCCGTGCGGCGTGACAGCGCGCGCGAATTGGTCGCGCCCACCGAAGTCAGGCGCACAATAGTTCATCGAAGTGGTTTGACAACCGGGCAAAAGGCAGGTTGCCAGAGGTCGAAACGCGCTTCAATCGATTTTACTGTGGACTGGATGCAACACCTTTCCGGTGAACTGGTTTCACTTTCTGGTGGTGCCTTTGAGGGGAGGAGGGCAAGAGTCGCATTTGCGACCTGTGCGTGTCTATTTCGTACTGCACACCATGCCGGTCGAGTGCGCGGTGGAAACAGTCTGTCTACATGAAGTGAGGGGTTCGCAAGAAGATTGCGGCGAACGGCGCCATTCTTTGCGCACATTACGTAAACTGCCGGCAAAATTCACAAAGTTTGCACGGTCGATGATTCGACGGTGGCTGCGGCCGTGTTTTGTCGACAAAAATTGCCGACCTAAAACGTTGCAGGAGATTTCCCGAAATTGCCCTGCTTCCGTCACACGTCCGTCGCAAAGGCGACGAAAAGAATCGCAAACGAAATACAACCTATAGGATAGAAGGAATTCTGTCCTATAGATAAAGATGCAGACAGCCGCAGAATCCGCCTTGCGTTTGAGGACGATTTGCACTTCTCTCCTGCGATCACAAACCCAAAACAAGGGGAAGGAGAGAAACAAAATGGCATCACTGAAACTCAACCTTAGCGCTGCCGCGCTGATCGGTTCGCTGCTCATCGGAGCAAGCCCGGCGCTCGCCGAAGCTGTCCTGCATCGCGGCAATGCGGGTGAGCCGCAAACCCTGGATCAGGCCCATACCTCGATCAACATCGAAGCGTTCATCCTCAAGGACCTCTACGAGGGCCTGACGATCTATGACGCCGCTGCCAAGATCGTCCCAGGTGTCGCTGAAACGTGGGAGCTCTCGGACGACGGTACGGTCTACACCTTCAAGCTGCGCGCCGATGCAAAGTGGTCGGACGGTTCGCCGGTAACGGCAGAAGACTTTGTCTTCTCCATCCGCCGCGTCGAAGATCCGAAGACCGCGGCCGGCTATGCCAACATTCTCTTCCCGATCAAGAACGCCGAAAAGGTCAACAAGGGTGAACTGCCTACCGACCAGCTCGGCGTGAAGGCTGTCGACGAAAAGACGCTCGAAATCACGCTTGAGCGCCCGACCCCGTTCTTCCTGGAACTGCTGGCGCACCAGACCGCGCTTCCGGTCAGCAAGGCAAGCGTCGAAAAGAACGGCGCTGACTTCGTCAAGCCGGGTGTCATGGTTTCGAACGGCGCGTTCACGCTCGCCGCCCACGTTCCGAACGACAGCCTGACCGTCGTCAAGAACGCCAACTATTGGGATGCGGCCAACGTCAAGCTCGACAAGGTCATCTTCTACCCGATCGACGACCAGGCCGCTTCGGTTCGCCGTTTCGAAGCCAAGGAAATGGATCTCGTCTACAACTTCTCGGCTGATCAGATCGGGCGTCTGCGCACGTCCTACGGCGATCAGGTCCATGTTTCGCCGTCGCTCGCGACGTATTATTACGCCTTCGACACCCGTCAGGAGCCCTATAGCGACGTGCGCGTCCGCCAGGCTCTGTCCATGGCCGTCGACCGCGACTTCCTCGCCAAGGAAATCTATGCCGGTTCGCAGCTCCCCGCCTATTCGATGGTCCCCCCGGGCATCGAAAGCTACGGTGAGCCGTCCAAGGCCGAGTTCGGCACGCTGTCGCAGCTCGACCGTGAAGACAAGGCCGTCGCCCTGATGAAGGAAGCCGGCTACGGCGAAGGTGGCAAGCCGCTCGATATCGAGTTGCGCTATAACACCAACCCGAACCACGAGCGTGTTGCGACCGCTGTCGCCGACATGTGGAAGAACACCTTCGGCGCCAAGGTGTCGCTGGTGAACCTCGACGTGTCCTCGCACTACGCCTACCTGCAGGAAGGCGGCAAGTTCAACGTTGCCCGTGCCGGCTGGCAGGCGGACTACGCGGACGCAGAGAACTTCCTGGCACTCAGCGTCGGCTCCAACAAGACCTTCAACTACGGCCACTTCGAAAACGCTGAATTCGACGGCCTGATGAAGAAGTCCTACGACGAGCAGGATCCGGCAGCCCGCTCGAAGCTGATGCATGAAGCAGAAGCGCTGCTGATGAAGGAACAGCCGATCGCTCCGCTTCTGACCCAGGCCGACCTGTGGCTGGTTGCCAGCCGCGTCAAGGGCTGGGCGGACAATGCTCCGAACGAGCACCTCAGCAAGTTCCTGAGCATCGCCGAATAACGAAGAGAGACGACGCGCGGTAACAGGCCGCGCGTCGCCTCCGGAGCACGTCCATGATTTCCTTCATCCTTCGCCGATTGGCGAGTGCGGTGCCGACCTTGTTTATCGTCGTCACCATATCCTTCTTCCTGATGCGGTTCGCCCCTGGTGGCCCCTTCAACCTCGAGCGTCCTCTTCCGCCACAAACGATGGCGAACCTGATGAAGACGTATCAGCTCGACCAGCCCCTTTGGCGCCAATACACGCACTATCTCAGCAATGCTGTGACCGGCGACTTCGGCCCGAGCTATGTCTATAAAGACAACAATGTCGCTGAATTGATCAGCAAGGGTCTGCCCTATTCGATGGAGCTCGGCTTCTACGCGCTGTTGCTTGCTCTCATCGGCGGCGTGACTGCCGGCACGATCGCCGCGCTCAGGCAGAACAGCATTCTCGATTTTGCGATCATGTCGGTCTCGACGATCGGCGTCACCGTGCCGAACTTCGTTGTCGGTCCGGTGCTCGTGTTGATATTCGCGGTCGGCCTTTCGTGGGTTCCCTCCGGCGGTTGGGGTGATGGATCGTTCCGCTCCCTGATCCTGCCGATGATTGCGCTGGCACTGCCGCAGGTTGCGGTTTTCGCGCGCCTGACACGCGGATCGATGATCGAGGCGCTTCACACCGACCACATCCGAACCGCCAGGGCCTACGGCCTACCTGCGCGAACGGTTGTTGTGACCCACGCGATGCGCGGCGCGATGCTGCCGGTCGTGTCCTATCTCGCACCCTGTGCCGCGGCGCTGCTGACCGGCTCGGCTGTCGTCGAGACGATCTTCACCATTCCGGGTGTCGGCCGTTACTTCGTCCTCGGCGCGATCAACCGCGACTACACGCTGGTGATGGGCACGGTCATTCTCGTTGCAATCTTCGTCATCGTTTTCAATCTCCTGGTCGACATTCTCTACGGCCTGCTCGATCCGAGGGTTCGCCATGACTGATATCGTCCAGACCCCGGTGGTGACACCGGAAACCAAGGGGCGCAGCCTCTTCCAGCTCGCCGCCATGCGCTTCAAGCGCAACCGTGCCGCCATGGCCGGTTGCGTGATGCTGGCACTGATCGCGCTGTTCTCGTTCTTAGGTCCGCTGTTTGTGCCGCATACCTATGACCAGGTGTTTCCGTCATACGTCACGAAAGCCCCCAGCCTCGAGCCGCGGCCCGACGTTTCGACGTTGCAGGGGGTGATGGAAGGCATCGCGACCCGCGCCCGCGTCACGCTCAAGGAGTTCAATCTCGAGGGTGAGACCTTCACCGCGACGATCACTTCGGAACAGCCGATCGATGCGCGCGCAACGCGCTATTTCGATCGCGCCAACGAGTTCCGCGACACCCAGGTGGTGGCAACGGAAGATGACGGCCGCACGCTGAAAGTGACCGGTCAGGTCGACCGGGAATACTTCCCCTTCGGCACCGATTCCAACGGTCGCGATCTTCTGGTCCGCGTCATGCTCGGTGGCCAGATCTCGATAGCCGTCGGCCTGCTGGCGAGCCTCGTTTCGCTCGGCATCGGCGTCGTCTACGGCGCGACATCGGGCTATATCGGCGGCCGCGTCGACAACGTCATGATGCGACTGGTGGAGATCATGTATTCTCTGCCCTTCGTCTTCCTCGTCGTCGTTCTCGTCGTGTTCTTCGGTCGCTCGTTCATCCTGATCTTCCTGGTGATCGGGGCGGTGGAATGGCTCGACATGGCCCGTATCGTGCGCGGCCAGACGCTTGCGCTCAAGCGGCGCGAGTTCGTCGGCGCCGCGCAGGCACTCGGCCTGACCGATTGGCAGATCATCCGCCGGCACATCATCCCCAATACGATCGGTCCGGTCATCGTTTTCGTGACCGTCGTCGTGCCCAAGGTGATTCTGCTCGAGAGCTTCCTCTCCTTCCTCGGCCTTGGTGTTCAGGCGCCGCTGACGAGCTGGGGAGCGCTGATCTCGGAAGGCGCAAACAACATCCAGTCGGCGCCGTGGCTGCTCATCTTCCCGGCCATCTTCTTTGTCCTGACGCTGTTCTCGCTGAATTTCGTTGGCGACGGCCTGCGCGACGCGCTCGACCCGAAGGATCGCTGACATGGCAGATACCAAGGAAACCATCCTGGCCGTTCGCGGCCTCAAGGTGAACTTCTCGACGCCTGATGGCACGGTGGAAGCGGTCAAGGGCATCGATCTCGACGTCCGTACCGGCGAAACGCTTGCGGTCGTCGGCGAGTCCGGCTCCGGCAAGAGCCAGACGATGATGGGCATCATGGGCCTGCTCGCCAAGAACGGTGAGGTCACCGGCTCCGCGCGTTACCGCGGCCAGGAGCTTGTGGGCCTGCCGCCCAAGGCGTTGAACCAGGTGCGCGGTGCGAAGGTCACCATGATCTTCCAGGAGCCGATGACCTCGCTCGATCCGCTCTATCCCGTCGGCCGCCAGATCGCCGAGCCGATCGTTCATCATCGCGGCGGCTCGTTCAAGCAGGCTCGGGCACGTGTGCTCGAACTGCTCGAGCTTGTCGGCATCCCGGAACCTGGGCGCCGCATCGACAGCTATCCGCACGAGCTTTCGGGCGGCCAGCGCCAGCGCGTGATGATCGCTATGGCGCTCGCCAACGAGCCGGATCTCCTGATTGCGGATGAACCGACGACGGCACTCGACGTGACGATCCAGGCGCAGATCCTTGATCTGCTGAAGTCGCTGCAGAAGCGCTTCGGCATGGCGATCGTGCTGATCACGCACGACCTCGGCATCGTCAAGCACTTCGCGGACCGCGTTGCGGTGATGCGCCGCGGCGAAGTGGTGGAAAAGGGCACGACGACTGACATCTTCGAGCGGCCGCAGGCCGACTACACGAAGATGCTGCTCGCGGCCGAGCCGAGCGGCCGCAAGGCGTCGCCGGCCGACAGCGCACCGATCATTCTCGAAGGGCGTGACGTCTGTGTCGACTACCAGATCGGCGGCGGTCTATTCCGTGGCGGCAAATCTGTCTTCCGTGCGGTGGACAACGTCAATCTGCGCCTGCAAGAGGGACAGACGATCGGTGTCGTCGGCGAGTCTGGCTCGGGCAAGTCGACGCTCGGACGCGCGCTCCTAAGGCTCCTGCCGAGCAGTGGTCACTACCGCTTCGGGACAAAGGATATTTCCAACTTCGATCGTGGGCAGATGCGGCCGCTGCGCCGGGCGTTGCAGCTTGTCTTCCAGGATCCCTACGGCTCGCTTTCACCTCGGCGCACCGTCGGCGAGATCATCACCGAAGGTCTCCACGTGCATGAGCCCGAGCTCAGCCGCGCCGATCGAGACCGCCGTGCGTCCGAGGCGCTGAAGGAAGTGGGGCTCGATCCCGCGTCCCGCAACCGCTACCCGCACGAGTTCTCGGGCGGCCAGCGGCAGCGCATCGCGATCGCCCGCGCAATGATCCTGAAGCCCAAGGTCGTCATTCTCGACGAACCGACCTCGGCGCTCGACCGCTCGGTGCAGGGTCAGGTGATCGAACTCCTGCGTGACCTGCAGCGCTCGCATGGGCTTTCCTACATCTTCATCAGCCACGACCTTTCGGTTGTGAAGGCGATGTCGGACTATGTGATCGTCATGAAGAACGGCAAGATCGTCGAGGAAGGCGAGACGGACGCGATCTTCGAAGCGCCGAAGCAGCCCTATACCAAGACCCTGATTGGCGCAGCCTTCAACGTCTGAGCCGGTACCAAACACCATTGACGGGGACGCGAGCGATCGCGTCCCCGTTTCTGTTTGCGGTCATTCCGGCTTTGATGCCCGCTCTGTCTAGAGCTCGCCATCGGCCGGAAAATCTGCAGCGACAAGCTTTTTGTCGAGCCCGAACTTCTGCATTTTCTCGTAGAGCGTCTTGCGTGAAATGCCGAGAGACTCGTAGACCGGCTTCAGGGCGCCCCCATGCGCGGCAATGGCGCTGGCGATGAGACCCTTTTCATAGGCTGCCACCTTGTCGGCAAGCCGGCCGCTATCTTCCTTCGCGGCATCGAGCGGTGCTGAATCAAGCCCGAGCACCAGCCGCTCGGCGGCGTTGCGCAGTTCGCGCACATTGCCCGGCCAGTCGCGCTCCGCCATTTCCGCCAGCATGGCTTGCGAGACCTCGACTTCATCGCGGCCATAGCGTGCCGCAGATTCCCTGACCAGTTGCAGGAAGAGCAGCGGGATATCGGCGCGGCGCTGGGCCAGCGAGGGGACCCGAAGCGTTGCGACGTTGAGGCGGTAGAGCAGATCGGCGCGGAAGCGCCCCGCGGCAACTTCCCTTTCGAGATCGACCTTGCTGGTGGCGATGAAGCGCACGTCGAGCGGCACGACTTCGTTCGATCCGAGCCTGGTGATGACGCGTTCCTGGAGGACGCGCAGGAATTTTGCCTGAAGGTCGAACGGCATCGAGCCGATCTCGTCGAGCAGGATGGTGCCGCCGCGACCATGCTCGAATTTGCCGTAGCGCGGACGAATGGCGCCGGGAAAGGCGCCGGGCTCGTGGCCAAAGAGCTCGCTCTCGATCAGGTTCTCCGGCAGGGCTGCGCAGTTGATGGCGATGAACGGGCTGTTGGCGCGAGCGCTGAGATCATGCAGCGTGCGGGCCAGCACCTCCTTGCCGACGCCGGTATCGCCGATGATCAGCGTGTCCGCGTCGGCTGCGCCGATGGCGCGAATACGATAGCGCAGATCGACCATGACTTGGCTGCGGCCGGGGAGCCGCTGCTCGATGTCGTCGCGTTTGCCGGCGACGGCTTTCAGCCGGCGATTTTCCAGAACGAGCGCGCGCCAGTCCAATGCCCGGCGAATGGTGCCGGCGAGCATCTGTGCTGCGAACGGCTTCTCGACGAAATCATAGGCGCCTTCGCGCATCGCGCGCACGGCAAGCTGAACGTCGCCATGGCCGGTGACGAGGATGACCGGCACCTCGGCATCGATCTCTCGGATGCGTTGTAGCAGCGTCATGCCGTCCATGCCGGGCATGCGGATGTCGCTGATGACGACACCGGCGAAGCTGTAGCTGATGAATTCCAGCGCACGTTCGGCTGCGGCGAAGGCATCGACGCGGAAACCCGCCAGTTCCAGCGCCTGCGCGCTCGAATGGCGCACCTCCTCTTCGTCGTCGACGAGCAGGATACGGCTCTCGATCATTCGGCAGCCTCCCGGGCATTGCTGTTTTCTGCGGCGAGTTCGATCCGGAACTCGGCACCGCCTTCCGCTAGGTTGGTTGCGATTAGACTGCCGCCGAAATCCTTGATAATGTTATAGGAAATAGAAAGGCCAAGGCCCAGCCCCTTACCGACGCCCTTTGTGGAAAAGAACGGATCGAAGATGCGCTCGGCAATCGCCGGCGCGATGCCAGGCCCCCGATCGCTGACCGTCAGCACCACCTTGTGGTCTTCCTTTCGAGCGCGAAGGCGAATGGTCCGGTCATCAAGCCCTTCGACCGCATCGGCCGCATTGGAGATGATGTTGACGAGCACCTGCTGCAGGCGCACGGAACCGGCACGCACGACGAGCGGTTTATCGCCGAGATCGATGTCGATGGTTGCCGCTGCGGCCTTCAGCCGAACCGATACGATCTCCATCGTATCGCGCACCACCTCTTCGACGGGAACCGGCCCAAGCTTTTCATTCGGCTTGCGGGCGAAATTTCGCAGATGCTTGCTGATCGCCGCCATGCGGTCGACGAGCCCGGAGATCCGGCGGATATTGTCGGTCGCCTCGTCGGAGCGACCACGTTCGATCAGCAGGGCCGCGCTGTCGGCATAGGTCTTGGCGGCGGCAAGTGGCTGGTTGAATTCGTGCGAAAGCGCCGCGGACATTTGGCCGAGACCTGCCAGTTTGCCGGCCTGGATCAGGTCGGCCTGTGTGCGGCGCAACTGCTGTTCCGTCAGGCGACGTTCGGCGATCTCCTCCTCGATCTGGGTATTGACGCGCGCGAGGTCGGCGGTGCGTTCGTCGACACGGCGTTCGAGTTCGACCTGCGCTTCTGCCTGCATAGAGATGCGTTCGTTGAGCCGAGCACGCCGTTGCAGAATAATGGCCACGCCAAGGCCCGCAAGACAGATCAACAGCAGCGCGGCGGCGACGGTGGTCAGCGCTTGCGTATAGGCAGAGGCCGTATCCACGAGGACATTCACGGTCCAGTCGGCATCCGGCATATATTGGGAGAGCACGAGGTATTCGCGGCTCGAACCGCCGGAGGAAACGGTCATGAAGCGGTGGTCGGACGCGCTGCTCTCTGCCATGGGCAGCGGACGCAGGGTGGCGTCGGCGTACCGCCTCGAGGCTTCGGTGCGTGCGAGGCGGTCTGAGGTCAGCGGCAGGATGGAGGAATAGAGCCAGTCCGGGTCGCCGGACATGAAGATGATGCCTTCGGGATCGGAAACGAAGATCCTGTATTCCCCGCCCTGCCAGGAGGCTTCGATGCTTTCGACATCGACCTTGAAGACGATCACGCCGCGGATTTCGTCGCCGATCTGGATTGGTGAGCCAAAATAGTAGCCGCGCTTCAGTGATGTGGTGCCAAGCGCATAGAACCGCGACTGCTGTCCACGAAGCGCTTCCTGGAAATAGGGCCGGTAACTGAAGTTCTGGCCGACGAAGCTCGTCGGCCCGTCATAGTTGCTGGCAGCGATCGTATCGCCGTCCGGCGTGATGACATAGATATCGGAGGAGTGGAGCAGCGCGTTGATGTCTTTCAGATAGGTGTTCACCGCCTCCCTCAGTCGCCGATCACGCGGGCGGGTGACCAGTTCCTGAACGTCCTCGTGATCGGCGATCAGTGCTGGCAGCGCCTGATAGCGGTTGAGGTGACCATCGAGCGCCGTGACGGCGAGCCGGAGAGCGGTGGTGGCTTGAGCGGTCGCCTCGCGCAGATAGCTGTCTGTCGTGACCGCATAGCCTTTCCACGCCAGCATGGTCGCGAGCAGCGGCAACAGCAGGAATCCAAGAGCCAAGCGAAATTTCACAGGTGTCCGCGCGCCTCCTCGCGTGCTTACGGCAACATGCCGCGAGCCGATCTTATGCATCGGCGCAACCGGTCACAAGCGCAGTGCTGCAGTCATATGATTGTTGACGAGTCTCTGGAACCGTCAATGAAATGTTGACAATGCGTTTGGCCGCCGCCGTCTTTCGCCGACGGCCGGATGAGCGCATCTATGACCCCAACGGAGCGCCCGGTGGCGCCGGAGAGAAAGGATCACGGCAATGCTCAATCAGATCAAGGGTCTGCATCACGTCACTTCGATGGCCGACGATGCGCGCGAAAACAACCTGTTCTTCACCAAGTCGCTTGGCCTGCGCCGCGTCAAGAAGACGGTCAACTTCGACTCGCCGGATGTCTACCACCTCTATTACGGCGACGAAGCCGGCACGCCCGGCACGGTCATGACCTATTTCCCGTTCCCGAACATGCCGCGCGGCCGTGCCGGTACCGGTGAAGTCGGGACCACCGTCTTCTCCGTGCCCGAAGGCTCGCTCGGCTTCTGGCGGGATCGCCTGACGGCATCGGGGGTCTCCGGTCTCAAGGACGAAGAAACCTTCGGCGAGAAGCGCCTGAACTTTGCCGGCCCTGACGGCGACGGCTTCGCGCTCGTCGAGGTCAAGGACGATCAGCGCACGCCCTGGACGGAAGGCGGTATCTCGGCGGATCATGCGATCCGCGGCTTCCACTCCGCCGCACTCCGCCTTCGCGACGAAGGCGCGACGGCCGAATTGCTGAAGTTCATGGGCTATGAGGAGCTTGACCGCAAGGACGGCGTCACGCGTTTGATCGTGCCTGGCGGCAACGATGCGCGCGTCATCGACCTCGAGACGATGCCGAATATCGGTCGCGCTTCTCAGGGCGCCGGTTCGGTTCACCATATCGCCTTTGCCGTCGAAAACCGCGAAAAGCAGCTCGAAGTGCGCAAGGCGTTGATGGACACTGGCTACCAGGTCACCCCGGTTATCGACCGCGATTACTTCTGGGCGATCTACTTCCGCACGCCGGGCGGCGTGCTGTTCGAGATCGCCACCAACGAGCCGGGCTTCGACCGGGACGAGGATCTCGCTCACCTCGGTGAGGCGCTGAAGCTGCCGCAGCAGCACAAGCACCTGCGTCCGATCCTGGAAAGCCACCTGCAGAAGATCGACGACTAACACGTCGATGCAGAGAAGGCACGCCGTTATGGCGAGCCTTCGGCACCGGATTGTACGGAAGAACGGTTCACAGTTTCGTCGAAACCGTGAATCTAACGCTTTGAAAACAGGCAATCTCGGACGGGTGTCTACCCTTTTCCGGAAATTGCTCCAGGAGACAAAAATGGTCGATCATGGCTACGTTCACAAACTGAAGGCCGGCAAGCCCGGCCAGCCGATCTTCTTCGTCTTTCACGGGACAGGCGGAGATGAAAACCAGTTCTTCACCTTCGCGTCCGAGCTTCTGCCCGATGCGACGATCGTCTCGCCGCGTGGCGACGTGGCGGAATATGGGGCTGCGCGCTTCTTCAAGCGCACGGGCGAGGGCGTCTACGACATGGCGGATCTTGCACGCGCCACCGAGAAGATGGCCGGTTTCGTCAAGGCATTGGCCGCGGAGCATCAGGCTTCGGAGGTGATCGGCCTTGGCTATTCCAACGGCGCGAACATTCTTGCCAATGTACTGATCGAGGACGGTGTCTTCGACAAGTCGGTGCTCATGCATCCTCTGATCCCGTTCCGACCGAAGGACAACGCGGGCCTGAAAGGGCGCCGGGTGTTGATCACGGCCGGCGAACGCGATCCCATCTGCCCGGCGCCGCTGACGCAGGCCCTGGCAGACTATTTCCAGGGGCAGGGCGCCGTAACGGAAACCGAGTGGCATTCTGGCGGACATGATATCCGCCAGAACGAGATCACCGCGGTCGCACGGTTTTTGAAGGAGTAGAGCGTTTCGGAGGAAAGAAGCCGTTTTATGCAACTCCGGCGGCAAAAGCGCCGCAGGGAACGAGCTTGACGGGATCGAACCCAACCTCGCAGGTCGCTTCTCAGGCCTGCTCGAACGGAAGGAGCAGCAGGGCTGGTTCGCTCGTCAGGCGCTCCCCATAATCGTCGTAGACTGTGGGAGGTCGCAAGATAAGCGTCTGAGGATTGGATCAGGCCGCTTACTCAGACTATCTTTCTCTAAATGACCAAAATATTGATAGAGGGAGCGCGAACATGTTTTCGCCAAAGCTGAGTACGCGCTCTCCCATATAGACGACGATGCCGACGAAGGAACGGTTCTTACCTGGGCCTTTATCTCGAAACCATCGCAGATGCTGAAAGTCCTTTGCTTCAACCGCAGTCGATGTCTTCATCTCGAAGCCTATTATCGTTCTGTCTGATTCAGCAATG
Organism: Sinorhizobium sp. NFACC03; assembly: GCF_900103435.1. NCBI lineage: Bacteria > Pseudomonadati > Pseudomonadota > Alphaproteobacteria > Hyphomicrobiales > Rhizobiaceae > Sinorhizobium > Sinorhizobium sp. NFACC03. The sequence continues at coordinate 263,104 of NZ_FMXF01000004.1, forward strand.
ATGTCTATCTCACGTCCTCGTTGATGCCTCCAATGATAAAGTCGCCACCGACGCATCTGATAGGGGAGCGATTTCCACAATTCATTGTGAACGAAATTTTCGAACAGCCCGCCAAGCGCTGTGGGATTCGCGCCAATATTGAAGCTTTGGGCGTTCATACGCCTCAACGCGGCGACGATCCCGGTATCCACTAGATGGATTTTTGGTTGGCGGATGTCGCGCCCGGACTCTCCAGATGTCCACGCAGGCAATCGCCGCAAAAGAGAAAGCTTGGTCAGAATGTCGAGGTAGGTCTCGGTGGTATTCCTTTGTAAGCTGATGTTCGAACAGAGTTCGTCTGTATTCAGCTCATTTCCCACGCGCGTAGCTAGTTGGTCGATCATTCGCCTCATGGCGTCTGATTTTCTTATTTTTAAGATGTACGCAACGTCGCGTTCCACGACACTGTCAACGTAGTCTGCGTATCGATTTTGCCTCCAACGCTCTTCAAGATTTCGTATTTCGGGAAAACCGCCTGCGATTATCAAGTCGATGTATTGTGCTCGGGACAACGTTTCTGCTTTGGGCAGGTCTAGCGGATTGGGACGGTCATCCATCGACGCCCAGTCGAGAATCTTTGCAGCTCCCATGCGCTTTGTTTCAGCGACGCTCATAGGAAGCATCGTCATTGTATGGACTCTACCTGCCAAGGAGTCCGCCACGTGCGCGGAAATGAAAACATTGGAAGAACCTGTCAGGACGAACTGACCCATTGCTCGGTTTTCGTCCACAATCCTCTTCAACGCCAAGGCCAATTTCGTCGATCGCTGGGCCTCGTCGATAATGAGCGGGCCTACTTCCGTCTCAGCCAGTAGAGCGTCCAGCTGTCCTTTTGGATCGGCCTCAATAGCTGCAAGCACGCCCTCGTCATCCAGTGTAATGAATTTACCGACGCTCAATAGATCGCGGACAAGCGTCGTCTTCCCGACCTGTCGTGGCCCAATAATGTTAACTACTCGCGCTGATGCAAGAGCTGCCTTCAGTTGGGATTGCATATGACGCGGCAGGAGACTGTCGTCCATGATGGTCACTTCATCTTCTCAGCAAGGCGATGCGGGGAAAGTTGTAATAGGAAATCGGTGAAAACGTCAATATAAAATAGGGCAAACTTTCAATAGAAAATCGGTGAAACCGTTAGTAACGTTTCGGTGAAAGTCTCAATACGGCAGCGTCAACCTTGTGGCATTTGCCTATATGAGGAGGGTCAACACAAAACTTTCGTCCAGGGTGGCATCTGGCACTCCGTGATTCATTGCGGCATCCATGGTCTGAGCCCGTTGCGCGACGCGGCTCGTTGCCAAACACGAGCGGCCTATTTTTGAGCCAAGCAAATGCTAGGTCGTCCACCTGGATCCGCCAGGACTGATCGGGTCCTGGAAGATTGCAGAATTCAGTTTGGGTAACCGATCAGGCGGTTTTCATGACCGCTCCCTCGATAACGACGCCGGCATTGACGTATTTCCACAGCGCGACGAGCAGCTTGCGGGCGAGTGCGACAATCGTCGTCTTCTTGAGACGGCCGCCGTTCTGCTTGACTCGATCTCTAAACCACAATGTGAGCACCGCGTGCGGTTGATGACGCACCCACAGCCAGCGGGTGAGCTGACGGCGGTCTGGGTGCCGGACCGCGGGCATGAGGCTGCGCGATCTCGTGCGGGCCCGTGAAGCAGCACAGGAGGCTCAAAAGCGGGCGCGTCAGCAGCTTCAGTCGTTCCTCCTTCGACATGGCCGCATCTATTCGGGCCGCGCATCCTGGTCGCTGGCGCATATGCGGTGGATATCGACTTTGAAGTTCGAGCATCCGGCGCACTTCATCGTGCTCAAGGAGTACTGCCAGGCGATCGAGGATGCCGAGGTGCGCTTAAAGCGTCTGACCGATCTGATTTCGGAGACTGTCAAATCCTGGACGATGGCTCCTGTTGTCGAAGCCTATCAGGCGTTGCGAGGCGTATCGTTGATTGCCGCCGTCGTCTTTGTTGCCGAAATTGGCGACATCCGCCGCTTTGAAAACCCCCGCCAGCTGATGGCCTTTCTTGGCCTCGTTCCGTCAGAGAGCTCGACTGGTGAACATGTCAAACGCGGCGGGATCACTAAGGCCGGGAACTGTCGGGCCCGTCGCATGCTGGTCGAAGGCGCATGGGCTTACCGCTTCCCTGCGCGGGTAAGTCCAACCAAGCAAGCGCAGTTGGAAGGCCTACCGAGAACCGTTCGCGAAATAGCGTGGAAAGGTCAGCTCCGCCTCTGCTCTCGCTACCGAAAAATGATCCTCGCGGGGAAGCACAAGGCCATCGCGATCACAGAAACAAGATCGATCACCTGCTGATGCTCAATGTTGGAGGCAGGGTCCCGGTCGGGGAATCTTCGATGGAACTGAGTGGCCGACGACGTCGATGCCCGTGCTCAGAGAGAAGCAGCCCCAGGCGTACACACGGAAATGCGGTATCCAACCCGCGTATAAGAGTTTGCAAACCGTCGTCTTGAGACCCTGTCTCCTACATTGCGCATTAGCTACAACATGCAGGACCAGCCCACTATTGGCGGGACAAAAAGGCGTGGCCACGCCGCTTGCAATTGAACATAAGAGATCAGTCCGGATAGCGGCCGGCCCTTGGGATTGGTGAGCTACAACAGGTATGTTTGCCTCCAAGGTAGGGTGTTTGTGGTTAAGCAACCTCACCCTGCCACAGAGCCGGTCACTATCCACACTCCTCATAGGATCTACTGATTCCGCACTTTCTCTGGAATTACTCTGGCTATTCCAGCCGGCGGCGGAAGAGCCATGAGGCGGCCGAGAGGGTGACGATGGCGATCAGAAACAGTGGGATCGTCTGTCGCGCCACCTCGACCGCCGGTATGTCCTTGAGGAATACGCCTTTCACGATGACGAGGAAGTAGCGCAGCGGGTTGATATAGGTGATCGGCTGCAGCCAGGTGGGCATGTTCTCGATCGGCGTCGCGAAGCCGGAGAGCAGCATAGCCGGCACCATGAAAAGGAAGGCGCCGAGGATCGCCTGCTGCTGTGTCATCGACAGCGCCGAGATGAACAGGCCGAGGCCCACGACGGATGCGAGGTAGAAGACCGCGCTGCCGTAGAGCAGGAACAGCGAACCGCGCAGCGGCACCCCGAAAATGAAGACCGCGGCCAGAATGTAGATCGTGATGTGGAACAGGCCAATCATCATCGGCGGGATCAACTTGCCGATCAGGATTTCGTGGGTTCGGAGCGGCGAGACCATGAGCTGGTCGAATGTACCGAGCTCGCGCTCGCGCGCGATCGACAGCGCAGTCACGATCAGGCCGATCAAAAGCGCGATGCTGGCAACGAGGTTCGGCACCATGAACCATTGATAGGTGAGGTTCGGATTGAACCAGTTGCGCGCAACGACCGTGACGGCGTCGGACACCCTGCGCTTGCCGGCCGGCGTCTCGGCGGCAAGCGTTCCGACAATGCGCCCGAGATAGCCGGAAACAATCTGCGATGCGTTGGAGCGACGCCCGTCGAGAATGACCTGGACCTCGGCTGGCCGGCTCGCTTCGATGTCGCGCGAGAAGGTCGGGCCGATTTCGATTGCGGCAATGACCTTTTGCGTGTCGATCGCCACGCGCACCTCGCCAGGGCTGTTGGTGAAGCGGATGCTGCGGAAGGTCGGCGATCCCTGGATCTCCTGAACGAGATCCTGGCTCCAATGGCCGTTGTCTCGGTTCAGCACCAGGACGTCGACATTCGTCACTTCGAGCGTCGCGGCATAGGAAAACACCAGCAACTGCATGATCGGCGGCACGATCAGCACGGTGCGTCCCTTGGGATCACGCAGCACTGCCAGCAACTCCTTGACGATCAGCGCTTTGAGCCTTGTCCACCACATCTCAGCCAATCCTCTTGCGGGTGCTGCGGGCGGCGAGCGCAAAGAAGACGCAGCCGATCAGGAGCATGACGGCGATGGCGCGCGTGAACATCGGCCAGATGTCGCCGGCAAGGAACACGGTCTGCAGGCTTGGAATCAGATAACGCGCCGGCACGATGAGAGTGATCCATTGAATAACCGTCGGCATCGAATTGATTTCGAAGAGAAAGCCGGAGAGCAGGAACGCCGGCAGAAAGGCTGAGATCAGCGCGAGCTGCGAGGCGAGGAACTGGTTCTTCGTGGCCGCCGAGATCAGCAGGCCCTGGCCGAGCGCCGGCATCAGGAAGGTTGCCGAGAGCGCATAGAGTGCTGCGACCGAGCCGCGAAAGGGGACGCCGAACAGGAAGACGGCAAGCAGTACGCAGAGCGTCATCGAGGTGAGGCCGAGGATAAAATAGGGCAGCAGCTTTCCGGCCAGAAGTTCGGCGGCCGAGACGGGTGTCGCCATCATCGCCTCCATCGTGCCCCGTTCCCATTCACGCGCAACGACGAGCGAGGTGAGCAGGGTCCCGACCAGCGTCATGACGATGGCGATTGACCCGGGCACAAGGAAATTCCGGCTGGTCAGCTCCGGATTGAACCAGAATCGCTGCTCGGCCGAAATTGCCGGCGGCCGGCCGGCGCCGTCGCTCAAGCGCTGGCGCTCCCAGTTGGCAAGTGTCGCCTGGGCGTAGTTCTGCACGAAGTTTGCTGTGTTGGGATCCGAGCCGTCGACGAGCACCTGCACCGCCGGATGGCGTCCGGCGGAATAGTCCGCCGTGAAACCGGCCGGGATCACGACGATGCCGCGGACGCGGCCGAGCACCAGATCCTCTTCGAATTCGCGCCGGTCGCGGCCGACCGTCACCTTGAAATAGCGTGACGCCTGGAATCCGGCGGCGAGGTCGCGGGTCAGCGGCGCCTCCTCCTCGATGACGAGCCCGACGCGGGTCTGCGTCGTATCGAGCGAGACGCCGTAGCCAAAGAGAAACAGCAGGACCATGGGCAGCACGAAGGCGATCAGGATGCTGCTCGGATCGCGAACGATTTGATAGCTTTCCTTGCGCACGAGTGCGGCAAAGCGACGGGCTCGGGCGGCCCGGCTTTCGAGGTTGGCGGATTGCGCGCTCATGCCGCCTCCTTTTCCTCCGACCCCTGGACCAGGGCGATGAAAGCATCCTCCATCGTCGGATCCGGAAGCTTGTCGCTGGCGACCTGTGCCTTCAGTTCGTCCGGCGAGCCGAGCGCGATCGACCGGCCGCGATAGATGAGCGAGATACGGTCGCAATACTCAGCCTCGTCCATGAAGTGGGTGGTGACGAGCACGGTCACGCCCTTTTCGACCAGCCCGTTGATATGGGTCCAGAACTCGCGCCGGGTGATGGGGTCGACGCCGGAGGTCGGTTCATCGAGAAACAGTGCTTCCGGCTCATGCAGTACGGCGCAGGCAAGGGCCAGCCGCTGCTTGAGCCCAAGCGGCAGATCCTTGGCCGACATGTCGAGCAGCCGACCGAAGGCGAAGATATCGGTCATCAGCTGGATGCGTTCGCGCTTGCGCGTGCCGGAAAGGCCGTAGACGCCGGCGAAGAAACTGAGGTTCTGCGCGACGCTTAGGTCGCCATAGAGCGAGAACTTCTGCGCCATGTAGCCAAGCCGGTTGCGCGCCTCCGCCGCGTCGCGACGCAAGTCGAAACCGGCGACGCGGCCTTCGCCGGCCGTAGGCTTCAACAGCCCACACAGCATCTTGAACGTCGTTGACTTGCCGGCGCCGTTCGGGCCGAGAAGTCCGAAGATCTGGCCGCGCGGAATGTCGAAGGTGATGTCGTCGGCGGCGGTGAAGTCGCCGAAACGTTTTGTCAGGCCGTGGGCCTCGATGACCAGCTTGCTGTCCTCCATCGTGAAAGGTGTCTGTGTTTCCGCCAGTTTCGAGCGGCCGCCGGGGCCGCCGCCGAGCATGTCGATGAAAGCATCCTCGAAGCGGGGCGGGGTGGTCGTCACGTCAGGCGCAGACGAGCCGTCGTCCGGTGTCGGCGGTTTTGTGTCCGGCTTCATCACCAGTCGGATCGCTTCACCCTGGATGACACCGTCGACGACATCGTCGTCATCGAGCAAGCGAGCGAGCTTCTGGCGGCGTCCATGCGCGATACCTGAAACCTTGAAGACGCGGTCGGCGACCCGAGCGGTCAGATCGGCGGGACTGCCGGCAAAAAGCAACTTGCCCTCGTTCAGCAGGAGAACGCTGTCGCAGGCCTCGGCTTCGTCGAGATAGGCCGTCGACCAGACGACGCCAATGCCCTCGGCCGTCAGGTTCTCGACCATCTTCCAAAGGTCGCGGCGCGAGATCGGATCGACGCCGACGCCCGGTTCGTCCAAGAGGAGCAAGCGGGGCTTGCGCAGGAGCGCACAGGCGAGACCGAGCTTCTGCTTCATGCCGCCGGAGAGTTTGCCGGCAAGCCGTTCGGTAAAGCGCTTGAGATCGGTGAATTCCAGCAGTTCATCGAAGGTCGCGGCTCGTTCGGCAAGAGGCAGGCCGCGCAAGTCGGCATAGAGGTTGAGGTTCTCCTGTACGGAAAGATCTTCATAAAGGCCGAAGCGCTGCGGCATGTAGCCGATCGCCGCCTGGATGGCGGCGGCGTTGGTCACCGTGTCGAAACCGAGAACCTCGACCTTTCCCTCGTCCGGCACCATCAGCCCGGTCATCAGCCGGATCAGCGTGGTTTTTCCCGCGCCATCAGGGCCGACAAGCCCGGTGATCCGTCCGCCGAGGATTTCGCCATCGATGTGGTCGAGCGCCGGCGGGGCATCGCCGAAGCGCTTGACCACATCCAGGATCCGGACGAACGGTGCGTCGTCGTTCATCGTGTTGCCTCTGCGGATGCGGGCAAGTGCACTGTCACCGGCATGCCCTGCCTGAGATCGGGACCCGGCTTGTCGACCACGATGCGCAGGCGATAGACGAGATCGGTCCTGAGCTCTGGCGTTTCCACCGACTTCGGTGTGAACTCGGCGACGGGCGAGATGAAACCTACCGTCGCGTTGTAGGGGCGATCCGGCGCACTGTCCGACGTGATCTCGACGTTCATGCCCGGATGCACCCGGCCAAGATCCGGTTCTGCGACATAGGCCCGGACCCAGACGGGTTCGTCGAGCGAGACGACATAGACTATGTCGGACGGCGCGACGATGGCGCCGACTTCGCGCACCCGGGACAGCACCGTGCCCGCGCTTGGCGCGAGCAGGCGGGTATCGGCTAGCGACGTGCGGGCACTTTCGAGCTTGGCTTCGGCTGCGAGCACCTGTGCCTGACCCGCCTCGATGTCCTCAATCCGGCTTCCCTCCACGATGAGCGCCAGCGCCTCGCGGGCGGAGGTGGCGCGTGCAGCGGCGGCAGCCCTGTTGGCGCTTGCCTCATCCAGATTGGCTTGCGAGATGGTGCCGTTCGGACGCAATTGCCGCGCGCGTTCATAGGCAAGGTTGGCATTTTCCAGATCGGCGAGGCGTTCTTCATGGGTGGCCCGCGCCTGGGCGATTTCGGTCGGGCGGGCGCCCGCCTTCAGTTTTGCAAGATTGGCCCTGAGCGCGCCGAGTTCGGCTTCGGCCGCGGCCACCGCCTGTTCGAACGGAACGGCGTCAAGGGTCGCAAGGGCATCGCCGGGCTTCACCGCGTCGCCTTCGTCGACGCCGAGGCTCGCAATACGGCCATTGACACGGAAGCCGAGAGAGACTTGGCGGATGTCGACATTGCCGTAAAGCACCGAGGTTCGCTCCGTGCCGGTCCAGCCGAGCCGCTGGGGGACGTCGAACCACCAGGCACCGGCAGCAGTGCCAGCGAGCAACAGAAGGGCGATTGCCGGCTTGTTCATGGCTGCCCCTCCTTCTCGCCGCCAAGCGCCGCGACAAGCTCGGCGACGTGCCGACGCAGAATGTCGAGTTCGTCGGGGCCAACGGCCTGCCAGTTCATCTGCCGGAGCATGGCCGCATGGGCCATACGGAAGACGAGGATGCTGCCGACGAAGGAGAGAGTCTTCAGCCGGACATGTTCGGATTGCGGCGGTTCGTCGAGAATGGTCGCGACCAGTCTCCCGGCCATGCCGATGATCGGTCCCATGACGTTGGTGTAGACCCGTTCGAAGGCTTCGGTCGGTTCCATCTGTTCGCGGATGATGAAACGCGCCCAGCTTTCGGACTGCCGGCTGACGAAGATCGCGACCATGTGTTGCGCCGTCTGGGTCAGGAGTTCCCGGGCTTCCTCAGCCGACATCGCCTTGCCTTCGTTGTCGAGGCGGGCAAGGCGCTCGAGGATCACGTTTCTGAGATCGCCGACATGTCCAACGATAATCGATGCAAGGTGTTCTGCGGCGGCGATGTAAAGGCCTTCCTTGCCACCGAAATAATAGGGGATCGCCTGCAGGTTTACGCCGGCAGTCTCCGCGAGCCTCCGCGTGCTGGCGCCATCGAAACCGTAGCGGCCGAAGACATCGATGGAACTCGTCAAAAGCTTTTCACGCGTGACATCGCCGCGGTCCTGCTTGGGTGCTTGGGTCGAGGTTTTGTTTTTCATCATGTCCTGAAATTACATCATTCCATTGATTAAGTCAATCGAATGAATTTATCATGCGCGGTTGTGCGGCTCCGGTCCGGGCCATGGGCGGATCAGCGAAACGTTCGCGGCTCACGGCAGAGCGAGGTAAAGGTTGGCTGTGATATTGCCATATGGCGTAGATGGTTGCGCATGGCGCCTAATGACGGCGCTCGACCACAAGGGGATGGGGAGCATTTTCTGCCGGATTGGGGAATTGGCGGAGCCTAGACCGCGGCAGAGAAATCTATCGAAATCTTGGTGCCGCGCTCCGGGGCCGTATCGACCACGATGGTCGCCTGGTGGAGCTCGCTGATGCGCCGGACAATCTTCAGGCCGAGCCCGAGCTGACCGGAACTCTTCACGTAGCCGAGATCCTCGTGGTGTTCGGGCAAGTCGACGAGCCCCTTGCCATTGTCCTCGACGGAGACGACCGGGCCGGGACCGCAGGCGAGAACGATCCGCGTGCCCGGCGGATTGTGCTTCACCGCATTCTCGATCAGGTTTCGCAGCATGTTCTCGACGAGCGCCGGGATCGCGGTCACCGGCGGCGTGCCTTCGTCGACGAATTCGAGCGACTTGTCGTGGTCGAAGACGAACGGCGCGATCGCTTCCGCAACAGCGGCCCCGATTTGCGACAGGCTGGTGCGCTGGTAGGCGGAGGGATCGACTGCATCGGCCCGCGCCAGAGAGGTGAGCTGCTCCAGGATATGGGTCAGAGCGTCGAGGTCCCTTTCGGCATTGCGGGCCCTTGGGTCATCGATGCGGCTCAGTTCCATCTTGGCGATCGAGACCGGCGTCCGGATCTCGTGGGCGATCGAGGAGGAGAACAGCTTTTGCGACTGAATGAGATCGGCAACGCGCGTGAGCATGCGATTGACCGCGGAAACCAGGCGGGCGATCTCCTGCGGCATCCGCGTCAGTGGCAGGCGTGCATTGCTGTCGCGCGGATCCAGCGCATCGGCAGCCTGGGCCGCCATGGCGACGGGTTTCAGAGCGCTGCGAATGGACCAGATCGTCGCACCGATGACGAGGCAGAACATCAGCGTCATCGGTACGATCATCGAATCGAACATCTCATGCAGCAGGGCGCCGTACATGAAGCCGTTCGGATCGTTGAGGATCGCAAGTTCGATGAGCAAGGTGGTCCCGCTCCGTTCGAAAGACTGGCCGCCGGCAACGCTGAAGGGCTTTCCGGGAGCGATCAGCCGTTTCCAGAACTGCGGTGCATCCATGCTGACGGGCAGGAAATGCTGGGCGCATTCGCTCGTGCAGTTCGAATAGGCGATCACGCCTGAGGCTGTGCGGATGCGCAGGAAGATCGAGCCGTCGTCGTCATGGCGGTCCTGATAGCGCTCGCGCATCTCGTGATTGGGTTCGTAGCTCACGACGCCATCGTGGACCTGGACATAGCCGACCAGGTTTTCGGTTTCCTGCTGGAGCATGAGCACGCTCAGCTTGTCGTCGTCGAACCAGTAGTCGGCAAAGACGACGCCGATCTGGATTGCCATGGCGATCAACGAAAAGGCGACGATGCGGCGGGCGACGATGCCGATCAGCGACGGGTTGCGGGGTTTCATGAGGCGCGCCTGAGCAGATAACCGATACCGCGCACGGTCTCGATCTGTACGCCGGTGTCAAGCGGCTGCAGGCGCTTGCGCACGCGTGATACCGCGAGCTCAAGCGCATTGGGCGTCATTTCCTGGCCATATTCGGAAAGCGCCGTTTCAAGTTTGCGCTTCGGCACGACGCGGCCGACTTCTCGCATCAGGATTTCCATCAGCGAACGTTCGCGCGGCGGCAACGGTACCACGATGCCGTCACAGGTAAGGTCTGCGGTCGCCGGGTCGTAGCGCAAGGCGCCAGCCTCCAGCACCGGCTGGACCGCTTGCGGGTTGCGTCTCAGCATCGCACGGCAACGGGAGAGAAGCTCCCGATGATGGAATGGCTTGACGAGATAGTCGTCGGCACCGGCATCGAGTCCGGCAATTCGCTCGTCGACGGATCCCTTGGCGGTGATGATCAACACGGGCAGCCCCGGATAGTCGTGCCGGAGGCGACGAAGCAGGGACAAGCCGTCGCCGTCGGGCAATCCGAGATCGAGCAATACGAGATCGTGCTCCTGCCCCGCGATTGCCGTTTCGGCGTCCGCAACGGTTGAAACGGAATCGAGGCGCCAGCCAGCGTCCCGCATGGTTTCTCCGACCAGTTCGACCAGTCGCGGGCTGTCTTCAACCAGGAGCAAGCGCATTGAATCGTCTCGATATTATAGGGGCTGCTGTCGACCATATGGGCTTTCGCTTGGGCTGCCAACTCCCGGTCGCAATACCCACCATCGCGTGCATGGAGCGGTCAATGAGCAATCTTGACGGGGTTTCGACAGCTTGCACGTCGTATCTCGACCGGTGAGGGGGAGGCTGCAACTAACAGGTGGCCGTATTGCGGTCTCCGCTTCGACTGAATGCCTGCGCCTGTATTGACCATCTCAGATGATCGTGCAGTCGCCGCTGGAGACGACCGCTTTGATTTTTTCGAGAATTCGCCGACCAGAGATCGGTAGCATCGCTCTGAGCGCGATCATCAGCGCCTATCTGCTTGTCGCCACCAACAATTCCTTCTGGACGCACACGTTTGCCTATTTCAACGATTCCGTCGTGGCGCTTGTGTCCTTCAGCGCGGCACTCTGCCTCCTGACCTTTGCTGGGCTTACGACCGCTTCCGTCAAATATGTGATGAAGCCGGTGTTGATCTTCTTCATCATGGTGTCGGCGTCGGCCTCCTATTTCATCGACACCTTTGGCGTCATCATCGACAAGGACATGATCGGCAACGCGGCCGTGACGACGCAAGCGGAAGCCGGCCACCTGCTGACCGGCAGCCTGGCGATGCACCTGCTGCTCTATGGCTTGCTTCCCTCGCTTCTCGTCATCTGGGTCAAGGTTCGCCGTCGCCCCTTCGTCGCGAATGCCGCGATCAACCTTGCGGTGATCATCCCCTGCATCGTCGTCAGCAGCGGGCTGGTTTATGCCAATTTCGCGAACGTCGCCTACGTGATCCGCGAGCACAAGGACCTGATGAAGCGGTTCAATCCGACGGGGCCGGTCTCGGCCGCGATGCGGTATGCCGCTTCGACTTTCAAAGAGCGCAACATCGTCGTGCAGCCGCTCGGCACCGACGCTCGCCAGGGTCCGCGGATTGCGGCGGCCGGCAAGCCGGTGGTCGTTGTCGTGGTTGCCGGCGAGACCGCGCGCGCAATGAACTTCTCTTTGAACGGCTACGCACGCGAGACCAATCCGGAACTGAAGGCGCTCGGCGTCGTAAACTATACGGACACCACGAGCTGCGGCACGGCGACGGCGATTTCGCTTCCCTGCATGTTCTCCGTCTATCCGCGCAATGAATACAGCGACTGGAAGGCCCGTTCGACGGAAAATCTGATGAACGTGTTGACGCGTGCCGGCGTCTCGACCACGTGGTGGGATAACAACACCGGCAGCAAGGGCATTGCCGATCTCATCAGCTTCGCCAGCATGACCAACCAGAAGAACAGCCCCCTGTGCAAGAACGGCGAATGCCTGGATGAAATCTTCCTCGGCGAACTCGACAAGAAGCTCCAGGCGACAACATCGAACAGTGTTATCGTCCTGCACCAGCTCGGCAGCCACGGGCCGTCCTACTATCTGCGCTACCCTGAGAAGTTCCGCCGGTTCACGCCGGATTGCCGCACGCCGGAACTGATGAAGTGCTCGGTCGCCGAGATCACCAACGCCTACGACAATTCGATCCTTTACACCGACTACGTGCTGGCAAGTGTTGCCCGTCTCCTCGAAAAGCACCAGGACCGCGTGGCGGGCGCGATGATCTACATGTCTGATCACGGAGAGTCGCTCGGCGAAGACGGTATCTATCTTCACGGTGCGCCCTACGCAATTGCCCCGCGGGAGCAGACGCAGGTGCCGTTCGTCGCCTGGTTTTCGAAGCCCTATCAGGCGGCCATGCGGGTCGATACCGCATGTCTCGCCAAGGACACGGCACAGCCGAAGTCGCACGATAATCTTTTCCATACCGTTCTCGGCATGATGAACGTCGAGACGAAGGTCTACAAACGTGACCTCGACGCTTTCGCAAATTGCACGCGGAAGCCGGCCGGTGGCCCGATATTCCAGTCGGCAGATACCGCCAACGATCTGCCGGCCAATACAACGCGCGCCGTCGCATTGCCGGGCGCACTCTGAGCGCAACCGCCACCGGTTGCGGCGATTTTTCCAGGGTCTCGGAACAAAAGCGCGTTTCGACGCTTCCTTGCTTACATGTCCTCGACTCCGCGCGGACGGTCGGCGACCCTTTTTGCCATATCAGTCCGGTGGACAGAGGCGCCAATCCGTACGCAGGAGGGTTAGATGCGCGTCGTCGGTATACAGGTTTCCCCAGAAAGAGGCGGTCGAGCCGGATTTAGCGTCGAGTTCGTCGGCGATGGCGGGGAAGTGGTGACCGTGATGTGCCCGCAGGATGATGCCGGCTCCTTGAACCGGCTCAACGCCATCGCAAAAGCAAAGGATATGCTCAGAACGGCGCTCGACGCAGACGAAGCGCTTCAGGCTGCGGGCGGTGCGAAGGGGGCCTTTCGCGGACCGCTGCCGAATGCACGTCGGGCGCATGATCGGGACGCGATGGAAGAGCAGCTCGAAGAGGGGCTTGAAGATACATTTCCGGCGAGCGACCCGGTATCGATCGCCACTTCGACGATCGCAAAGGGCCATTCCCGCCGCTGAGGGCTCAGCGACGATGCCGCCTGTTCCGAGTGACGGCGAATACGGCTTTCGCGATTTCGCTCGAAGGCGTACCTCCGCCCAGTTTCGGCCATCTCGGCGGACTACCGGAAAAATTGTCGGGCAGTTTGACGTGAGTCGGTTCTTTCAATCGATATCGCGCGCATACGTTTCGACGAAAGACTTGTTATAGTGTTTTGATTTATTGATATTTTCCCTCGGATCCGCCCGGTTCGAGGGTTTGGAGTATGTGTGGAGAGTAGACGCATGGCCGGCCGGCAACTCACCTTCGCTATCGGCGACATTCATGGTTGCCTCGACCAGTTGCGTGTGCTTTTGCGCGAGATTGAAACCTATGCACCGGCGGGCAGGGTCATTTTTCTCGGCGACTTGATCGACCGGGGGCCGGACAGCCGCGGTGTCGTCGAGTTGGTCATGGCCGGCCCGTCAAAACCCGGTTGGACCTGGCTGACACTCAAGGGCAACCATGAAGAGATGTTATGGGGCGCCAGCAGCGGCGAGAGCGACGTTGATTGGTGGCTCATGAACGGTGGCCAGGAGACGCTGGTCTCCTACAATGGCGTCGTTCCCGGTCGGCATTTGAAGTGGATCAAGGAGCTTCCCACGATCCTTGTCGAACGGCATCGCATTTTCGTGCATGCGGGTATCGATGAGACCTTGCCGCTCGAACAGCAAGGCGATGAGATCTTCCTCTGGATCCGGCGACCAGAGGACTATTCGGGCGAGTACTTTGGAAGACATCTCTGCCATGGGCATACACCCAGCATGGCCAATCCGCGCACGATCGGAAACCGGACTAATGTCGATTCCGGCGCCGTCTTCAGTGGCGTGCTGTCCTGTGCCGTCTTCGATGACGATCAGCCCGGTGGCCCGATCGATTTCCTCATGACGACGCAAATCCAGGCCGCAAGCTGAGCGACATCGCTGGCGGTTGCGGCGCAAATGTCATTGTGCGTCCGGCCGTCCGGTAGTAGGTGTGCCTTCTCCATAGGGCGATGTTGCTGCCGCCCGTTTCACCACCTCAGGGGATTGCCTTGGACGCCGCGCCTTCATCCGTGTTCACGAAGAATTTTGCTGCCCTGCTGTTCGATATGGATGGCACTCTGCTGAACTCCATGGCCGTCGTCGAGCGCGTCTGGGGCGCCTGGGCGGTGCGCAACGGGATCGATCCGATCGAGTTCATAAAGACCGTTCACGGCGTCCGTGCTGTTGATACGATCCGCAACCTCGAACTGCCCGATGTCGATCCGGAAAGGGAAGCCTTTGATCTGGCGCTCGCAGAGATCGCCGACGTCGAGGGCATCGTCGAAATTCCCGGTGCCGTTGCCTTCCTGAATTCACTACCGCCGGAAAAATGGGCGATCGTCACGTCCGCGCCGCTGGACTTGGCAGTGCGCCGCCTTGCTGCCGCCGGCATCCCAACGCCGCAGTTGATGATTACGGGCGAAGATGTTTCCGTCGGCAAACCCGATCCGCAGGGCTACCGGATGGCTGCCGAGCGCCTGGGTGTGCGTCCGGAGGATTGCCTGGTCTTCGAAGACGCACCCGCTGGCATTCTTGCCGGTCTCGCTGCCGGCGCCGACGTCGTCGTCGTTACCGGCGCACACGCGGCTGCGGAAGGTACTCCGCACCTGACGCTTGATCGCTATCACGAGATCGAGGTGGAACTCGCAAGCGACGGCATGCTGTCGCTGCGTCAAACATTCTGAAAGCCGAAGGTCGGTGATGACCTTCGGCCTCCCATTCGAACTCAGGCGTTGAGCCAGCATTTCGTCAGCGCGTGGCCGCCCATCAGTTCGCCGTTCGGATCGTCGACCCAGCCGCCGACCTTGTCGCTCGTTGCGTCGATGTAGTTGTTGAACATCGGCACGATGACCCCGCCCTCGTCACGCAAAATCATCGCCGACTGGCGATAGAGCGCCTTGCGCTTGGCTGTGTCGAGTTCTCCGCGCGCAGTGAAGATCAGCTTGTCGAAATCCTCGCGGAAGAAGCGCGTGTCGTTCCACTCTGCCTTCGATAGGTAGGCGATGGAATAGACCTGATCCTGCGTCGGCCGCCCGGTCCAGTAGGACATGCTGAAGGGCTGCTTGTTCCAGACATCCGACCAGTAGCCGTCGCCCGGTTCGCGCTTCAGGTCGATGGTGATCCCGCATTTGGCGGCACTCATCTGGAAAAGCTGCGCCGCGTCGACGGCGCCTGGGAAGGCGACGTCCGAAGTTCTCAGCAGAACCGAACCGCTGTGGCCGGACTTCTTGTAGTGGAACTTTGCCTTGTCCGGATCGAATGCCCGCTGTTCGATGTCGTTGTCGAAGAGCGGATAGCCCTTGATCATCGGCGTGTCGTTGCCGACGGTGCCGTAGCCGGCGAGCACCTTGGCGACCATCTCTTCGCGGTCGACGGCGTACTTCAGCGCCAGGCGCAGGTCGTTGTTGTCGAAGGGTGTCGTGTTGCAGTGGGCGATGAAGACGTAGTGACCCTTGCCCGGCACGTTGCGGATGACGACGCCCGGCAGACGCTGGATCAGGGCCACAACCTTGGGCTCGATGCGGTTGATCATATGGATCTGGCCGCTCTGCAGGGCGGCGGTGCGTGCCGTCGAATCGTTGATGACGGCGATCTCGATCTGGTCGGCATGGCCGCGCTCGGCGGACCCCCAATAGCCTTCGTGGCGTTCGGCGATGTGTTTCACGCCCGGCTCATTGGAGACCACCTTGTAAGGCCCGGTGCCGATGCCCGCCGTCGGATCGTCCTTGCCACCATTTGGCTGGATCATCAGGTGATAATCGCTGACGACATAGGGCAGGTCGGCGTTCGGTTGGCGAAGCGTGATGACGACGCTGTCGCCATCTGCCTTGATCGTCTCGAATTCCTGGACGAAGGGCAAGGCCGCCGACTTGGAATCTGCATCGCCGTGACGCTCGAGTGTCGCCACCACGTCCGCCGGGGTCAGTTCCTTGCCGTTGTGAAAGGTGACGTCCTTGCGGATCTTGAAGCGCCAGGTCTTGGCGTCGGGTGTTGCCTCATAGGATTCGGCGAGCCGATATTCGATCTCGCCGGCCGGAGATACCTCGAGCAACTGTTCTCCCCAGCAGCGCCCAAGTGTGTAGGGGACCTGGCTTGCCCATGTCGCGGGGTCGAGGCTGTTCGTCGACTCCCCGCCGACGAGGCCGGCCTTCAGTGTTCCCCCTTTTACAGGCCCGGCCGCTCGGGCTGCCTGGCCGAGCAGCAGGTTCGCCGACGCGACCGTAACGCCGAGCGCTGCGGCGCGCCCAAGAAACTCCCGTCGCGACAGCCGCCCTGCGGCCACCTGTTGGCTCATGAATTCCAGTTCTCTTGGCATGGCTCACTCCCTCTCTTGCAAGACCCGCCCGGCGCACCGGTATCGTTGCAGGATATTGGAGGCAGATATCGCGTCTGGATTCTTGCCGCGCGACAGTTGGTGCCGCAGATCGACTTGAGAACGTCGTATCCTCGACCGTCGGCACTACCCGACGGCGACAGGCAGCGTCAGCCTTTGCGGGCGTAACGTTGCAGAACGGCGGAGATATCCGGCTCGGTCTTGTCGATATCGAGTTCGGCGCGCAGTTCGACGGCGTGGAGATGCTCGAGCATGATCCGCTCTGCCGTGGCGGTGTCGCGCGACTGCAGCGCGCGGATGATCTGCACATGTTCGTCGACTGCGCATTCCGGAGAATGCAGCCGGGCGAAACGCGCTAGGATCAGCGAGCAGCGCGAGACGATCTCGCGGACAAAGCGCGCCAGGGCCTGCGAGCCCGTGAGTTCGGCGAGCAGGATGTGGAATTCGCCTGCGAGGCGGATCGAAAGCGGGCCGTGATCGGAAAGGGCTGCTTCTTCCTCCTTCACGTGCTGCTCCAGCCGCTTGACCTCGGCGCTGCCGAGATCGGCCACCAGCCGGCGGATCACTTCGGCTTCCAGCATGCGCCTTAGCGCGAAGATATCGCGGGCTTCTTCCAGCGTCGGCTCCGCCACGCAGGCGCCCTTGTTGGCTCTGAGATCGACGATGCCCTCGGCGTTCAGCCGTACCAGGGCCGCGCGAACGCTGGTACGGCTGACCTTGAAATGATCGGCGATCGTGTCTTCGGCAAGCTTCGTTCCCGGCCTTAATGCCTGCTCCAGGATGGCCTGGCGCAGGAGCCTGTAGACGACGTCGCTGCGGCTCGATTTCTCAGACAAGGTTGCCTCCCCCGACGGGCCGATCGAGGATCGGCCAAACATGTCCTGCATTTCGATAACGTCCGAATATTTCGTCGTCAATATTGTATACAATCATGTTGATGTTTGTATCCGTCTATCGTATGCAATTGATGGCGCTGACAATTACGGGTTGGTGTCGATCGGTTCGGGAGGAGGCGTGCGATGAGGACCGCATGACCAGGACCGATCAGGACAAGGAAAACCAAAGGGAGGGAATTCATGAAAAACAGAATCCTACAGCTTGGCGCGACCGTTGCGGGCATCGCGGTCGGGCTTGTGGCCGCAACGTCTGCGAACGCGGCGACGACGCTTGAAACGGTCAAGGCGCGCGGCAAGCTGATCTGTGGCGTCTCGATGAGCACGCCGGGCTTTGCCACCGCGGATGCCAAGGGTCACATGGGGGGCTTCGACGTCGACGTCTGCCGTGCCGTGGCCGCCGCCGTTTTCGGCGATCCGGAAAAGGTCGATTTCGTCCTGACGAACATCAATACGCGCTTCCAGGCGCTCCAGTCCGGCGAGATCGACATGCTGTCGCGCCAGACGACCCTTACCTTCTCGCGCGAAGTCTCGCTTGGCCTCGATTTCGGGCCGACAGTCTTCTACGACGGCCAGGGGCTGATGGTGCCGAAATCGCTCGGCGTCAACAGCGCCAAGGAACTGACGGATGCCGCGATCTGCACGCTGCCGGGCACCACGACCGCGCAGAACCTCAGCGACTTCTTCCGTTCTATCGGCGGCAAGTTCGAACTGGTCGTCTTTGAAAACCCGGACGAAAACCGCAACGCCTTCTTCTCAGGCCGTTGCGAAGCGATCTCGTCCGACCGTTCGGACCTCGCTTCGATCCGCGCCGTTGCCAACAACCCGGATGATTACGTCGTTCTGCCGGAAACCATCTCCAAGGAGCCGCTGGCGCCTGCTGTTCGCCAGAACGATTCCAACTGGCGTGACATCGTATCCTGGTCCGCCTGGATGCTGATGGCGGCCGAGGAGCGCGGCATCACCCAGGCCAATGTCGACGAGATGGCCAAGAGCGAGGATCCGGAGATCCAGCGCATGCTCGGCGTCAATGAAGAACTCGGCAAGATGCTGAACCTCGACAACAAGTGGGGCTACAACATCATCAAGGGTGTGGGAAACTATGGTGAAGTGTTCGAGCGCAACCTCGGCACCAAGACCGCTCTCGGCCTGACACGCGGCCCGAACACGCGCTGGAGCGAGGGTGGCCTGCTCTACGCACCGCCGTTCCGTTGAGGATTGACAGGCCCGCGCTCAAGCGCGGGCCTACCTTTCTGCTGCAGAAATTCAAAGTGCCAAAGCGACCTCTGCGCCCGGCAAGACCCGCGGCGCTGTAGATCCTGCCCAAGGGACGGGTGCCGATGCCCCTGTTTTATGATGCGCGCATTCGCGCCTATCTCTATCAAGTGATCGCCGTCGGCGTCGTGCTGCTCATCGCCTGGGTGATGTTCAGCACCGCAAGCGCCAATCTTGCCAAGCAGGATATCGCGACCGGTTTCGGCTTCCTGGCGCGCCAGGCCGGTTTCGTCATCACGGAAACCGCGATCACCTACGAGCCGACCGATCCGATCGGCCGTGCGATCCTCGTCGGCATTGCCAATACGGTCAAAGTCTCGCTGCTCGCGGCACTGCTGGGCACTATTCTCGGTCTGCTGGTCGGCATCGGGCGGCTGTCGCACAATCCCATGCTGTCACGGCTGATGCTTGCCTATGTGGAAGCGCTCCGCAACGTGCCGCTGCTGCTCTACCTGCTGCTCTGGTATTCGCTGATCATCTCCACCTTTCCGCCGGTCAAGCAGGCGATCCAGATGCTTCCGGGTGTGTTCCTGTCGAACAGCGGCCTGGTCATGCCCGCCCTGCACTGGGAGAGCGGATTTTCGGCAATGGTCACGGCTCTCGTTGTCGGCATCGTTGCGGCCGCTTCCGTTGCACGGATTCTCGGCCGCAGGCGCGTCGTCACCGGCAAGGACAGACCGATTGCCTTGATCGCGACGATCGCGCTTCTTCTGCCGCTCCTGGCAGCATTGCTGCTCGCCAACATTTCCGTCACCTGGGATGTGCCTGAGCTCGGCCGGTTCCGCTTGAGCGGCGGCTATCATCTGCGCCCGGAGTTCGTGGCGCTTCTCCTCGGGCTGACGCTCAGCGTGTCGGCCAACGTTGCGGAGATCGTCCGGGCCGGCATCCAGGCGGTCAGCAAGGGACAGTGGGAGGCCGCGACGGCGCTTGGTCTGTCACGCGCGCGCACCCTGAAGCTGGTGATCCTGCCGCAGGCGCTGAGGATCATCATCCCGCCTCTAACCAACACCTATCTGACCGTCTTCAAGAACAGCTCGCTCGCGATCGCCATCGGCTACCCGGACCTGGTGATGGTTTCGAACACGATCATGAACCAGACCGGGCAGGCGATTGAATCCATTGCCATTTTCATGGGCGTCTATCTCGGGCTGTCGATCCTAATCTCGCTGGTGATGAACTGGTACAATGCCAAGGTCGCGCTAAGGGAGCGCTGAGCAATGACACAGATCGATACCCTCATCGGCGACGCATCGCTTACGTCCCATCGCGAAGCGCCACCGGCATCGAAAGGTCGCTGGCTCAGCGCCTATTTCGGAACGCCGGGCAACGCGCTGATCACCATCCTGTGCCTCGGCACGATTTTCGCTGTTGCGAAACTGGCGATCGGCTGGCTGTTCATCGACGCCACCTTTGTCGGCACGCCGGCGGAATGCAAGGTGACGAATGGCGCTTGTTGGCCGTTCCTGTCGGCGAAGATGCGCTACATCTTCTTCGGCTTCTATCCGTTCGAGGAGCAATGGCGGCCGCTGACGGCGATGCTCTTGTTTCTCGGCGCCTGTGTCGTCTCGATGGTCCCGAAGGTCTGGGGGCGGGCGCTGTTGATCGCCTGGATGGCCGTCGTCCTGCCGATGCTCTATGTGCTGATGGCGGGCGGGTTCTTTGGTCTGACGGTCGTGCCGACGACGCAATGGGGCGGACTGCCGCTCTCCTTCATGCTTTCCTTCATCGGCCTTGCCTGCGCGCTGCCGCTTGGGATTGCGCTTGCACTCGCCCGCGCCTCCAGCCTTCCGGCCATCCGCATCCTGGGAGTGAGCTTCATCGAGATCGTGCGCGGCGTGCCATTGATTAGCATCTTGTTCATGGCAACGGTCATGCTGCCGCTGTTCATGCCCGATGGTATCACCATCGATAAGCTCATCCGCGCACAGGTGGCGATCATCCTCTTTGCCGCCGCCTATATCGCCGAGATCGTCCGTGGCGGCTTGCAGGCGGTGCCCAACGGGCAGGTGGAGGCCGGACACTCGCTCGGTCTGCACTACTGGCAGATCATGCGCCAGATCGTGCTGCCGCAGGCGTTGAAGAAGGTCATCCCGCCGCTCGTCAGCCTCTTCATCGGCTTCTTCCAGGACACGACGCTGGTGACCATCGTCGGCTTGCTCGACTTCCTCGATACCGTGCGCACCGCCATGCGCGATCCGGAATGGCAGGGCATCGCGGTTCTGGAAGGCTATGTCTTCGCGGCCGTCGTCTATTTCATTTTTAGTGCTCTCATGGGAGCTTACAGCCGTTTCCTCGAACAATACTTCAGGACCTCGCATGACTAAAGAGATCCATGTCATCCGCAATGTGCACACGCTCGTCGCCTTTGACAGCGAGCGCGATGGCCACGTCTATCTGCACAACGCCGACATCGCCTATGACGACAAGGGCTTCGTCCATGTCGGCGGTCACCACGAAGGTCCGTTCGACAGCGAGAGTTCCGGCCGTGACCGGATGATCATGCCGGGCTTCGTCAATGTCCATTGCCACTCCGGCGAAGAGCCGATCTCCAAGGGCATCTTCGAGGACATGGGCACGGCAGCCCTTTGGGGCAATGCGCTCTACGAATACTCCAGTCTTCTGGAGATCGACGACGACGCGATCGAGGCGTCGCTGACCGTCATGGTCGGCGACCTGATGCGCAGCGGCGTCACCACGCTGCTCGATATTGCCGGCCCGCATGAAAGCTGGCTGCCGACGCTCGCGCGAAGCGGCGCACGCGCCTTCGTCGCGCCGGGCTTCCGCGAGGCGCAGTGGCATGTCGAAGACAGCCACCGTCTCGATTTCCGCTGGGACAAGGCGCGTGGGCGCGACGCTTTCGCGCGGGCTCTGGAGGTCGTCGATGCCGCGACAGCGCACCCCTCCGGTCGGCTTGGCGGCGTCGTCGCGCCATCACAGATCGAGACCTGCTCGCCGGAACTGCTACAGGATGCGGTGGCGGCGGCGCGCAAGCGCGGCGTTCCGGTCACCATTCACGCCGCCCAGACCATGGCCGAGCACGAGGAACTGTTGCGCCGGCACGGACTGACGGCCGTGCAATATCTCGAAAGACTGGGCTTGCTTGGCAAGGACCTGATCCTCGGACATTGCATCTTCGTCGACAGCCATTCGTGGACGCGCCAGCGCACGGAGATCGACCTACGTCTTCTGGCCGATCGCCAGACGACCGTCGCGCACTGCCCGGTCACCTTCTCGCGCAGCGGCATGGCGCTGGAATCGGTCGGCCGCTACCGTCGGGCCGGCGTCAACGTCGCGCTCGGAACCGACAGCTATCCCTTCAATATGCTGGAAGAAATGCGCCAGGCGATGATCTGTGCACGACTGTCCGGCAAGTCCGTCTTCGATGTCGCGACCGGTGATATCCTGGAGGCTGCGACCATCGCCGGCGCCAGGGCGCTCGGCCGTGATGACATCGGCCGCATCGCCGTCGGCTCCAAGGCGGATTTTCTCGTGGTCGATCTTCGCCACCACGCGATGCAGCCGGTCTACGATCCGCTGCGCAATCTCCTGCATTGTGCAGCCGAGCGGGCGATCGAGCGGGTCTATGTCGACGGAACCTGCGTCGTCAGCGGCGGACGGCCAACCCTGATCGACTACGATGGAGCGCTTACGAAGCTGCAGGAGGCACAGGACTACGCCTGCCGGAAGGCGCCCGCAAACGACCCAAAGGGCCGCGGAATGCAGACGCTCGCGCCGCTGTCCTTGCCCATGGCCGGTCCGGGAAGGGCGTAACCTCCCCACAATGCCGGCCGCCAGAAGAGGCGGGCGGTACAAATATCAGTAGAAAAGGCGGTGGGCGGCAAAGAGGCAGATCAGGATCGCCGCCGCCCCACCGGCCAACGCGCTCAGCCGCCGCTCAAGAAAATCACGGATCTCCTCGCCGAAGCGGCGCAGCAGCCAGGCAAGCAGAAAGAAGCGCGCGCCACGTGCAACGATCGCCGACACGATGAAGAAGCCGAGGTTGATATTGGCCGCGCCCGAAAGGATGGTCACGACCTTGATCGGCGGCAGATGCGCCAGGCCTGAGGTCACGAGCAGCAATGCCAGCATTTCAGAGTCGACCGACGCCTTCAGATGCTCGAACGTGTCGAGCTTGTCGTAGAACTCCAGCAGCGGCCTTGCCAGCGTATCGAAGGCATAATGGCCGAGATACCAGCCGGCGACACCCCCGAGCACCGACGCGATGGTGGCCACAAGCGCGTAGCGCCACGCCCGCTCCGGGCGCGCCAGCGCCATCGGGATAAGGAGCAGATCTCAGACAATGGCGGTTTCTCGTGTCGCGAGCGACATCGTCCAATCATAGAGGCGTCGGAGCATGAGTTACGGTTCGCTGTTGGTGGGAGGCCTCTATAGGCGAGCGAGCAGGGTGTAAATGTGGCCGCCTTCGGCATTTGAGCGATTTCTTACGAAGTGCGAGGCATGGCCGCCGCTAAGCATCAGCCATGCGTGCATAACGGCTTGGCGGCTGTCCAACATGACGGCTGAAGGCTGTGCTGAAGGTACTGGCTGAACTGTAGCCGACACGTGCGGCGACGGAGGCGAGATCGACGTCGCGTTGCCGCAGCAGATCCTTGGCGAGCGCCATGCGCCAGACGAGCAGATATTCCATCGGCGGCACGCCAAAAGCGCGGGTAAAGCGCTCGAAGAACACGGAGCGGGAGAGTGCCGCCTCGCTCGCGAGTTCCGCCACCGTCCAGGCATGGGCCGGATCGGCGTGGATCTGCCGAATGGCCGCCGCCAGCCGCGCGTCTCCGAGGCCACGCAAAAGGCCGGGTGTAGCGCTTTCTCCCTGGATGGACCGAAGGGCCTCGATCAGCATGATTTCCACAAGCCGCGCCAGCACCAGGTCCCGGCCTGGCCGTTCGTCACGCGCCTCTTCGCCAACCAGACACGCGAGTGTCGAAAGTCGGTCGATCCCGCGCAGATGCATCAATGCCGGCAGCAGCGACACCAGCAGTGCGGCATCGGGTGAGTCGAGGACGAAATAGCCGCCGAGCAGGCGCACGTCCGGTTCACCATGTTGCCTGCCGTGGCGAACCTCGCCGGTCGGCGCCGGCATCCCCTTGGGGTCGATGAAGGTCGGCTGAACCGGATCGAACCCCGAAAGGGTGAAACCCGGTGTTGCCGGCAGCAGCACGAAATCTCCGGCCTCCAATGTGACCGGTAACTCGCCGTCGACAGCCAGCCGGCAAGCCCCCTCGATGACGGTGCAGAAGCTCGGCTGCCCGAAATCGGCATAACGCACGGCCCAGCGGCCGGCGCCGCTGATACCCTTGGTGAAGACCGTGCGCGGACGAAGAAGCTGAATGAGTTGCGAGAGTGGATCGACCATGTCAGGACGATAGCAAATGAAATCAGGACTTCAAGCCGTAGAGCGTCCAGAGCGGAGACGATATCTCTTTTCCATCGAAACAACTGACAGGAAATCGCGATGAAGACAGTACTGATTACCGGCTGCTCCTCCGGCTACGGGCTGGAGACGGCGCGGCGCTTTCATACCGAGGGCTGGAACGTGATCGCCACGATGCGCCGACCGCGGCGAGACATTCTGCCGAACTCCGACCGGTTGCGTGTCCTGGCTCTTGATGTCACCGATCGCGACAGCATCGCGGCTGCGATTGAGGAAGCCGGCCCGATCGATGTGCTTGTTAACAACGCCGGCATCGGCGTGGTGGGCGCCTTCGAGGCGACCCCGATGTCCCATATCCGCAAGGTTTTCGACACCAATACCTTCGGTGTGATGGCGATGACCCAGGCGGTGATACCGCAGTTTCGCGCCCGCCGATCGGGCGTCGTGGTCAACGTCACTTCCACCGTGACGCTTGCTTCCATGCCGCTCGCCGCAGCCTATACCGCCAGCAAGACGGCGATCGCCGGCTTCACCGGCTCGCTCGCCCACGAACTGGAAGCTTTCAACGTCAGGGTCAAACTGGTCGAGCCCGGCTACGCGCCGACCACCCGCTTCGCCCACAACACCACTATGCGCGTCGAGGATCTGATCCCGGCGGCCTATGCGGATTTCGCCGCACCCATCTTCGCGCAGTTTGCCGCCCCGCCCTTGGTCACGACCGAGACCGATGTGGCAGAGGCTGTTTGGCAGGCGGCGAACGATCTGTCCGGCCAGCTCCATTTCCCGGCTGGCGCCGACGCCGTGGCGCTTGCCAAGGCGAGCTGATCTCGCCTTCCGATACGGACCGCGACAGCGCGCGGCCCCGTGCGCGTGTCGGTCTCCGTCTGGTTGCGTACGCCGGATGTCGTGCGGAAGCGCTCGACGAGATCGAAGAGGCCGGATGCCTGGCTTGAGAGCCGATGGGTCATGGCCGTGCTGTCTTCAACCATCGCATTGTTCTGCTGCGTCACCGCGTCGAGCGACAGCATGGTCTGGTTGATGTGCTGCAGGTCGTTCGCCTGGTCGCGCGCGTCGCCGGCAATCTGCTGTGTCTGCTCGTTGATGGCATGGATCTGGCCGGAGATCTCGTCGAGCGCATCGCCTGCCACCCGAACCAGCGAAACGCCCTTCGTCACTTCCTCTGCGGACGCGGTGATGATCGCCTTGATTTCCCTGGCGGCGAGAGCGGATTTCTGTGCGAGCTCCCGCACTTCATGCGCGACGACCGCAAAGCCCTTGCCCGCTTCGCCGGCACGGGCCGCTTCGACCCCCGCATTCAGGGCCAGCAGGTTGGTCTGAAACGCGATGTCGTTGATGGTGCCTATGATCTGGGAAATGGCGACCGATCCCTTCTCGATCTGGGCCATGGCGCCGACGGCGTTCATCACCACCTGACCGGAGCGGTCGGAGCTCGCTTTAGCCGCAGCGGCGATCGTCGTGGCCGATGAGGCGTGTTCGGCAGTGCGCCCGATGGCGGCGGTAATTGCGCTCAGGGCCGCAGTTGCTTCCTCCAACGTCGCCGCCTGATGCTCGGTGCGCTTGGCGAGTTGGCCGATGGCGTCGCGCATCTCGCCGGTCTCGCCGTCGATCTCAGCGCTTCTCGCCTTCACGTCGCCAAGCGTGACGGCAAGGCTTTCCAGCGACAGATTGAAGTCCGAGCGCAGACGGTCGAAACCGGCGCCGAAGGGTCGGTCGATGCGTGCGGTCAGGTCGCCTTGCGACAACCGTTCGAGGCCCGACGCCAGCATCTCTACGGCCTCGTTGATCTGGCGCGACACCTCGGACTGGGTCATATCGCGCCGCCTCGGTTTCAAGGCGGGCGCGATCGAGAAGCGCGTCGCGGAAGACGAGGACGGAACGGGCCATGTCACCGATCTCGTCCTTGCGGTTCCGGCCGACGCCGCCGATCGTCGTGTCGCCGTCGGCGAGTTGGCTCATGTCCTGAACGAGGCCGGTGATCGGGCGCGTCAGCCGGCGTGAATACCAGATGGAAATTGCCAGCGCTGCCGCGAGGACGGCCAGAGCCGTCGCGAGCGTCCAGTTGCGCAAGGCGGTGACGGCGGCAAAGGCTTCCCGTGACGTCATGACCGCGGCCATGGTCCAGCGAGTGCCGAAAGCATCGAGGCTTGTGGCAGCCATCTGCGCTTCCTCGCCGCGGAAA
Organism: Sinorhizobium sp. NFACC03; assembly: GCF_900103435.1. Classification (NCBI taxonomy): domain Bacteria; kingdom Pseudomonadati; phylum Pseudomonadota; class Alphaproteobacteria; order Hyphomicrobiales; family Rhizobiaceae; genus Sinorhizobium; species Sinorhizobium sp. NFACC03. Next base: position 289,511 of record NZ_FMXF01000004.1, read on the forward strand.
TCGGCGAGCCTACTGCTGACGATGACATCTTCCGCCGGTGGTCCGGCGAGACCCGGGTCTTAAGGATATCGTTGTCGGGTGTGGTGGCGCTGTCAGTGAGGAAAAATCCGTGGCCGTCGAGAAGGATCGTTTCGCCAGTCTCGCCAAGGCCCGTGCGGTTGCCGACGATCTCTCCGATGCGTGCGTCCGGCATCTCCAGGATCAAGGTACCGATCTTGCCAGCGATCGATTTCAGCGGGATGGCGATGAACGTCGCGGGGCTGCCGACGAGCGGTGCATAGGCCTCGTAGGACGCAAAGGCCAGTTTGCCCTTGTCTGTTCCCTCGGCGGTTTCGCGGAAGATGCGGCCGAGCCCCGTGTCCTTCCAGGAGCCGTCCTTGAGGCTGACGGCAAAATCGCCCTTCTTGTTGAGGGAGTAGACAACGTCACCGCTGAGATTGGCGAGCAGCACGTCGCGATAACCGTGGGCTTCCGAGAAGCGGCGGAAAAACGGGTGATAGCGCGCATGCAGCGTGTCGTAGTCGTCGACGCCAGCGGTACTGTAGAGTGCGCGCTTGTCTTCGGGATTGGGGCTGAAACAGTTCGCTTGAGATCTCTCCATACCTGAATCATACTTTCCAAAATGGAGAGGTTGGTCAGCATAGGCGAAGCGGCTCAGGCGCTGGGGGTGTCAATCACGACGCTGCGGCGCTGGGAGGCAGAAGGCCGGTTGTTGGCGCAGCATACGGCGGGTGGGCATCGTCGGTATGACCTGGCGAAGCTCCTGCCGGAACGCTTTCGGGCGGCACAGCCGTCGCGCCGCAAGACCGTCGCCTATGCCCGTGTGTCCAGCCATGAGCAGAAGGACGACCTCGCGCGCCAGACGCAGGTTCTGGAACTGTATTGCGCCCGGCAAGGCTGGACGTTCGAGGTTA